>JBEKZY010000475.1:0-7271 GCA_049509395.1 Thermoguttaceae bacterium | reverse complement strand
ACCTAGGTCAGGGTAGACTACTTTCTTTCCCTTAACATCGGAGTTACAATAGAACCATCTTTCATCCTGAGCGCTACACTTTTCAACCCACACGCGCCACGGTTTTCAACCGTTGTTTACATGACTTTCTACGAGGCGTTGGAGATCGCTTGCAAGAACTTGTCACAATTATCGTTGAAGTTCATTGGTCCCCCAACAGGCGAAGGCGTTTACCTCTCGGCAGCGGGCGACAGTTATGATGGCTCCCGACTGATCTTGACCGATCTCATTCGTCAGTTTCACGTCAAAGGCGAACCCATCGCCATGATCCCCAATCGAGATAACCTAGTCGTCGCTGGCTCTGACGATATTGAAGGGTTAAACGCAATGCTGGCGATGACGACCGAGGCACTCAAGGAGCCACGCCCAATCTCAGGCATTGCCCTTCGGTTGGACGGCGATGAGTGGGTGCCTTGGCTGCCCGACGTGTCGCACTCCCTCTACAAGGAGTTTCAGCAACTTCACCTCCATTCATTGGGGCGGGACTACGCCGAGCAAAAGGATCTGCTTGACAAGATGAACATCAAGAACGGCGTGGATGTCTTTGTGGCGACGTTCAGTATTATTCAAGCTCCAGATGGTAAGATATTCAGCTATGCTGTGTGGGCGGAAGGCGTGGTTGCGTTGTTGCCCGAGACGGACATGGTGGTGTTCACTCGGCGGGATGGAGAAACAGCCATGGTCGAACGTCAAAAGGCCCTGGACGAGGTGGGTGATCTGATGGAACGACTTGAGATGTACCCACCACGGTATCGAGTCACGGGATTTCCTTCTGAAGAACAATTGGCGGCAATGGGGAATAGGCTCCAAAAATGAAAGTACCGATCTCAGAATTCGATCTCATCGACCTGGATGCCCCCGTCCTTCCCGCCTATGAAGCCGTGATTGGGGGCTCAACGCATTGGTTGGTTTGGTGCAAACATTGTAATAAATGGCATCGACACGGGGCAGCGGAAGGGCATCGGGAAGCCCATTGCACGGACAGCGAAAGTCCATATTGGAAAACAGGGTATAATTTGGCTTATGCGGGCGATTGGGAGGGCTGATATGAAAAAACAACCTAAAACTATTCGCAAAAGAACTAAGCGGTCAAAGCCCAAAGATTTGACTGGAAAACGATTCGGAAAGTGGGTTGTGCTTGAATCTGCTGGGAATCAGATGTGGCTTTGCCATTGCGATTGCGGTGTGCAAAAAAATGTACACGAGTTCAACCTCATCAACAAACGTTCCACCCAATGCCTACGTTGTTCATGGGCAAAGCGTTCTATGGGTCACACAAAGTCATACTTCGCATGGCAACGCTTGAAACAAAATGGATCATTGCCCAAGAAATGGCAGGATTACGAAGCGTTCATAAAGGATATTGGTGATCCTCCCAGTAATGATGCACGATTGTGGAGATATAACAACAACAAGCCGCACTCACCAGGAAATACCTATTGGCTTACTTTCAAAGAGTCGCCTAATCGACCGCAAATGCGTGCATATCTCAAAGATCAAGCTATTATTGGCAATAAGATATTGATAAAAATCCGCAAAGCCAAAACCAGAGATGAAATGATTCGCTGCATGGTTGCTGCGAGGAAGGCGGGTCACACTTTTGACCTGATTGGCCTTGCAGCAGGTCTTTCACGCCAGAGGGTAAACATAATTATCAATAAGCACATGGGGAAATGAAGGAAGCAGACTTCACTTTCAACGACAGGTTCGTATCCCTTGCCAACGGCATGAAGAATTGTTGGAATGGATCGGCGGAGAATTTGACCCCAAACTATTTGACTTTAACCATGTCAATAAAGAACTGAACAAAGTTGGGCGGTAAAAAGGCTACTCCTAGCAAAAATTCCTTTTGCAATGAGTCAAACTTGTCAAAGCTGAATTTCTTGGGGAGCAAGGTAACAAATACACAACATGCCTGGTGAATAAAAAAATGCCACTTATCGAATCGACAAGTGGCATTGAAAGTATCGAAAGTCAGGAATGTTTATGAACGATATTTGCGGTAAAGCCACATGCATGTCAAAGCACAAAGCAAGAGCAAGCAAGCACTTGGTTCAGGGACAGGGATCGGGATTTGACGCAAAGTAAATGTACCAGTAGACAAATTGGGGACATCTATGCGAAATTGATAGGTTTCCGAACCACTGCCTTGAGTTCCATTCGTAAACACGAGAAGATCCTCGGTTGGAACAACAGTGGAAAAAGCGGATGAAACGAGAGGCGGGGTATAGTTAGGGGCACCAAAATCCAATCCATCACCGGATGGAGACTGAATAAAGCTCGCACCAGAACCAAAACCCAACTCAATTAAGTAACTGGACCAGTTGGTCAAGGTATTATTGTCAACAGACTCAAAGACCTTGTACTCGGTCACGCCATTGGTAGGTGTGACATCGAATACAATATCGATGTAGCCGGGGTTGTCAAACCGCTTGATGGGAACGGTAATATTATTGTCTAACGGTCCACCACCAGCTAGGTTTCCGTTGTCTGGGTTTAATGTCAAAATAACCGGAACAGAGACGCTTCCCATACCTGGCCCCGTTGCCGGTTCCGCACCGCCCACAGGGATAAGTCCTGCATCCGCCGTACTAGAAAGAATAGCGAGAATGAGTGCAATCGCAAATAATTTGCCGGTCAAAGAACGTAAAATTGTTGACGTGCCCATGTGGTAACCTCTGAAAGTTAGCTTGATGAAAATGATTGGTTTAGATTTAGTACTGATAGCCAGGATAGTTTTGTACAAACCAATACATATCGACTTGTGACCTGATTAATAAATTCAATCCAATCGATAGACCGAACGAACAATGCACCCAACAAGAAGAGCCGCCCATTAAAAGGACGTTTAATAATCAAGTGGGTGCGAACGCTGCCTCATACATTAACGGGTTGTATGTTACATCTTGCACTACATGGCTAATAACCGCATTCTACTAAAATCCCCCACAATTTCAACAGTTTTATCGGAAATTCTTTCTTATTTCTAATATGGGTATCTCAATACAAATAGAATAAATCTCGTAACACCTTGATGTATAAGAAGATATATGGTTTTTGTTAGGTGGAAAATTTTCTTAAAAAAAGTACTGATTGCAGTACGCATATGGGGGGGTATAAGATTTAGCCCTGTAGGTTCTGCTCTAGTCATCACTTTCAACATGGTATTGTTTTTCCCGAGGAAATCGCAGCTAGCATTGACCTTGGAGGCAATCGAGCTTGAACATGGTTGCTGCGAGGAAGGCACCAACGATGCCTTTGAGGAAGGTTACGATGCCTATTGGGAAGGCGTCGATGTCAGCGATAATCCGTATGAGGAAGACACGGACGAGCATTGCTCTTGGGAAGAGGGCTGGCGAGCCGCCCGAAAACACGATTACGATGAAAGCGAAGGGTGAGTATTTATGACTTTACATCCCATGCAGCAATACCGCCCTTGGCGGTTTCTGGTTTTGCTAATTACGCTGATCTTGCTGCTGGTCATCCAGCCGATGGTGCGGGGCTTTTCCGTCCGAAGTCCATTATTCGATGTCCTGTACTCTCGCTAGTTATGGTTGCAGCAATCCTGTCGCTGTCCGAGGGTCGTTGGCTGAGATGGGCAGTTCTGATATTGGGCGTTTTGGCTATACTGGGAAGATGGCTGGCCTACCTTCTAGCCACCTCCAGCGAGGATATTATCACCTTGACCGATCATTTCTTGGAAATCATCTTCCTGGCGTTCGTGGCGGCAATGATTCTGCGGGCCATCTTCACGCAGGGCAGCATCTCCCTGGATAGCATCTTCGGAGCAATCTGTGTCTACCTGCTCGTTGGCATGGCATGGGGATCGCTCTACTCGATGACTGAGGTACTCAATCCTGGTTCGTTTCAGGCAGCGGGCAAATTGGCCGATACCCTAAATTCAGCGGAAACACGGCAGCCTGTTCTAATCTATTACAGCTTTGTGACAATGACTACGGTGGGATACGGCGACATTACACCTGTGTCCCCTCCTGCCCGCACCCTATCCTGGCTGGAGGCGATGATGGGCCAGTTCTATATCGCCGTATTAGTGGCGTTTCTCGTAGGGATTAGGGTATCGCAGGGGCCAGTGAAGAGAAACAACGGATCGAGCCCCTAATCGAGGTCTTTATGAATGCCATCAGACGCACCGCTGGATTGGGAATCATTCTCCTGGCGTCTGTGATGCTGATTTTATGCCTTGCAGGGATCGTTGGCGTTTGGCTTGTAAAGGGCCGTGTGGACGCAATTGGTGATGGTATATTCAAGGCAGCCGACAACTCGCTGAATTTTATGGACGAGAAGCTGGATCGGATAGAAAATGCCTTTAAAAATGGCAACAGGCGAATCGGGTCGATTTCCAATGCCGTAAATAGTCTCCCAGATAACGAGGCTGAGATCAAAACAAAGATCACATCACTGTTGAAGTTGTTGGATGAGGAGGTTTTTGAGCCCCTGAAAACTGCTGAGACTTGGATAGATTCAACACATGCAGTGGCTGTAGGCGTAGGTAAGGTTTCGGATGCCGTGGTGACATCCGAATATGCAGCAACCCACAAAGATTCTATGGGTATAGAGATGACTGAACGACTACAGAGTTGCTCGGAATCTTTGGTCGAGATACTGACGACACTTCAGGAAGTTCGGCAGGGACTTATAGATATACGTGATGATGCAGCATCAGCCCGCAGGATCGCCGCAAGGGTCGTGGCACGCCTTGCTCAAATAGAAACAAGAATGGCTAACCTATGCCAACGGATTGAGAGGGTACAGGCTGGGATTATTGAAATGAAAGGTGCGGCTTCCGATCTGAGGGATAGATTCCAGTGGTGGACGATGCTTGGAGCGGTCTTGCTCAACCTGCTTCTTGCTTGGTTTGCCGCATCCCAAATCGGCATGATTTTACATGGATTACCACTATTTCGTCGAAGAATGTAACCGTCTTTAGGGCAGGCTTAAGAGGCGATATAAGCACCTTGTTCCTTGTTTTTTTTCAAAGCATATCTAAAATTTGTTCGGTTAACAATTATACAAGGAGTCCCATCATGGATCAGCCCGAAGTGCCTTTGGAACAAACTCAAGAGGATCTTGAGCATCACGCACATGGCTCTAGTGAAAAATGGGTGCTGGGAGTGGCTTTATCCGCTGCGTTCCTGGCCGTACTTGCCGCCGTCACCTCCTTGATTGCTGAACATCACTCCGACGAGGCGATGATCCTGCAAATCCAATCTTCCGACCAGTGGAATTATTATCAAGCGAAGGGCATTAAAGCCAACCTCCTCAATACCAAAACGGAAATCCTTTCGGCATTGGGTAAACAAGTGGACGAAAAAGACGAATCCAAATTGGAGAAATACCAGAAGGAACAAGCGGAAATTAAAGACAAGGCAGATGAGTTGCAGCGTGAATCGGCGGCACATTTGCAACGCCATTCGATCTTGGCTCGAAGCGTGACCATGTTTCAGATAGCCATCGCCGTAGGAGCGATTGCTGTTTTGACGAAACGCAGGCGATTTTGGTTCGCCGCTATTGCCTTTGGCGGGGTAGGCGTTGTATTCCTCGTGTATGGGCTTTGGATGATGTGAGGGGAGCATTTTCAATGTACAGCATATTTATTTGGATACTTTAACATGAAAAAACAACCTAAAAGTATTCGCAAAAGAACCAAGCGGTCTATTCCTCCCAAAGATTTGACTGGAAAGCGATTCGGAAAATGGGTTGTACAAAAATATGCCGGGGAAAAAGGCGGGGCCAGGTTTTGGTTTTGCCGTTGCGATTGCGGCGTGCAAAAAAATGTGTACGAATTCAGCCTCATCAACAAACGTTCCACCCAATGTCTATGTTGTTCATGGGCAAAGCGTTCTATGGGTCACACGAAGTCATACTTCGCATGGCAACGCTTGAAACAAAATGGATTGTTACCCAAGCAATGGCAGGATTACAATGATTTTCAAGAGGCGGTTGGCGATCCTCCCAGTAACGATGCACGATTGGCTAGACATGATATTTATAAACCACACGTAATAGGAAATACATATTGGGCAAATCCGAAATCGCCATCATTCTCACGGCAAAAGCTGAAGCAATCCAAAGAGAAAATCATTCTCGGGAGTGAAATGTTGATGAATATCCGCAAGGCTAAAACCAGAGAAGAAATGATTCGCTGCATGGTTACTGCGAGGAAAGCAGGTTACAAATATGAAATGATCGGACTTGCGGCGGGTCTTTCACGCCAAAGGGCACATCAGATTATCAAAAAGCACATGGGGAAATGAAGCATGTTGGAGTGACAACACTCTGGGATTGGCTCTTTTAACAGTAGGATATGATAACAACCCCACTCCAAAACATAAAACAAATCTCTACCGAAGTTTCGAGGGACAAAATGACGCCTTATTCAGAGCGACTTGACGCCGCTAAAAAAGAACTGCGAAAACAAATTGAAAACTTTGGACTTTCCCGAGTCACAGATGATATGGAAAAGTTCACGATGGTCTCAATCCGTATCAAGACTAAATCGGTCTCTGAAGACGAACTGCAACTTGGATGTTCGAAAATGGGCGGGACACCTGACCTGCCAGAAGGTATGGCTTGGCCTGATTGTAATGGGACTCTAATGGCGTTCATGGCCCAGTTTTACTTGCCCGACATTGCTCCATACAATCCTGATGAACAACTGCCAAAGACTGGAATGCTTTACTTTTTCTATGAGGCTAAAGAACAGAAATGGGGATATGATCCTAAAGATCGAGGCAACTGGAAAGCCATTTATTACAATGGAGAATCAAATAATCTTCATTCAATTCCTATACCTGAAAACCTGCCAAAAGAAAGCCGTTTTCAATCGTGTGCATTGACATTCACAAATGAAATAACCATACCATCTTGGCTCACGAGTGAACGTGAACAATTGAATTTATCAGAGAAAGAAAAAGATGGTTATATTGACCTTCTGGAATCTATCTGTAACGAGGGAGAGACAATTCATCGCCTATCTGGTCACCCTAACCAGATTCAGAACGACATGAAATTAGAATGCCAACTTGCATCGAATGGATTGTATGTGGGTAATGATAGTGGATACAAAGATCCCCGACGTAAAACTTTGGAAAAAGGAGCATCTGATTGGCGGCTGTTGTTCCAAATCGATACCGATGAGAAGGAGTTGGGAACGATTTGGGGCGACGTAGGACGGATCTATTTTTGGATTCGTCAACAGGAGTTGGAGGAAC
>JBEKZY010000474.1:0-14150 GCA_049509395.1 Thermoguttaceae bacterium | reverse complement strand
CCCCTGTCCAAAAATTCCAACTCCATATCCCGCAATCCACTTGCGCGCACCTTCTCCCCAAAAAACTCGCTGATAATTTTCAGGCACAGAACTGCCTAAAAAATAAGCACCCTAACCCCTTATTTCCCAACCCCTTAATTCATGCCCCCTTGGTCGTAAAAATGTTTTTCCCGTCCACGCTCAAAAATCCCAATTCCCCCAACAAACAATTCCCCTTTCTTTTCTATCCAGTTCTGAACCCCGAACCCTGAACCCTTAGCCCTGCCCGTGGGTTTAGTGGAATCTACCGAGGAGAGTCGAATTGACACAGATATAAAACAAGTTACACCACAAGCGCCGATTTATTCAAGAATCGATTCGAACGTGTTGCACTGGTCCATCGAACGTGGGCTGGAACAATCTCTTACCACAAGAAATGGAAACATTACGAGTACGCCGATTCTTGGTTCATTGCACGACGAATTGCCATCCCATGTGGGAAAGATTGCAAAGCATCCCCGAATCCCAGCCGTAAACAGCCGACAAGCCCATTTTACGGCATTACAGGCAGTCGTGCAAAATTTCCGTCGGACTGATACCGACGCTGAAGAGGATTTTGACATTGCCCGACATGTCCGTGCTGGGAAGCATTCTAAGCAGTTTGAAAAAGCTATTGATGAAGTTTTAGCGGAAGAAGATGCCATTCCAGCATTACTATAACACTGGACATTGGTATCAGCTAATGCCGATAGTTCGATGATTACGGATCTGATAAATGGTTTGTTTTACCATTTCCGCGGTGCTCTGTTTTATACCCGTGGTGCTTCTTGTGATGTCATACTATCTTCCCCTAAAACGTCACGAATTTCCACTCTTTTCCTCTATTTGCACTTTAAGGCCCAAAAGCAGTAGTTTCGTAAGTGTTGACAACCTTTGGAGATAGCCGTAAAATTTTCGTCTATATTCCTCTCAAGTGTATTTAGATTCCTCTAAATGCACTTTTTTGCGGAATCGATGAAATTTGTCCCCGTAGCTCAATTGGATAGAGCGTCGGCCTCCGGAGCCGAAGGTTTCGTGTTCGAATCACGACGGGGATATTTGTAATGCTTTAAGCCATAGGGGGTTATGGCTTTTTTCTTTTGTGCATTCTGTATCCAATCCAAATCATTTGCAGGGCGTATCCAATTTGCTGCATTTTTGGATGTTCTAAAGGATTAAATGGCAGCCGCAGCCTCTCCCCACACGGATTAGTTCCCCACACTGTTCCCCGAGCGTAACCCCGTCCTGGGATTGCTGCGGCAGGGGACTACTAAGCAGACTGTGTACCGACGAATTTCATCCGGGGAGTCTATACCCTCGTAAACAATCGCTTGGGAAATCGGCGAAGGAGCTTTCTGTTGCCTCGGTTGGATTGCTAAACCTCAGGGCAATGATCCTTTATTATTGGATTATTAACGACAGATTAATAACCATCTACGGTTATTAACGCCAATCTGATGAAATGAAACAAGCCAAATGCCTTGGCGGGCTGAGCTTGCAAGAGATCGAATGGGGGCTGAGTGGCATCCAGATGATCCCCGACCTGGTCCCTTTCTTATAGTGCGTCAGTCATTCTTGATTGCCTCCGTCTGGACTATCCCCCAGTTATTAATGAGATCTTGGTTAATAATCGACGTTCCAGGTCATACTGAACCCTGGATATTAACTGAAAATGGCGGACCTCGGCTTACAGGATTAAAAGTCGGGAAATTATTAATTTTCTGTTGCAAATAAGAGTTATGTCCTCTTTCTCTCCCTCTTCCTATTAATTCCTCTAAAGACCCTGGCTCCAACAACCCTCTAACCCTACTTCCTTTCCATGACCCAAGCCCTGGAAAATATAAGCCAACTTCCCAACACATCGCCTGATCCCTAAACCAAATGTGATTTACAGTTATTAATCCCAGACGTTCCAACACATCTCTGACAATCTTCCATTTTCTAGGACAAAAACTGACATTTATAATGCCCCTTTCCAGCAATAAATCCCAAAGCTCTTCCGCCCGAACATGAGGAAGCGAATTGTCGGCGTTTTTGTCCTGTAACAAACAATACTCGACAACGGACAAAAAGATCGAGACAAAATGCCAATCAGCCACAGTCCGATCCTTAATTTCTGTAACGAGGCCATATTCATCAACACGATGCCTAGTTGGTGAACGCCATCCCTTTGGGCAATGCCTCTTTGCCCAGGCATCATACTTGCCAACTTTTATATCATAATGAACGTTGCACAGAGCAGGATCAAATGTTTGGGAGATGTAATGCAAAATACTTTCCACTCGGGAACGCCGTCTGTTATAATTATCCTCCCAGCGACCACTGAATAGGTTGTTCTGACGAATAAATGTCAGGGCCTCATCAACAGTAACCACACGCCGATTCCGCCGACAAAATACGAGCAGTGCTTCCCTTTGACGCTTGAATGAATCTTTTTCGTCATCAACCACTATAACGGATTTAATTGGGGTAGTATCAGTCTCAAAGTTGGTTATTATAGGCTCCGCTTCTGCGATGTCGGGCAGGTTATTACAGGCCCTTATAAGAGTATTATAAAGGATCTGTTCGTTATAATGAGTCCCACTTTGCAACCATTTAACAAATGCCACCGCACTATAAGCCTCAAAGAGTTCATATTTATAATCACCATTGCGACGCCGACGATTACATTTACCCAAAATCCCCATGTCTATAATGGTCGTTTTGCCAGTCCTGAAAGGTAAAAACACTTGTGGGCTGTTATAAGGAAAGACCTCCCTTTTCCCCAGTCCCGCGTCAATTAATAATCTGTGAATATTCGCACTAATGTCATTGGCTTGGGCAACAGGAATGGGTCGATTTTTAAACCCAAAATATTTGGTACTTCCGTTCAATGGATTGACCTCAACTAACCAACGCAGATTGCCATAGTGTTTTCTCAGAAGTCTGCCCGTCTTTAACACATTATAAATATGTTGTTTCGCTGGAATGCTGCCGTCATGACGGTCCAAATCTACAGAAACAAAAGGCAGGTACTTTTCATTTCGTCCTCGACATACGCCTCTGGGAAGCCCTTTAAGATGATCCCAAACGGGATTCCAACGAATTCTTTTATCATCCGTTGGCGTGGGCCAGATCCTTGCCCCTGCGGGGACTATAATTATTTCTGTAAAATCTGGAAGGATCTCTACTTCCTCATAACGCCAGCCAAGATAAAATTTGGCACAGCCATTATAAAAGAACCATTTCAAGTATTTGGTTGCGGATGATTCTGTAACTTTGTTTATATTTTTCATGGTAACGACACTACTATAAATAGGATGACAATCTATAATAGTGGTTACGACACAATTATTTTTTAAAAATACCGCTTCTATTTTTGAGGCGGTTTCTTTTTTTAGGACATAAGATAAATCCTCGTGCAATGACTTAATGCCGTTAAGCTTTTATATAATCCAAGAGTATTTTATCCTTATGGCCCATAGATTGGTTTCAATCTTTAACAGGTAAAGTATCATAGAACTTTAGTGATTGCAGTTTACAACTTGAAACCAACCGCTTCTTTGTGAGGTGGTTTCTTTTTGTGGACAAAAAGTCAAGTACTCGTGCAAACCTGATGTCATACTGGGTTGAAAATACCGTTTCAGCAAAAAACTATTGACAGCAAAAATATTTCTGCGATAATTAACCACGTTCGAAGTTCACGAGGACTTCAACAACCTTGCCCAATCTGCGGATTGGACTTAAGCGATGCCAAAGAGGCAAAGCATCAGTTCGGTGACTCTACGACGGATCGTGAGTCGCATCTCACTCAGGTGATCGTATCACATGGGCGACGGCTGATACTCTGTCTACATGTAATTTAGGAGGTTTATAAAATGACTATTACTGATTCTGACAAATATTTTTGCGGCACTGTTGAGGTCTGCCGCCAATCAGTGTCTTTTTGGTATGACATTGAGGAAATTGAATTAACAGAAGAATGTAAAGAGAAAATGACTGAGGAAGCCGAAGAACGAGCGAAAGAACTCATTACCGAAGAATACTGGTGCGGAGAATTGAATTGTGGTTGGGACGACCAGGAAATCCGTGGCTGGTGGCAAATCGGTCATGATAAAGAAGACATTGAAACTGATCCAACAAATGGCACGTTAGAAATCAGTTCAAAACTGCACGAACTTCATGCCAAACTTGTCAAAACCCTGAGTCAGGCTGGCTACAGTGTTGCTGCTGGTAATCTTTCTCCACAATTCGTGGGACTTTATTTTCATTCGCCCGAGCATGTTCAGCCCTTTGTTCAAATGGTATCTGAATATTACTTTCACATAGTCTCGGTGGACATGTTATTGGAAACGAGATGGAAGTACAAGTGTGTCGTATTTAATAAGCGTGGAGGTGGTTCAGGTATTCGGGTGCGTACATTGGTGCTTATTCCTTGGGAGGACCTACACCAAGTCTTGGAGGCTGTAGAGGCTACCGATGAAACTTGCCCTGATTGCGGTGTGCAGGTTGGCCAACCGCACGACAAAGACTGCGATATAGCACGCTGCCCTCGTAGCGGCAGACAGCGAATCTCGTGCGATTGTCGAACGAAAAAAGAATCTATATGGACGGGGAGTTGGTAAACAACAACACTAATTATAGGAATAACTTATATGACTAAAACAAAATTAGCATCATTTAGAGAATATGTGGCTTATTGGTTGGAGACTGAACCAGACAGGGAGGGTCCAACCAGATTGATAATTAAAAATATAAAGACGAAAGAGGAATGGGTATATAACGCTGAAATTGTAGAAAACGAAATAATGCCTGCGTTGACTCAATTCCTCGAAAATTATGTGAAGGCCAATGAGTGGCGAGCGAAACTGTACGAAGCGTTACAGAACTACAATCCAGTTGATGTAGATTAGTTCGATTCCAATGATGGCATGTGACCCAATCTATTTAGGAGGGGGAGTTGAACGGATATATCGCAGAGTGATATGTTTAAAAATAAAATCAACAAATCATTACAAGGAGATAAATCATGGCTAATTGGTGTTTGAATAAACTAATAATAGATGGGCCAGATGAAGATATACAGCGATTGATAGATGAGGTATGGACTGGGGAGGACATTTTTAACAAGATCCTGCCTGAACCAGAGGAATATACAAACGAAATCATTGATGATTTGATGGCAAGTAATACGGGCAAAAAAAGGATAGCATTCAATGCATCCTTATCCAACTGTTCCGAGGTCTTAGAAGAACATATCCAAAGTGTCAGAGCCGATATTGTCGAAAAACCATGGTATCATTGGCGTATCGAACACTGGGAAACGAAGTGGGATTTGGAAGACGAAGAGGATTATTGTGTTTTCGAGGATGGCACCGATATACTATTCTCAACTGTCAACAGCCCTCCTGTGCCCGTTATTCGGGCAATGTCTCGACAATACCCAACACTGACTATTTGCCTGAAATATTTTGAGCCCGACATGTATTATGGTGGAGAAGCAACATTTGTGGGCGGCGAGGGCCAGGATAATTACTATTCGGACGAGACCTCGCATGGAATTAGTTACGAAGAGTTTCGCTGCATTGCTTCTGAGTTTGGCTATCAAGATGAGGAAGAGGAAGAAGAGCCTGTACCTGCTAATGTCAATTGGCAAACGGAAGGCTTCTAAAGGCCCACCCCAACTTGTCGCTATAATTCCCGAATAGGAATCCCCACGAGAAGTGCCGCATTTCCATCTCGACATATTCGAGAAAATGATTAAACTTGACGGAATGAAAAAGCTTACACTTCATCCCGCCTGCCGTCTGTTCCCACAATTGGAAAAGGTAGAACTCAAGGAACTTGCTGCCGACATTAAAGCCAATGGCTTGCAGAATCCCATCGTTTTATATAGAGGACAAATTCTTGATGGGCGAAACCGGTTTTTGGCATGCAGAATTGCTGGTGTGAAGCCTCGTTTTGTGAACTGGGACGGTGAGGGATCGCCTTTGGAGTGGGTAATTTCGGAGAATCTCATTCGCCGCCACCTAACCAGCAGCCAGCGAGCGGTAATTGCCCTCGATTTGCTTCCGCTGCTGGAAAAGGAAGCCAGAGAACGCCAACGACTATCCAAGGGACGAGGGGAAAAGGTAGACAAAAAATTGGCTACCTTATCCGGCAAAGCCAGTGCGGCAGCCGCTCGGATCGCAAAAACAAATGCGACCTATGTGGCAGCGGTGAAATACATCAGTAAATCTGCACCAGAATTGGTCGAGAAGATCCGTGCCGAAGACGGTAGCCAGCGTCCGAAGGGAGCTACAGTCAACTGCGGAATTTCCGCAGTTGAACAGAACCATCCGCCCATCACGAGCATCGTCACGTTGCCACACGATGTTTTCCAAAGCGTGAAAGTCCACAGCGAGATTTTATTGTTTAACATGCCGAAATTGAAGCCACATTACTTTCTACCAGACAAATATCTACGGTAGGTTATCCTACCGAGGACACGACCGATGGGCCTGACGATTCACTACGCCTTGCAATCGACCGTTACCAACCCCGAAAAGGCAAGGCAATTGGTGGAGCAACTCCGGCAAGCGGCTCTCGATCTTGCCATGTCCGAGGTCAGCGAGGTCATAGAGTTCTCGGGAACCGCCTACGACTTCCAAACCACCCACGATGACCGTTTCCTTTGGCTTCTTGTCCAAAGCCGCCGCATGATCTCCGTTGGTGAGGCATACCGTTTCGTCGTGCCGAGCCGTGCCTTCGCCTTTTCCACTTGGCCAGGCGAAGGGTGTGAGGCAGCCAATTTCGGCTTGGCGGTCTACCCTGATACGGTTGAAACCGAAGACGGGACAGTCGGCACCGGTCTCAGTGGTTGGTCGTGGCAGTCGTTCTGCAAGACTCAATATGCCAGTAATCCTAATGATGGCGGGATGGCGAACTTCGTCCGGTGCCACGTTACGGTGGTTCGTTTGTTGGACCACGCCAAGACGATGGGCATCCTGGAAGCGGTCAAGGACGAGGGCCACTTCTGGGAGAATCGGGATTTTAAAGCTCTGGTTGAAACCGTGGGCCAGTGGAACCGGCATATCGCCGGATTGGTCGGGCAGTACAAAGACAAGATCGGCGGCGTCATCGCCGCTCCGATTGCCGAGTATCCCGACTTTGAACACCTGGAGGCAGAAGGCCGGAAGGAAGAAGGCCGTGATTCGCCTCCTTGAGACACCGGGACTCATAAGTCATCTCTGTATGAGGAGAGCAGTATGGCCGCTCACGTCTGCCCCTGGTGGGCTGTTCCGTTCACCATCAACACTCCATTTCGTCGCTGGCTTCACGATCCGCAAAAGATTGTTGGGCCATACGTCAAGCCCGGCATGACCGTGATGGACGTGGGTTGTGGTTTTGGTTGGTTTTCGATTCCTATGGCAAGGATGGTCGGTGACAACGGGAAAGTTATCACCGTGGATATGCAACAGCAGATGCTCGACATGCTGCGGCGACGGGCAGAAAAGGCAGGCGTGGCTATCCGTATTGAGACGCATAAGTGCGAACAGAATCGGCTCGGGATCGATGCCAAGGTTGATTTTGCCCTCGTCTTTGCCATGCTTCATGAAGTTCCAGACCAATACTGCCTCTTGAAGGAGATTCATGATTGTCTAAAGGATGGGGGTGGGTTGCTGCTGGCAGAGCCTCCATTACATGTGTCTGGCAAGAACTTTGACAGGGAGGTTGCCCTTGCGGAACACGTGGGCTTCCGACTTATTGAACGGCCACAAGTTCGGTGGAGTCGGGCTGCTTTGTTCATAAAAAGCTGATTGTCGAGGCGAGATTGGAGGAGACATATAGGAAGAGCGTAAGGCTACTTCACTGCTATGGATTTGGAATCGCCGTCCTGCTTCTACCTTCTTGACTTCTCCCCGTTTTCCACGATAAACTAGCAGCGATACATCAATTGTCGTCCTTGAACTGGAGGTAACTGATATGGACTTAAAAGGATCACAAACTGAACGAAACCTGCTGATTGCTTTCGCTGGCGAATCACAGGCTCGAAACCATTATACATTCTTTGCCAGCCAAGCCAGAAACGAAGGTTACATCCAAATCGCCACCATCTTCGAGGAAACAGCGAATCAGGAAAAGGAGCATGCTAAACGATTCTTCAAGTTCCTTCAAGGCGGCGAGGTAAAGATCGAGTGTGGGTTCCCGGCTGGCGTCGTCGGAACTACCGCCGAGAATCTTTTAGCGGCTGCCGATGGCGAACACCACGAGTGGTCGGAGTTGTATCCTGTTTTTTCTGCTATAGCCAAAAAAGAAGGCTTCAATGCAATTGGAATCATCTTTGAGAAAATCTCCGTTGCAGAAAAGCAGCACGAGCGGCGTTTCCGTGGCCTTTTGGAGAGTATCCAACACGGTCTAGTGTTCAAGCGGAATCAGTCGGTGAAATGGCGGTGCATGAATTGCGGCTATGTTTATGAAGGTCCAGAGGCCCCAGCCGCCTGTCCCGCCTGTGCCCACCCCCAAGCGTATTTCGAGTTGCTGGCAGAGAATTGGTAAATCAGGCATGAGAATTATTTGCCAGAGGATAAAATTCATGTGCAACCCACGGAGACTCGGACTTGTACTTTTCTGTTGTACGGCGTTGTTCGCTTCCAATGTCATGGGCGAAACGCCTCTCGCCCCAGGCGACTACACCCGTACTCTTGAACACGATGGTCGCACACGCTCCTACCTCGTCCACATCCCGCCTAAGTATGATATCAAACGGCCGACACCGGTGGTGTTGGCGTTTCATGGCGGGGCAATAAACGCCTCGATCACGGTTCTCTACTGCGGGCTGAACGAGACGGCTGACAAGGAAGGATTCATTGCCGTATATCCCAATGGAACAGGTCGATTTGAGAATATATTGACCTGGAACGGCGGGAACTGCTGCGGATATGCCGTTTCGAATAATGTGGATGATGTGGGGTTCACTCGGGCCTTGCTCGACGATCTGGCTAAGGTCGTCAACATTGATGCCAAACGGGTGTTCGCTACGGGCATTTCCAATGGCGAAATCATGTGTTACCGACTGGCGTCGGAACTTTCCGACCGAATTGCCGCTATCGCTCCTGTTGCTGGGACGATGGGAACGGAAACCTGCAAACCGAAGCGGCCTGTGTCGATAATTCATTTCCACGGCACGGATGATGCGTTCGTACCCTTCAAAGGAGGCAAAGGAGCCCGCAGCATTACACAGACCGATTTCTATTCGGTGGAACATTCCATCAATGCTTGGGCGAAGGCGGATGGTTGTCCAGAAAAACCCGTTGTTAGCGACATGCCCACGAAGATCGATGATGGCACGACGGTGCAGCGGAAGACTTACGGGCCGGGGAAGGACGGAGCCGAGGTCATTCTATTTGTTATCAACGGCGGCGGTCACACTTGGCCGGGAAGAGAAATCGGACAACGGTTGCTCGGCAAATCGACCAAGAACATTTCCGCCAACGACCTGATGTGGGAATTCTTCAAACGGCATCCGATGAAGTGAGCCGCTTTCAAATATGGATCAAATAAATGCGTCTCGCTTGGTTGACCGACATCCATCTGAACTTTCTGAACACTACCAAACGGCGGCATTTCTTGGAAATGGTCGAGAAACAAGCCGATGTGATCGCCATCAGCGGCGACATCGGAGAGAGCCACGACCTTGCCCAATATCTGTTGGAGATGGATGAGGTTATCCAGAAACCTATATACTTTGTCCTTGGCAACCATGATTTTTACCGAGGTTCTATCACAAAGACCCGTCAACGGATTGTTCAGTTGGTAGACGAGGCAAAGCATCTAAATTACCTGACAACGATGGGGATAGCAGAGTTGTCTCCCCAGACGGCAATCATCGGACACGACGGTTGGCCTGACGGCAGGCTTGGCGATTTTCAGGGGACAGAAGTGATTCTGAACGACCATCTCCTGATTGCCGAAATCTCCCAATGGTACAAGCACGATGTCCTCGATAAAATTGGATTGAGCAATTCTATGATATCTTTGGCAAATGAGGCTACTCACCATTTCGAACAAGTGCTTGTCGAAGCAGTTGCCAAATACACCAATATCATTGCAGTAACTCATGTGCCGCCGTTTAGGGAAGCTGCTTGGTATCAGGGGAAGATTTCGGGCGATGACTATCTGCCATATTTTGCGTGCAAGATCGTCGGAGATGTCTTAAAAAAGATGATGCAATCCAATCCACAATCCAATTTGCTCGTGCTTTGTGGTCATACACACGGCGGCGGCGAAGTTCAAGTTTTACCAAACCTGCGAGTGTTGACGGGTGAAGCGGAATATGGTGATCCTGTTGTTCAAACAGTATTGGAGATAGGGTAGTAACCCATTCACCTTAAATCATCAACTTGGTATGCTTTAAGGACAGGAACAAATCCTATGGCCAAGAAAAAACCAGGACGACAGTGGACTTTAGCCCCTTCAAAGAGGTACAAACCAAAAGTCCCCGAAGATATTAAAGTCGAATTGAACGCTAAGGCAAAGGAACTGATCGAGAAAGTTCTTACGCCAAAATACATCAATTCACCACCGAAGAAACCTCGATGGAACTATCCCATAGAACTCTGGACCAAGTGGCACCAGAGTTTCTTCTATTTCGGCTCTACATGGGCCAGCCCAGGCCCCAACCGAATTGCCCCGACGTTCGAGGTGCGATTTGCTCGGTTGGAATACGTTAGGGATCGGAAATTTAACCTTGCCTACATGCGGCACTCTGAGGAATGGTGGACGATCTACAAAGGGCTGACTCTCGATAAGTGTTTGGAGTATATTGCCGAGGATGGGCCATTCTCTTTGCCTGTAGGGTGAACATGTCATGGTTATCTGGTCAATACTCACGCAGAAGGCTTGGAATGATCTGCGAAGGCACGGTCGCTTGAAGGACACTCATCGCCATGCCATGCAAGAGTTTCTCGCACCTTATACTTGGATGGCAGGCCAAATGGAACGTAGACTAAAAATCCCAAGGCCCAATAAAAAGGCCATGCCAATTTGGGCATGGTATCAATGGGAAGGGACGTCCCGACGTAAGCCCGACTTGCGGGCCGCTGGATATTTGCCAAGGGGCGAGCAAGGTGTGCGGATTGAGTTGAAGGTGGCTGATGACCGTGTTCTGTTATCCGATTTTGACTTGTGGCACTACGTCTTGAACTATTGGTACTTGCCCGAAAGCGAGAAGGACGGCTGGGCATTTGAGAAGAAGCTGGCCCGTGCTGGCCTTTCTTTCTACGGCTGCAATCATGAACGCCCCTTACCGCACATCAGATACCGCCAACAGATGGAACGGAGTTGGGAGCGGATATTCGATATTGATTGGTCGGATCGAGGACATGTCATAGCGTCACCTCTAAAGAAGAAGTCAATTCAAGCAACGCTTTGGGAAATCTGTCGTAATGATGTCGTAGAGGCCAAGGGATTTACGGCTAGATAACCATCACGTTCAAGTTCTTTCATCAATTTGATATCCACAAATGGAAGAAGCAATGTCTATGCCCAAGAATAAACCAGAACGACTTTGGACTTTTAGACGATTTAAGATGCTTAAGCCAAGAGTGCTTGATGATATCAAAGCCGAGTTGGACACCAAGGCAAAGGAACTGATCGAGAAGGTTCTTACTCCAAAATACATCAAGCCAGCACCGAAGAAACCATTGTTCAACTATCCCATCGACATTTGGACAAAATGGCATCGGAGTTTCTTTTACTTCACCTCGACCTGGGCAAGTCCGGGACCGTATAAAATTGCCCCAATGTTTGAATTTCCCTTTGCCCGCATGGAATATGTTGGCAATGGCCGATTCAATCTGGCGTATCTTCGACACACGGGTAAGTGGTGGGACATTTACAAAGAATTGTCCATCAATCAATGTTTAGAACTGGTTGCCGATGGTGGGCCGTTTACGCTGATATAAATATTGGAGCAAGGTAATGCCCATTCTCCGCTGCACAACGAAACTCCTGGCTGAAATCGACGATTCGGTGAATCCCATGTCTCCCGAACCATCCCCTTTCGGGGATTGGTATGGGTATATCTTTTCCATTGACCGTCGCAAGTGCATTCTGTTTATCAACGAGCCGACCCTCTTCGTTTGCTTTGCAGCAGGCGTAAACAAAGCTCAATATCGCAATATTGCCCAGTTTTTTATCGAAGTCCTGAAATCGGCACTTCGAACCACATCCTTCACGGCAAAGGAAACAGAGTTTATATTAAGATTCCATGTTGACCTGACGATAGGCAAGACCATCAATCGCAGCACGATGGGATCATTGAACAATCGGGTTACCGATACCAAGTGCATGGTCGAATACTATGGCGGTCTTGAAAACTGTAAGGAGGAAACCATTACGACTTCACTCAATAAAACACCGATGAAAGCAATCGGTTACTTGAATGGTTTCGAAAAAATGAAATGCCTAGTTGCAGAATTGATGAGGAAGAATTGATTCATCTTACCCAACAAACTCAAAATGATCTGCTGGGAATATGGAAACTAAGCCAAGCGGAGTAACCAATGGATTCAGATACTCGTTCATTCCCTGCAAAGAAACGGCTATCAAAAAGAGTCTTGTATTTTTTTGTTTTAATATTGGCAATCTGGTTCTTGGCTGCGTATTTCTTGATTCCGACAATATGGCGGGGATTGGTTCGACGACACCCTGCACTGGAGGATGCTCCTCGGGTCACGCACACGGCAAGCGGTATTTCAGGCGATCCGTTAAATATCGCACTGGTGGGATCAAAAGAAGATCTCGTAGCGGCGATGCTTGCCGCCAAATGGTATCCCGCCGATGCCCTCACTCTTAAAAACTGTTTAAGGATTGCAGCGGATACGGTGTTTCGTCGATCTTATGAAGATGCCCCCGTCAGCAATCTTTTCCTTTGGGGACACAAAGAAGATCTCGCCTTCGAGCAGCCAGTTGGTGGCAACCCAAAACAACGACATCACGTTCGTTTCTGGCGTGCGGAGAAGGTAGATGAAGACAACCGTCCTCTTTGGATGGGGGCGGTGACCTTTGACAAGTCGGTTGGATTTAGTCATACCACTGGACAGATCACTCATCACATAGATGCCAACATCGATGCCGAGCGGGACAGGCTAATCGATGACTTGGGCAAGGCAGGATTGCTAACAACCGTCTATGGGGTGGACGATTTCCAGGAAAAGTTGAAGGGACACAACGGTGGAGGCGATCCGTATTACACGGACGGGCGATTGGCAGTGGGAGTTCTGCGTCCAAGCAATAAATAATAAATTCGCTTTTCCGAGGACACGACCGATGGGCCTGACGATTCACTACACCTTGCGATCCACCGATACCGACCCCGAAAAGGCGAGGCAATTGGTGGAGCAACTTCGGCAAGCGGCACTCGATCTTGCCATGTCCGAGGTCAGCGAGGTCGTGGAGTTCTCGGGAACCACCGACTTACAAACCGCCCAGGATGACCGTCTCCGCTGGCTTATCGTCCAAAGCCGCCGCATGATTTCCGTTGGTGAGGCATATCGATTCGTCGTACCGAGCCGTGCCTTCGCCTTTTTTACTTGGCCTGGCGAAGGGTGTGAGGCAGCCAATTTCGGCTTGGCAATCTACCCTGATACGGTCGAAACCGAAGACGGGACAGTTGGCACCGGTCTCAATGGCTGGTCGTGGCAGTCGTTCTGCAAGACTCAATATGCCAGCAACCCTGATGATGGCGGAATGGCGAACTTCGTCCGATGCCACGTCACGGTGGTTCGTTTGCTGGACCACGCCAAGACGATGGGCATCCTTGAAGCAGTCAAGGACGAGGGCCACTTCTGGGAGAATCGGGATGTCAAAGCTCTGGTTGAAACCGTGGGCCAGTGGAACCGGCATATCGCCGGATTGGTCGGGCAGTACAAAGACAAGATCGGCGGCGTCATCGCCGCTCCGATTGCTGAGTATCCCGACTTTGAACACCTGGAGGCAGAAGGCCGGAAGGAAGAAGGCCGTGATTCTCGTCCCTGAGACCACTCTGGTCAGCAAATGGAAATTCCTGAAATTGATCGAGTGGAATTCTTTGATCTTGCACTGGCGAAGAAAAAGATCAAAACAGGACAGGAAGGGTTGATTGAGGAATTTGCTCCTTTCTAATTCTCCTT
>JBEKZY010000473.1:0-17840 GCA_049509395.1 Thermoguttaceae bacterium | reverse complement strand
AATTGGACCTGGGGCAAGACCAGGTGAGCGACACAGGGCTGGAATATCTTAATGGGTTGACTAAACTCCAAAAGCTGTATCTCTCCGATACCCAAGTTACCGACAACGGACTAAAACACCTCAAAGGGCTGACTAATCTCATATTTCTGGATCTCAGCGACACCCCTGTAACCGACGCTGGTCTGGAGTATATCAAAGGGTTGTCAAAACTTGAAACGCTCAATCTCGGCAAAACTAAAATTACTGACGCCGGAGTCAAAGACCTCCAAAAGGCATTGCCAAAATTGGAAATAACACACTGACACAGATATCCAATCACCACTTTTTTTCAAGGAGCTTAACATGAAAGACAGCATTTTTTGGCGAGTAATTGGCGTTGGCTTAGTCGTAGGGCTGTTCATGATTGGGTATGGGCTGTGTAAGAACAGCCAACCATCGCCCTCGCTTTCTTCGGTTGCTTATGCTGATGAGCCTACGCCTGAGAAGCCAGTATCGAAGGCAACTCTATTGGCTTTCAAGAATCTAAGTACTGGACAGGATGTTTTCAGTTACGGGATTAAACGAGCAAAGGTTCCGGGTGGATGGCTGATAATGGTTAAACTTACTGATTCATTTGAGCTTACTTTCTATCCCGATCCAAAGCATGAATGGGACGGCGGGAGTTCAGAGTAACTGCTGAAAAGTTTGCTAGGACAGGGAGAATAGGATTAAATAATCGAGTTTTCTGACTTTCTCCCAACTTTTCAATTTGCAAAGTTGAAGTCTAAAAGTCTAACGGGATAGGCACTCCACTCCTGTAAGAGTGATTTTGTAAGAATCAGCCGATTTCAGCATAAGGCGGAACTAGGAATTGACTTCGGTAAATTCAAATCGAAGAAGGACTTATGTCGATTTTTTGGAAAATGTCTCAAAATTATTGCTCTTGCAGCCTTCTCAACAGCAAAAGTACAATCTTGGGCAGTAATCCAAGGATGATCTAACTCAATAAGGAGATTTTCAAATGAAAAAAATCGCATTAGCCCTATTGATGCTGTCACTGTTCTGCGTTGGTTGTGGACGCAGCCATGATGCCAGAGAAGCTCGGGACAAGACTCCCGCCTTCAAGTCCGACGCAAATCAAGCCAGGAGTGAAGTAATCGAGAAAGAGAGGGTCGTCAACGATAGGGAGCCTGTCGAAAAGGTCCAAGTTGATCTTGATAGGGCAGCCGTGAAGGCCAAGGCCGATGTTCAAGAAATAAAGGCTGACACCCAACGGGTGGAAGCCGAAGCGGTGCATGATGTGACCAAAGAGGCGAAAGAGGATGTTAAGGAGATTAAAACTGACGCCAAAAGGACGGCGACCAAGTTAATAGACAACTTCTTGCAGTAACGTAACATTGTTGCCAATTAAACGCCCTGCCTATTATCGAGCGATAGCAGGGCGTTTTTCGTTTTTTCCTATTGCATGAAGAGAGAACCTTCCGGTTGTTGAGGGGTGGCGTGACAGGATTCGCTCCAAATCCGTCATTTTATCGCACATCGGTTGCGTCCGCTTTAGTGGTGTGCTTCATCGACCCAGCAGCAAGGCTGCTTTTTAGGCATAGCTGTCGAGCAATCCAATAGATTCCCACTCCAAGGGCAATTCCGAGAATGTTCTCGATAGCGTCCATTACCCGGGCGGTACGGTGAGGTACGAAGAGTTGCAGCGTTTCCGTGGTAATGCCATACACTACCAGTAAAGCAATCAGGGGCAACCAGGGGCGTTTCGGCCAGCGAGTTGCATGAACCAGGACGCTCAGGACGGTGAAAAACATCAGGTGAATTCCAAATTTACCCCAAGGAAAGATTGGAACTTCCCGAAGACCAACTAGTGCAGCAGGGTTGGGAACCAGGAGCAGGACTGTAAGAAATATCCAATAACAGAAGCAGGCAAGTTGAGTGACGATCCGCATGATGAAGCCTCTGGTGGCAAAACTATATCGGCTTGACGTTCTCGGCACACGGGCCTTTCTGCCCCCGGCCTTCCGTGTAGGACACTTTTTGTCCTTCATGCAGTTCGTCGAAACTAACACCTTGGAGAGCGGAGGAGTGGAAGAACAGGTCTTTGTCGCTCTCCGTTTTGATAAACCCAAAGCCCTTGTTCGTCAACTTTTTGATGATGCCTTCAGCCATTGGAGTTTCCTTTTTATTGAATTGATTTTCGGGTTGAAAGTATTGTACTGTTATGGTGTTCTTAGGCAAGTGGGTTTTGCCCCCGGATCATTCTGAAACCGCATAGACGAATTATAAGTGTGCTAAAAAACACTGATATACTTGCTCCAAGTTGAACAAACAGGATGATCTGGATTATGTCTGGATTCGGTTCAAGTTTCCGAAAGATGAAATAAACTGCCACTTCGATAATTCCGAGCAAGATAATCGCATAAAGAATCGACAACAACATATTTTTTAGGTAAGTAAGTGTAAACCATGGAATAATAATTATCGGAAAAAGTACAACAATAGCCTGACATGTGTCCTTAACGACCATGGCAACTGAAGGATATGAGAATTGGGGGCTAATCACAATTAAAGTGCGAAAAAGACTGCAAGCAAGGGCGGCAATCGTGGTCAAAATAACTAGATGTTTGATGCCGAATTGGTATGACTGATAATCCGATGGGACTTGTGCTGTATAGGAATGAATTATTTGCCAGCGAAATAATCGTCTAACGAGTAACAAGATCAGCGTAGCCACAATAAAAAGTATTAGATCCATTATTATAAAAAATAACCATGCTTGCGGTCCATATCTCAAGGCTCCAAGACCCACAGAAAAAAAGATCAAAGTGCATAAAGAGAGACTCCATAGAAAACGGTGAAAAAATCGTTGGGGAGCGAACGCCGTCCAGATCGCAATAAGGAT
The DNA here is from genome assembly GCA_049509395.1 of Thermoguttaceae bacterium. Lineage (GTDB taxonomy): Bacteria > Planctomycetota > Planctomycetia > Pirellulales > Thermoguttaceae > JBEKIK01. The sequence goes on along the minus strand of JBEKZY010000473.1, from coordinate 14,956 downwards.
GGGTTGGGAAAAAATAAATCCCAGCATCATAAAATGACCTACTATCGCACCCTCCTCAACAATCTTTCCCATAGGATTAAAATACGCACCAAATGCCGCATGGGCAAAAATGAGCAATCCAAGAACGATCCTGTGTTTGGGAATGGATCGACGGTTGGCGTTTTCTTTTGGTTGAGTTTCGGAAACTTCGTCCAGCGGCAATGAATCCGACATTCGATTTCTCCGAATAATTGTAAATTCGGACAAAACAACCACATCATGGTACTATTTTTTGAGTGTTAGCAACAGGTCTTTCATAAGCCCAGACCCTCTTGCTATTGACACCGGGGACGGTATCTTGTCTGTGGGGCAATCTATCTCCCATATCGATGAGCAGAATCCATGAAAAAAGAAGAAATTCTGAAAAAACTCGCCGCTGGTGAACTTGAAGTGGATGTGGCTTCCAAGCTGCTTGCAGAATTGAAACAACCAAAACGGGGTTCGCTGTACTGCAAGGTTAGCGAAAAAGGGGGAATCAGCGTTTACGGCCTACAACGTATGCCGGTCACCCTCTACGTGGAACAGTGGGATCGGCTCCTCAGTTTTGCTGATGAGATTAAGGAGTTTATGAAAGAACATGACAGCGAGTTGAAGCGAAAGGAAAAGTAAGCCGAGCCATTATTACCCGTCCCGGCCATTGCAATTTACGAACGAACAGGAGGAAACAATGTCTGAGCGTTCTGAACACGGTAGGAGCGGAAAAGAGACATCAGGCTTGGCGATTGCGTCCCTGGTGCTTAGTTGTTTAAGCATTGTCCTTGGACCTTTGGGATGCTTGCCTGGGATCGTGTGCGGCCATCTTGCCCGGCTAGACATGCGGAGAAATCCCGATCATGGTGGAAAGGGTATCGCTCTCGCAGGCTTGATAGTTGGGTACATTTTCTTTTTCTTGATAATACTTGTGTTGTTTTGGACGACTAGCACACAACCCGGAGTTGACATCAAGGAGATAAGAGAGGTGAAAATCTGGTAGGGATTCGATTTGATTCTGACAGTAGGATGACCGCCCCCCGTGCCACAGAAACGGCAGGGCAAGTTGTTATCATTAAGGGCGGGCAAGAGGCTTGGAGACACCCAATGGAACCTATAATGCTTATCGACGCCTACCTTGCCGGAACCGCACTGCTACGGCAGGCCGTTGCTGGCATGACCCAGGAGCAGCTTGTGGCCCGCCCCATTCCTGGCAAGTGGTCCACGTTGGAAGTCATCTGCCACTTGGCTGATTTCGAGATCGTCAGTGCCGACCGCATTAAGCGGGTAATTGCGGAGAACGAGCCGACACTATTTGGCGGCGACGAGAAAATGTTTGCCGCTCGGTTGGCCTATCAGCAGCGGAATGCCGAAGAGGAACTCCTTTTGATCGAATTGATCCGTAAGCAAGTGGCACGGATTCTTCGCACCTTGAAACCCGAGGATTTCCAACGCCGGGGCATCCATTCGGAGGTCGGGCCTCTGACGCTTGAAGATTTAGTTCAGAGTAGAATCCGTCACATCCTGCACCATCAGCGGTTTATTGAGGAGAAGCGGAAGGTCTTGAATTGAGCCTCCGAGCGGAGAGCGAGGCAGATGGACGAAACACAGAAAACCTTGCCCAAAGAGGCCCAAGCCGTCAGGGGGGTGAGCTTGCGTGAGGTGGCAGTTCTCTTCTTACGATTGGGGACGACGGCCTTTGGCGGGCCTGCCGCCCATATCGCCATGATGGAGGATGAGTTCGTTCGCCGCCGTCACTGGATCACGCAGGAAAAGTTCCTCGATCTCCTCGGTGCCGTGAACTTGATACCTGGCCCAAACTCCACCGAAATGGCGATCTACATTGGCTATCTGTATGCGGGTTGGGCGGGACTGTTGATTGCGGGAGTTTGCTTCATCCTTCCGGCAATGGTAATGGTCACTGCTATTGCCTGGGCCTACCTCCAATTTGGCAGCTTGCCGCAATTCGCAGGGTTGCTCTATGGAGTGAAGCCTGTGGTAATTGCCGTCATACTTCAAGCACTCTGGGGATTGGGCCGCAAAGCGATCAAAACGAAGTTCCTGGTGGCAATAACCGTTCTTGCGACAGCAGCCAGTTTCTTTGGCGTTGGTGCGATTACTGTTCTGCTTCTGGCGGGTGCGATCACAGGCTTGGAGCGAGGACGGCTTCAGGAACCTGGAAAGCGACTCAGACCGATCTTGGTCATGCTCATCGCTGCCAGCAGCATCCTTGCCTTCAGTTACTTCGCCGCCCGCTTAGGTAGCTCGGCTAAGGTGCAGGCAGGACTACAGCCGCTTTTTCTCTACTTCCTCAAAATCGGCTCGGTGCTATACGGGAGCGGCTACGTCCTGCTGGCCTTCCTGCAAGCTGATCTCGTGACCCATTGGCATTGGCTGACCCCCGCACAGTTGTTGGATGCCACCGCTGTCGGCCAGGTCACGCCTGGTCCAGTTTTCACGACCGCCACCTTCATAGGCTACTTGGTCGGCGGATTGTCGGGAGCGGTGATAGCTACCATTGGGATCTTCCTGCCTTCGTTCATATTCATTGCAGTCAGTGGTCCGCTCATTCCCTACCTGCGGAGATCACCAATCGCCGGGGCGTTCTTGGATGGCGTAAACGTGGCATCGTTGGCCCTCATGGCTGTGGTGACTTGGCAACTGGGGCTTGCGGCGATCTTCGATATCACGACCACATTGTTGGTGGTCGCCAGTGCAATCCTGCTGGTTCGCTTCCGTGTCAACTCTGCCTGGTTAGTGCTTGGTGGAGCAGGGAGTGGTTTTTTGTTGCAGGTGTTGCACGTCAGTGGATAGGCCAGTTGCCGATCTCCAGTCGGTTTCGCCCAATCTAACCTTCAGTTCGTGGCAGAATCAACGCCGTCGGCACTATATCGGCTTGACGTTCTCGGCACATGGGCCTTTCTGACCTTGGACTTCCGTATAGGACACCTTTTGTCCTACGTGCAATTCCTCGAAACTGACTCCTTGGAGAGCGGAGGAGTGGAAGAACAGGTCTTTGTCGCCCTCTGTTTTGATAAACCCAAAGCCCTTGTTCGTCAACTTTTTGATTGTGCCTTCAGCCATTGTAATTTCCTTGAGTAATTGATTGAATTGATTGCCCTTGGTTGAAATAATTGTACCTAATTGCTGCGTCGGTGAGCAAGGGTGGCAATTTTACCCCCTACAGCCGTTATAGCCGATGTTTTCTCCTCCCAGGTGCAAGTCGCCATTCTGCCAAAGCCCGATTTTCTGGCAGGGTCACATTGCCAATGTAGGCTTGGTTAGAAGCCATTGCTGCAATACTTGGCGAAAAGTGAGAAACACAATGAACTATGGCCTCATTTTTGTTATAGTCATCGGCACGTTTTTGTTTTTGGCGGCAATTCTAAGAAACATCCTTGTTCAAAAACGCACCCACGCATGGAAAAGGGTCGCTACCGAACTCGGGTTGACCTACTTCGGGATGGACAATGACCTCCTTGCCCGCTTCCGTCCTTTTCATTTGTTTCAGGAGGCGATGAGGCATCGAGCCAAATTCATCGAGGGGATTGGAGGTCATGTTGGCAGCAGGGAAATCATTATTGCTGACCTGAATGTGCCGCCCAGTGCTGTTAGCAGGCAAAACAAATGGCAGGCTATGACAATCTGTGCCGTGTCGGACCCGAACGTGCATTTGCCGTATTGTCTGCTACGTCCACAGGCTCCCATCTTTGATTCGATTGGAAAACTCTTTGGCAAACAAGACATTGACTTCCTTGGCGATCTGGAATTCTCGCAAGCCTTTGTATTGCAGGGGAGCAGTGAGCCATCAATCCGTGGGCTATTCACAGCCGAGCTACGAAGGTGGTTTGTGGAGAATCAGCATAAACATCTTTATTTCGAGGGTAATCAAAACGTCATCCTGTTGCACAGGCACAAGATGATCTCGCCCCAAGATGCCAGGATCTTGATAGAGGACGCCTTGGATATCCATAAATTGGTATGGTCAGAAGCAGTCCCAGTATCCTCAGAAAAAGGTTTGGCTCGTTCCAACTCGACCTAATGATCTCCAGCGGCTTTTACACGACGAGTCAGGGCAGCATCACCAGGTGGAAGCAGTACCCAGTCGTCTGGTGCCGTCAGCACTTTTTCATCAGCAGAAAGGTCGGTGTTGGGAGTCGGGCCTGTGGTGAAGATGTTGCCGCTCACTGCTCAACCATGTAGGTTCAAGTAGTTTTTCAGCTTGTTGACGACGGAAAACGTTCCGGCAATGAGAATGCCGCCGACGTACCCGATTATCGGTCCTTGCAGGAAATTGCCCAAGTCGAACGAAACAACGGTTTGTCCCCCATTGAACTCCCACACAGCGACAGTCTGTCCAAGGGTGTTACTAAAAAGTCGATGAAGAAAGAAGAACGCTAGACAGAGACAAGTTCCGATAACGATCGATACCATTCGTGGCCGTTGGCCCTTGAACAGGAATATCTGCCCAAGCCCGATAGCCGTTAGGAAGATGGCGGTTTCAGCGAAGACCAACGGCGGAAAGGAAAGTGCCCGCAGCATGCCGAAAAGCACGGCGTACATCGCCGTGATCAGCAACAGAGTGCTGATGCCGAACTGAAATGGCACAGCACTTTGCATAGGGCCATCACCGACATTCCCATCCTTGTTTTTTGCCCCTTTCACCGCCTCTAGCATCGCTTTCAACGATTCTTCATCAGCAAGTCGATGTTCATGCCCAACCACGACCAGCGATCCCGAGGGCAAGCCGCTTTTTCTGACCAATTCCACAGAATCCACGAACGGCACCACCTCGTCGGCTTCGGAATGAAGGATAACCGTATTGGGTTTCACGGTTTGTGCCACTCCCCATCTTTTCCATGCTGGGCAAAGAAGCACAAGTGGGCAATTACCGCTCTTGATGTTCATCGCCACGGCTCCGCCCCGACTTGAGCCGACCACAACATCTGGATGATAGCGGTCAAACTCAGTTTGGGCAATGCGAACGGCAGCGTCAAAATCGTCGTCGGGAAGGGCCGGATTCAGAACCTCATGGCCTTGGTCCTTAAGGTAGGTCGGCTTCAAACCACCAGGAGTCGAGTTCCAGCCGTGGAGGAAGAGGATTTTCATGAAGGTTAGATTGTTCACAGCTAGAACCGCCGTTGCAATGTTTGCTCGACAATTCCTTCGATCACGCTGCTGTCAAATTTCATTCCGCCGAACAGACTGAAAACCGGTGCAACCGCACTCTCCACTTGTAGAGCGAGTCCCGATTGGGCGGTTTCAAGTGGGACAACCACCTTGGTCGTGATCTCATCCTGCTGACTCGGACCACGAGAGTAGAAGTGGCGATCAGGGCTGGCCCAGGAGGTCAAATGCCGTCCCTTTAGACCGCTCCATCGGAAAGCAAACGCCAAGGAGGTGGACTTCTCATTGCATCCCATAGACTGGGCAAAAGACAGCACGTTTGAGATAGCTTCCGTTGTACGTGATGTCTGCAAGAAGAAATCAAGTTCTGTCCCCGGTTTCGGTTTTCGGCCTTCAGGATAAGGTGTGTCGTCCTCGAAAGCCCCAAGATGATAGAATCGTCCAGACGGTTCGATACGCCAGAAATCAAGGCTGACGCCCATCAACGCACTCAGAATGTATGCTTCCCATCCACTGTCGAACACATAGGGTCTAGTGCTCTCAGGACCATTCCGGCTATCTACCCAAGGTGGCCAGCCTGTGTAGCGAGGCATCCTCACGAGAAGTTGGTTGAGGAAGTCCTCGTCTGCCGAGAAGACTGGAACATCACCGTCAATTACCGCTCCGACCTCTCTCGTTCCTGCATTCCAGCGAGGTTTTCCCCGTTCTGCCTGTACGGCATCAAATCTCTGTTTCCCATATTGAAGGAAGTCTACGATCCGTTCGATTGGACTTGGAGGAGGTTGGGTGGGATGAAGAAGGACAGCCAATTGCTCGATGTTGGTGGCATTCATAAGATGACGCCGAACGAACGCTCCTATGTCGGCTTCTCTGTTATCAAAGCAATTCTTGACAATTCGCTGCCAATCCGCAGCCCTTGCTTTAGTGCTACTGACCCTATTGTTGGATTGCAGTGACCTCACATAAACGTCGTCGTTATGAATTAGGTATTTACCGTTATCGTCCGGCAACTGCCTTTTTGCGGCCACTGGTGTTTCCACACCTCCCGGCACACAGATGACCGGATATTCAATCCCGTCCCGCTCCACAAATTCGACCCTTATCTCGAACAGATGGAATGCGTATTGTGCCACAAGTTCCTGAATTAGATCAACATGGTACGCTGCTCGCACATCCGAGGGAACATTCGAATCTGGCGTACCGTCATTCTGAAAGCCGATAACAAGGCACCCACCGTTGTTGTTCCGTAAGGCAAGGCAAGCTTTTATGAGTTTCGCCTTATCCGCAGGAATTGCGAGGTCGAGCCACGGCTTGATTTCGACATCCAGGCTCTCCGCAGGGTTCAGAATTAAGGCTTTGAGATTGTCAGGGGAATAATCCATGATCTTCCTTTTCCACTAATGCTCGCTCTTAAACGCATCAACAATCGCAATCCGAATCTCCTGCTCAAAGCTGCTTCCCTGCTTTTTGGGATCATGCTCATTCAGCCCCTCCCAGTCGAAGGCCGCATCGAGCCCATGCTGGATTGCTTGCCGAAACCTGGGACATTCTGCAATCGCCAAAGCGATGTCGTCAATGTCCCTAAGTTCACCAATCACGCCGTCTAGCCAATGTGGAGGTCTCATTTGATAACTCCTTGAGAAAAGATTTGGTTCGGGACAACATTTTCAAGTGATAGCAAAATTGGATTGGAAAAGCAAGTTTTACCCCCCCGAAATATTCAAGGGGCTTTAGTCATAATATTCCCATTTTCCCAAGGGGCTTTTTGGGGGTTGGCCTTGGATTTTATCGACAAGCGGCAGGATCGGTTCAGAAAAGATAGGAGGATTGCCCAATGAAAAGAGCCATCGCAAAAGGATGGCTCGTGAATTGAAGTTGTTTTTTCGGATTACCGTTTTCTTCGGGCAAAAGTCAAAATACTGATGAAGCCAATGCATAATAGAATAAACGTACAAGGTTCAGGAACTACCCCTACACGTAAGGCACGTCGATAATCCTTGCCATTATACCATATATTCCAATCACTTCGTGGGTTACTACCATTCTGTTCTTTCCACGCAAAGATTCCGACTCCCTCATCGTCCTGATTATTCTCCCACCAGGCTTTTTGACTCCCTATAGTGTCAGGTGTAGAAGCCATCAGCCAGTATGTCGTCCCAGCAGTCAAAAATGGTCCATCAAGATCTGTTAAGTGCAGTATACTGCCCGAATGATAACCTAATTGATTCGTAAAGGTCTGTTGCCAAATGACATTGCCAGGATATGCTCCGGTCTGATTATACCCTGAGAGATTACTTAAAATGGATAAGGTTACCTCATTCGGACCACCGTAACTAAACATGGCTAGCCACAGTTCATCAACTTTTCCGCTGCCAACTGGGATAAAATCAGTGGCTATTGGATTATAAGAAAAATCGAAAGTCGAACGACCAAACCAATTCCCGCCATTTCCATACGAATCATCAGGTCCTAAATCATCAAATACAATGGTACTTGCGGCCTTGCTAGTTGTGATCTGAATGCCCATTACCAAAATAGCAATCGCATGGAGCAGGATTCGTGCTAGCAGTTTTCTCATTTTGCTGTTCATGATTCACCAATTGTTCGATGGAATTTCGTAACAGAATCCAAGCCGATACCTTGAACTCGTGAATAAATAAGAACGCACCCCACCACATCCGGTAAAGAACCTCGGATGATCGAGCTATTCTGCGGGTGCTAAGCTGCCTCTTTCGGCATTAAATTTTGTGAAGACAATCTCTGCCCCATAATATAATGAAGTCAGACACGGTTGTAAAGTATTTCCGCCAGCCGTATGTTGTTCAGTTTTCGCTCCTGTCATCCCCTAGTGTTTTTACCCCTCCATCCCAATCTGGTGCATTTGCTAGGATTTTGATGGCAGATTCTTGATCGAAAAGCGGCATGAAAAAGGTCGCCAACAATTTTTCTACCTTTTCTGCCGGGGGGTTGGACAAGGAATGGGAATCGATGCTGTTAGATTAATAGGGATACTTGAAAGAACCCCCCATTGTGGTAAAATAGGGGCTTCACAAATTAATTCTAATGGGTCAGGCACGCATGACTCCTGAAGAAAAAGCTCGCAAAGAGATCGACCGCCAGCTTGAACAGTGTGGCTGGATTGTTCAGGACTATCGGAAAATGAATATCTCGGCGAGCCGTGGGGTTGCTGTTCGTGAGTTTCCGCTCACCACAGGCAGTGCCGATTATCTCCTCTACGTCGAAGCTAAGGTCATTGGCGTGGTGGAGGCGAAGCCCGAGGGCTTCACCCTGACGGGAGTGGAAACGCAATCCGACAAATACCTCAATGGCTTGCCCCCCACACTTCCCGCCTATCGCAAGCCGATCCCCTTTGCTTATGAATCAACGGGGACGATTACCCAATTTACCAATGGACTTGAACCCGATGCACGGAGCCGGGAAGTCTTTACCTTCCATCGTCCCGAGGAACTGTTGCGATTGGTGGGATTGGAATCCCAATTGCGAGCTTCTTTGAGAAAAATGCCGCCGCTTGACACGGAAAAACTTTGGCGGGTGCAAATCAAAGCCATCACCCGCCTGGAAAAATCACTAGCCGCCAACCGACCAAGAGCGTTGATCCAAATGGCGACGGGCAGCGGCAAGACCTTCACGGCGGTCACCGCCAACTACCGGCTCACCAAATTCGCCGGTACAAAGCGGGTCTTGTTCCTGGTGGATCGATCCAATCTGGGGCGGCAAACTTACAACGAATTCCAGCAATTCATCAGCCCCGTCACGGGCTATAAATTCACCGATGAATTCAACGTCCAGCATCTTCGATCCAATACCATAGATCCAGTGAGCCGGGTTTGCATTACGACAATCCAGCGGCTCTATTCCATGCTCAAAGGGGAGCCTGAGTTTGCCGAGGAAAACGAAGAGCAATCAATGTTCGAGGTGGAATCTCCGTTGGTCAAAGAACCGCTTCCTGTTGTTTACAATCCCCTCATCCCTCCCGAAACCTTCGATGTCATCATCGTCGATGAATGCCATCGCTCGATTTACAACCTCTGGCGGCAGGTTTTGGATTATTTCGATGCCTTCCTCATCGGACTGACCGCCACGCCGACCAAGCAGACCATTGGCTTCTTCAATAACAATCTGGTGATGGAATACGGCCATGAACAGGCGGTTGCCGATCACGTCAATGTCGGCTTCGACGTTTACCGCATTGAGACTCAAATCACTAAGCAAGGGGCTATCTTAGCCAAGGAGCCGGGGAAATTCGTGCCGCATCGAGACCGACGCACTCGCAAAATGCTCTACAAGGAACTTGATGATGACCGCCCCTACACTGCCGAAGACCTGGATCGGGATGTAGTGGCGGAAGATCAAATCCGACTGGTAATCAGTACCTTTCGAGATCGGCTGTTCACCGACATCTTCCCCAAACGCACCGAAGTCCCCAAAACCCTGGTCTTCGCCAAGGACGATTCCCACGCCGAAGACATTACGAAAATCATTCGGGAGGAATTTGGGCGAGGCAACGATTTCTGCCAAAAAATCACCTACAAGACCACTGGCAAAAAGCCCGAGGACTTGTTGGCAGAATTTCGTAATTCCTTCAATCCCCGAATTGCCGTCACGGTCGATATGATCGCCACCGGCACCGATGTCAAGCCGCTGGAATGCCTGCTGTTCATGCGAAACGTCAAATCGGCTGGCTATTTCGAGCAGATGAAGGGACGGGGCGTTCGGGTTGTCGATCCCGTCACCTTGCAAAGCGTCACGCCCGATGCCAAGACTAAAACCCATTTCGTCATTGTCGATGCGGTGGGTGTCTGCGAACAAATTAAAACTACATCAAAGCCATCAGATCGCAAACCCTACGTGTCGCTCAAAGAAATCCTGCAAATGGTCGCTTCCGGCGTAGTTCATGCCGATGTCACTTCAACGTTGGGCGAGAGGCTGATCCGCTTGGATGCTGAATTGAACGAGCAACAACGTCAGGAAGTGGCAACGGTCGCCAAGGGCAAGGATTTGGCAACCCTGGCTGGCGATTTATCCAAGAGTATCGATCCCGATAATGTGGATGAAAAGGCTAGGGAAAAGTTCAGTATTCCTCCCGAACAAGAACCAACCGAACAGCAGCAGGATGCCGCCGAGCAGGAACTCATGCAGGCGGCATTGAAGCCGTTTTACGATCCAAAACTTCGGGAACTCATTTTGGCGTTGAAACAATCGGTCGAACAGATCATCGACAAAGAAGCCGTGGATGTTCTGCTCAGAGCGGAATTTGATGCCCAGTCCGTCGAAAGAGCCAAATCACTTATCACGAATTTCAATCAGTTCATCGAAGACAATAGGCAAGAGTTAGAGGCTCTGCAAATCCTTTACAGTAAACCATATCGGGCGGGATTGCATTATCGTCAGGTTAAGGAACTGGGCAAGGCTCTGGAACTACCGCCTGTTTCCGCTTCACCTGATCTTTTATGGCGGGCATTTGAGGCGGTTGAGCCTGGGGCAGTTGCAGGTCATGGAGGCAAGTTGGTTGATGTAATTGCCATGGTGCGACATGCCATTGACCCTGCCCAAGTCCTAAAACCATTTCCCGCCACGGTTGAGGAACGGTATCAACAATGGCTTACCGATCAGCAAGCGGCGGGTGTGGCTTTCACTCACGAACAGCGGCATTGGTTGGATGCCATCAAAGACCATATCGCCAACAGTGCCAGTATCGAGCAGGACGATTTAGATAGCGTTCCGTTCAACCAGATGGGCGGACAAGGCAAAGCCTATGATCTGTTCGGCGAACAATTGGGCAGCATTTTGGATGAACTCAATATGAGGTTGGCGGCATGAGCAGTGATACCGATGCATTTGTACCGTCATCAGAACAACTCATTCGTTTCATTGAATGTTCTGGCGAAAGTCAAAACTTTGACGCCAAAGGACCGATGAAATGGGACAATGCTGAACAATCGGCATCGCTTTCTAAAGACATTGCCGCTTTTGCTAACTCTACTGATGGTGGCGTCCTGGTAATTGGAAAAACAGCGATTGAACCAGGACATTTTGATTATACTGGCCTAACTGAAGAACAAGCTAGTTCATTTGAAACTACCAAAGTTGCAAATTGGGTAAATAGTCGTTTTTCACCACCAATTACATTGGCATGTCATCGGCATGATTATCAAGGCAAAACATTCATAGTGATTACTATTCAGGAATTCGACGACATTCCGACATTTTGCATTAAATCATATCCAAGCCAAACCGATCCAAGAAAACTATTTTTACGAGAATCGTCAATATACATCCGTAACCAAAATGCCGAGTCGAAACCAGTAGGGTCTGTTGACGAATGGCGATCACTTATTGGTCTCGCCACAAAGAAACGACGTGATGAATTCATGTCTATTTTTGACGCTATGCTAAAGGGACGTTCATTCCTTGACCAACCATCTGATGAAGATAAGTTCAAGATAGAACTGCAACAAGTATGGGATGACCTCGGACTAAATCAGCCGGAAGAGAAAGCCAAAGGTGCTTTTTGGATGTCGTTTTCTCCGATGACGTACAATTCTCAACGTTGGCCGGAACCCGAAATGCTCGACAATCAGATCCGACAACATTCGATACACGTATATCATAATTATCCAACCTATCAGTCAAGGGCTCATGCAATGGGTTGGGGAATATCCAGTGATTACCAAGGAGAAAGGTGGGCACTTACTTATTCCGGCCAGTTTGCTTTTCACAGAGAGTTCTATGAAAACAATGAAGCATGTCAGGGACGTTACATTGGTGAGGAAGAGACTCCAGCAGGTCATTGGGTAGCTTACCAGTGGAGTATGTCTACGTTTATCGAGTTTTTTATGTTCATGGCACGATTCGTTGATGCCTATGATCCTGGTGAATCTGTCCTATGCGATCTTGTCGTAGCCCCACTGCAAGGAAAAAAGCTACTATCTGTTAGCCCAAGTGTTCGTGTCTCTATAGGTGAACCACAACCATGCCATGTAAAGGAATTTCGCTATCATCAAAAAGTAACTGTTGAAGAACTTCGCACTTCCTGGGAAGACCATTGTGCTAAGTCAATGCAAATGTTCTACCAATTATTTCCATCGGAGCAATGGATTACCATCAAAACATTGCGTGATTGGGTGGAGAGATTTAAGGAGCGGCAGTTTTGAGAATTCAGAGCAAATCCAATGAGATACGAGTGCAGTGAAATGAGTAATAGTAATGGATTACCGAAAGGGTGGATTGGAACAACAGTGGCCAGTATCGCAAAATCCATCCAATACGGCCACACGGCCAGTGCCACAGATGAGCCAAACGGTCCTCGATTTCTTCGTATCACGGATATTCAGAACAATTATGTTGATTGGAACTCTGTTCCTTCATGTTCTATTTCAGCGGAAGACATCAATAAGTATCGCCTGCAAACTGGAGACATCGTTTTTGCCCGAACGGGAGCAACCACAGGAAAGAGCTACTTGATTAGGGAATGCCCGGAAGCAGTTTTTGCTTCGTATCTTATTCGCCTTCGAATGCACGATGACGTATTTCCACAATATGTGCAGGCGTTCTTTCAAACCAATGACTACTGGCGTCAGATCGAAGGTGGAAAGCGTGGTATTGGTCAGCCCAATGTCAATGCCAGTGTCTTGGGAACCATCAGCCTTCCACTGGCTCCATTGAATCAGCAACGCCGCATCGTCGCCAAAATCGAAGAATTATTTTCCGACCTCGATGCGGGCGTGGCTGTCCTTGAGCGGGTCAAAGCCAATCTGAAACGCTATCGGGCAGCCGTGTTAAAAGCGGCAGTGGAAGGAAAACTGACCGAGGCATGGCGGACAAAGAATCCACCAAAACAAACTGCCAACCAACTTCTGCAACGCATTCTCAAGGACCGCCGCATAAAATGGGAAGAAGCCCAACTTGTCGCCTACGCTAAATCAGGCAAATCGCCGCCAAATAATTGGAAGGACAAATACAAAGAACCAGCCACCCCCGATACATCCAACCTGCCCGAATTGCCAAAGGGTTGGTGTTGGGCAACTCTTGAACAAATCAATTTAGCTGAAAGACCCATGTCATATGGTGTCCTTCAACCAGGACCAGATTTGTCCGATGGAATTCCGCTTGTACGTGTCTGTGATGTAATATTTGGACGAGTTTTGGTAGATCAACTAAAACGGATTAGTCCTGAAATATCTGATAATTACAGGAGGACAATTCTTCAAGGCGGTGAGGTGCTTCTCACTATAGTTGGAACAATTGGTAGGTCTGCGGTTGCCCCAACATGCCTGAAAGGAGCAAATACAGCCCGTGCTGTGGCTGTAATACCATTGTCTCCATCTATTCCGGCAAATTACGTTGTGTTTGTTCTAAACGAGAATGCAATGCGGTCTCGATTAACATTGGCGGCCCATGAAGTTGCCCGAAAAACACTGAACCTTGAAGATGTACGTATAACTTGTATTCCCATACCTCCCAATGAAGAACAAGAACAAATTGCCAATGAAGTCGGGCAACGATTTTCAATAATTGAGGAAGCCGAAACCCAAATTGAAGCCAACCTAAAACGTGCAGCCCGCCTTCGCCAAAGCATCCTCAAGCGGGCATTCGAGGGCAAACTCGTGCCGCAAGATCCGAGGGATGAGCCTGCGACTGTTTTACTCGGAAAAATCAAGGCATCGACGAATAACGGCAATTCCAAGAATCCAATCAAATCGTCACGGAAGAAATAAATGTCTACCGCAACCCAACAAATCGTCAGTAAGGCTTGGAACTTCGCCCACGTTCTGCGGGATGCGGGTCTGTCCTACATGGCTTATACCGAGCAGATTACCTTTCTGCTCTTTCTCAAAATGGCCGACGAGCAAACTAAGCCGCCATATAAACGCAAGCCAATCGTGCCTTCTGGGCTTGATTGGGAAAGCTTGATGGAACGGGACGGTGATGAACTTGAGGTTCATTATCGGCATATCCTCGAAGAACTTGGCAAAAAGCCAGGAATGTTGGGCGAAATCTTCAAAAAAGCCAAGCCTGAAATTCAAAACCCTGCTCTCTTGCGGCGGTTGATTGCCGAACTGATCGACAAAGAACAATGGATGAGGATGGATGCCGATGTGAAAGGCGACATCTATGAAGGATTGCTGCAAAAGTCGGCCGCCGAATCGCCCAAAGGTGCGGGGCAGTATTTCACCCATCGAGCATTGATCAAAGGCATAGTGGATGTAATTCAACCTGGCCCAGACGACACAGTAAACGATCCAGCCTGCGGCACCGCTGGATTCTTGGTCGCCGCCCACGATTATGTTTTGCATCACCACGGCGAGGATTTGGACAAGGACCAGAAAAAGCATCTCAAAACTGGATTCGTCCATGGTGCAGACATTGTTCCCAATACCGCCAGACTGGCGATTATGAATCTTTACCTCCACGGCATCGACGCCGATCCTTGCCCCATAAAGTCAGGCGTGGATAGCCTTGCCAGTCCGCCAAAGGACCATTACAGCGTCGTAATGACAAACCCGCCGTTTGGGAAGAAAAGCAGCATCACCATCGTGACCGAGGAAGGCGATTTGGAAAAGGAAGATACCGCCTACGAACGGCAGGATTTTTGGGTAACGACGAAAAATAAGCAACTCAATTTCCTTCAACACGTCAAAACAATGTTGAAGATCAATGGGCGTTGTGCGATTGTCGTTGTAAACAACGGTTGAAAACCGTGGCGCGTGTGGGTTGAAAAGTGTAGCGCTCAGGATGAAAGATGGTTCTATTGTAACTCCGATGTTAAGGGAAAGAAAGTAGTCTACCCTGACCTAGG
>JBEKZY010000472.1:0-10390 GCA_049509395.1 Thermoguttaceae bacterium | reverse complement strand
CCTCCATAAGAGGTAGAGGTCTATTCCTCCGTATGGTTCTTCCGGCGGTATAGCCGATGCAAATTACGCCGTTTCAAGCAAAATTCTGGCTCGTACAAATCCAGAACAATAAGCCATCATTTGTTATAATTGCGATTTGGCTGAAAAATCGGGCAATCAAAATTGAAAAAACAGGAAATTTCTGGGTATGCTAGACAGTCGTGATTTCCGCAGCTTGATGAAACAGATAACTGAGGGGTCGGAGGAGGCTGCCTGGACTTTGGTTGAAGAATACGGCGAATTGATCCGTCGGGCTGTGAGGCGTGTTTTGAATAAGAAATTGCGGTCGAAGTTCGACTCGCTGGATTTTGTTCAGCTTGTATGGTCCTCCTTTTTTCGGGCACGCAATCGACTAGATCGATTTGAGCATCCTGAGCAACTCGCAGCATTCCTGCTGACCATCGCCCGGAATAAAGTCGGCATGGAAGTGCGGCGGCGTTTGCTTACCGAAAAGTACAATCTTAACAAAGAATATTCATTGAACGCACCATCGATGATTCATAGAGATATATCTGATCCCAAGCCTCTGCCAATCGATGTTGCCATGGCTCGTGAACAATGGAATCGCTTGTTGTCGGGGCAACCTAACCATTATCGAGAAATAATAAAGCTGCGTTTGCAGGGCAGAACCTATCAAGATATTGCCGCTAAGCTGGCTATTGACGAAAGTACCGTTCGGCGGTTCCTGAATAGACTGTTTATAAAAGAAGTGGCATGACAACTCAAGGAAATACATCCTCGCTTTCGTTGGCTACCAGTGCCGGGCAATTGTCATTGAATAGCACAATCACGTCAGAGATCAGAAAACGCTGGGACGAGGGTCAGTATGCCAACCTTGCTGCACTTCTTGAAAAGCACCCCGAGATAAAGCCTTACCGATCCTTTGTGCTCGATTTAGCCCATGAAGAATACTGTCGTCGCCTCGCCAATGGTGAATCTCTTGACGCAGATAAGTATTCAAGGCAATTCCCAGGCTATCAAAACTCCCTATATTTTCTGATCGAAGTTCACAAAATGCTGGCACATGACCCTGATTTTCGGGTCCTGGGTGATATCCTTTGGCCGAAAATCGATGAAGACTTTCTCGGTTTCTTCATCCGTGCGGAATTGGGCCGAGGCACCTTTGCCAGAGTATATCTTGCAAGCGAATCTGCTTTGGGAGGTAGGTTGGTTGCCATAAAAGTTGCTCTTCATGGGAGTGGTGAAGCGGAAACCCTGGGCAGACTGAAACATCCCAATATCGTCCCTGTACATTCTGTTCAAGTGAACGCAGAAACGGGTCTCACGGCGATTTGTATGCCGTATTTGGGGCGAACTACCTTGTGTGATGTCCTAGATAGAGCCTTTTCGAACAAGCAGCTTCCACGGAAATCCCGAATCATTGTGGATACTATACGGGACCAGAATCCCGATGCCAATGCCCACAAGCTAAAGCCATCATCGTTTCATCGTATTCTCCGAAATGGCCCATACATCGAGGGAATCATCTATTTGGCCATCCAACTTGCGGAAGCTTTGGAATACACCCACTCCTGCGGAATATGCCATGGTGATCTCAAGCCGTCAAATGTTCTTTTGTCTCTAGAAGGACATCCCCTACTGCTGGATTTCAACCTGTCCGTCGAGAGACAATTCACCTCTAGCAGGATCGGTGGAACCTTGCCATACATGGCTCCAGAGCAACTTGAACCCATAGCGGACGTGGAATCGGATGGCGTCGTTCGCACGGACCCCCAAACAGACATCTTTTCGCTAGGGGTTATACTATATCACCTGCTAACCGGCGATCTCCCATTTGGACCGGTTTCCTGGGATTCTTCCGTGGAACAGGTTGCGGAACAATTGCGAGAGGAGCAGGCCAAGGGGCCATGTCCCATACGCAAGAAGAACAACCATGTAAGCCAAAGATTGGGAAGAGTGATTCATAGCTGTCTGGCATTTAATCCGGAGCAACGTCCCTCATCGGCGAGTGAACTCGTAACAGCCCTTAGAGGAGAACTTGCTCCCGTTCGGCGAGCCCTACGTTGGTGCCAGTACCATCGCCCGCTAGCGACCTCAATAGCGTGCATGTCGATAACGCTCATAGTCCTCTGTGCATCCATTTTCGCCTTCAGGCCACCCTACAACATCCGGCAATTCCAAAACGGGATGCAACTTTACAGCAAGGGCGAGTACGAGTCGGCCATCCAATGTTTCAATAACTCTCTTCAGGCAAACAAGAAACAACACGAGGTTCTTTTCGCCCGAGGGAGGGCCTACGAAAGAGCTAACAATTACACTGCAGCGTTAGAGGATTTCAACGAATCATTTCGACTGTCTCCCAGCGGCGAAACAAGTGCCTGTATGGGCTACTGTACCAACAAACTCGGTTTCCACAAAGCAGCTATCGAATTATATCAGAGAGCTTTGACTCTGGGATACAAATCGCCCTTGATATTACATAACCTGGGCTATAGCTGCTTTCAATCAAAGCACTATGATGAGGCCAGCAACTACCTCGAACAAGCCCTAGCGGGCAACAGTGGTCTCCAAGCATCGCATCACGTCTTGGTTCTTGTCAATATAAATCGGGCTCTTAACGGACAGCCGGTTGCCGGAGCAGCTTTGCAACATGCCAAGAAGGCAATTGAACTTGGACCCGATACAGGCGACTTGTATTTCAATGTAGCCCTTCTTTATGCATGTGCAGCGAGAGACAATCCCGAAATGAAGCAGGCTGCTTTACAGTATGCGGAAAAGGCCGTAGAACATGGGATCAATCCAAAGAAAATCATCAGCACTCCTGCTTTTTCTTTTCTGCAAGAGGATCAACAGTCTAGATTTCCCCTGACCCAACAGCCCAGCAAGGGGCCTCTTGTCAAATCTGAATACTTAGTTGATCCCGTTGACAATCGCTAGTCCTGTGTCCCTGAGTATCTAATTATCTTCGGCCGCTTTTCTCTTGAATAGGATGGCCCGAGGAATCTTCAGAATTTGGGGTCAAGCACGCCCGCTTTTCTTGGCACATCTCAATTATATTTCTAGTGCCGGTTTTTCCGCTCGTCTTTGAGTGTGAAAAAACGACTTCGTACCACGGTCCGATTGCCCTTCCACGCTTTCGGACTACTTAACCCATTTTTCTTGAGGTGTTGTCATGTTCTGTTTTAGTAGGACCGCTTGTATTGCCTCTTTCATCATCGTGGGTGTCATGTTCTGGCATTTTCGTGCGTCGCCGGCAATTGCCGAAAACGACCAGCCGCCGGTCATTTACGACTTTGGGGTAGAGCAGGGTCCGTTGGATTTCTGGACGTTCAGTGGCACGGTCTACGATCCGGACGACGACGTTGAAGGCATGACCGTCTATTTCGGTGGCGTGCTTGCTGAATACGGTTTCACAGCAACGGTTGACGCTGACGGCAATTTCTCCATTACCAAGGAACTTCCAGACCTTGAAGGTGGCGTCGCCACTGCTCAGACCTACGACTGGAGCCTTAAGCCCTCAAATCTGGCTCAATGCTACGTTCTCGCCTGGGATTAGCCATTGCCGAACCGTGTGGCAATTGCCAATCAACAGACCCAAAGACAAACCATTGGATACTACAACTCCTATCTTCTTGATCGGACAACGTAGTATCCAATGGTGCCCAAGAGACAACAGGCCATTCCGAACCACCTAATCCATTCAGCCACATCCAGCGACCAGAATTGGGCACTACGCAGTTGTGCGTCGGATTGTCGATAATGGGCCTTGGCCTCTTGGTAGTTTGCAGTACTATTGGCGGCATCACCCTCACTTGATGCCCGACGGGATGAATTGCCTGCGTGCGAGAGTTCGTGTTCAAGTCGGTGCAAATCGGCTGCCATTTTAGTGTGTTCCAATGCTTGCTGTTCAGTCCAGAGGCCCCCTCTCAACTGAACCAGCCCCGGCCACACAGCGGAAATCGCCATCAGAAGGAGGCCAAGAATTATTAGCCCCGCCGATAAATGTATCAACTTCATGTCAAGGGGCAATGATTATTCGACGTATTCGGTATCATCTATTAGGTGATTGTCGTTAATGCTTATCATATAAGCCATAACGATTTCATCCACATTATCCAACAAGAAACCCGAATGACCGTCCATGAAAATGACATTTACACCTCCCGGATGATTACTTCGAGGTGCGGAGGAAAGGTAGTTGAATTGGCCGTTCGGATCCCACAGCCCACAAGGCATTCTTTCCATCTGTGCCCCGAGAATATCCGGGCAAGAGTACAACACATCGACATTTGGCCCACGGTTATTGGGCAGTTGAGTCATGCCGAGGCAGGTCTTATTGGCCTCGTATTTGGATCCTGGCAATACCTTGGGGGCACAGTGCATGTCGAAGGCCAATAAGCTTGAGCCGTTCCAAGGCAAGGCCCAAGCTCCACGCTGGTCTTGCTGATTATTGCGAACCCGGATCTCGGAGAGCATCAGTGTATGCGAAAGTCCGTCAAGAACCATT
The DNA here is from genome assembly GCA_049509395.1 of Thermoguttaceae bacterium. Lineage (GTDB taxonomy): Bacteria > Planctomycetota > Planctomycetia > Pirellulales > Thermoguttaceae > JBEKIK01. Next base: position 5,883 of record JBEKZY010000472.1, on the reverse strand, counting down.
CCGCTTTTTTGCCCATTACCGATTAGAGCACCTGGATATTTCATCTGTAATTCAACGTGATAGGGACTGACAAATGCAGCATAGTTGCCTTTTGCAAACTGCTTGTTTAAGGTCAATTTCGGATGCACAAAATACTTTCCCTGTGCTGAATCACTAGGGCAAATCAGTGTCGATATGAAGGTCGATTGAGGATCGCCGGACTGCGTGAGTATGGTTTTCGAAAGGTCTAGCTGTTCATAAAGTTGACGTTCCTCAATGTATGGTAAGATCAAGACTACCCAGCTAAACATCTTCCCATTCTGCGGATAAAACACGTTGTTCGAAATATCCACGATCCCCGAAGGAGGAAATACGTCTTGTTTGCTTTCATATCCTGCTATACCGAGGCCGAGTTGATGGAGGTTGTTTAGGCAGCTTACTCGCCTGGCGGCCTCTCGTGTGCGTTGGATAGCAGGCAACAATAGTGCAAGGAGCATCCCGATGATCGCAATCACGACCAGAAGCTCAATCAGAGAAAATGCCGCACGCAGGATTGGTGGACAACGATAACTCTGGCGGAAACGGGACGTGTAGGGTGTACCGTATTTGCCCTCATTCCGAAACCTGATATCACCGCACATGAGAGTATCCCTTCGAGCCCCACTAATTTGACCCACGAGGAGGCAACTACGATTATAGAGACTGGAAGAAGAGCTTACAACAAACAGCCAGAATTATTTTCCTTCCATAAGAAAATGGTCGTCGGCCGAGAAGTACAAGAAGCGGCGAGAAAAGGTGCGACTCCCCCTTCAAGGGATGGGGCAGGGAATCCCTTTTAGACGAAAGAGGAGTCGCAAATCGTCGAGTTTTAACTGAGTTTAACGCCTGATTAATCACAATCCACTACCAACCTACATCGGCAATTTCTTCGTGTCAAGAACCCGCATAGGAAACCGTCGGAGCAACGCAATCAATAGCACAACGTAGTGCAATAAATAAAAACAGATCTTTGGCTACCCCTTTATCAGGCTTTTCTGCGGGAAATCGTATTGATGCCACGTTCCCGCATCTGACGCCGTAACCTCCGCTCCTTCCGCTTAACTTCCTCAACGACCCTGTTCCGCTTCTCTTCCGCCAGTAAGTCTAGGCCCTCCAGGTACACATAGCTTTTGCCATCAGGATGGTCGGGATGATAATCGGTGACCAGATTGATCTGAAAAAACTGCATTCCCTGCGACCGGAGGAACTTCACCAGTCGCTTGTGGAACGAGTGATAATGGCTGTCAAGCACCAGGCCAATAGTTTCATGACGAAAGGGATGTCCCTTCCCTCCCTCGCAGGAAGTGAAGGTCTTGAATCCCGCCTTCCGAAGGAGCAGGACGACATCACGAATGCCGGGATCGAGATCGCTGGGGCAAAGTTTGCTGCAAGCCATCTTTCTTCCACCTTTCGGAGAACGCTTAATTATACTCTAATCTGCCGATGTGTTTCCTCTGCCCCGTGTCGATGACTGATTTGACAAGGTTGCATGACATAGCGAGTAGATACTCCATCTTTATTACTCGCACTACATTATAGCTTCACCTAGTCCGGATTGAATCCCCCGCACCCGGCACCGATTAGCAGAAATACAGGAGACTGAAATCCTTTTTTACGAGCAAACCGAACAAGCCATGGTGAACCTGCCCTTAAATGTCGAAAAAAGTTCCCACGTCAACTCCGTTCAATCGTTGCCAGCCATGCCTTCGGGCCGCCAGGACTGACCGCCATCCTGCCAGGCAATTCAGCCGACTCGAAGCGGGTTGGCTCGATTTGCTTCACCTTCCATACATCCTGGAAGGCGTCTCGGATTTCCTGTTGAGTGATTCGCCTTGGCCCCTCAGTCCCAGGCTCCTCGTCGGAGAAACAGAGGATGTGCAGCAATCCTCCCGACCGCAGGACTTCACCGAGTCCATCGACAAATACAGGGCGTTCCTCGTCGGTAAAGGTGTGGAAGAGGCCACAGTCGATCACCGTGTCGAACTGCCTGCCGAGTCTATTCAATTCCAAGGCATTCCCGACCAGGAAATGGGCTTCGATTCCTCGCTGGGCAGCCTTGGCCTTGGCCCGCTCGATAGCAAGAGGTACGAAGTCCAGTCCCCAACTTTCGTGGCCTTTGGCTGCCACGTACAAAACGTTCTCGCCAGTGCCGCATCCCACGTCGATAACACTACCACGAATCAGGCCCGCCTCGGCCAATCTGATGATGGCAGGTTGAGGCCGTCCAGTGTCCCACGGTGCTTGGTCTTTGTACATCTGCTCGAATAGCTCACGATCCACTGCAATTTCTCCGTTTGCTCACGACAAATCGTGACGTTGTTCATTGTATCAGCCCCCGGCTCGTTTCACTCGATAGCCCAGACCTTCGAGTTCCGTAACAATCCGATCCCGATGATCGCCCTGAATCTCGATCCGTCCATCCTTGGTCGTTCCGCCAGTGCCTATCCCCTCCCGATCTGATGGGATGTTTGGGCTCAGCCTGCTTCGTCGGTGAAGGTCAGTTTCATGTAAGGCGTCTGACTCGGATCGTCCAGAAAATTGATCCTCCCGAACAATCTACACCAACTCCTTCAATCCCCTCAACGGCACAAGCTTGACCACATTCTTGGCGGGTTTGGCCTTGAAGACCATTTCCTCTTTTGTGAATGGATTGATGCCCTTGCGTTCTAGGGTGGCGGGTTTGCGGACGACTTTGATTTTCAACAGGTTGGAAATGTTGAAGATGCCTGCCCCTTCTTCACCAAGTTCCTTTTTGATGAGTTTGGCGAGTTCATCGAACAGACTGACAACCTGCTTCTTGGTCAGGCCAGTTGACTCAGCCAAAACGGCGATCATCTCCGTTTTGGTCATGGGCTTCTTGGAGGTGGGTGCGTTCATTGGCGTTTCCTTTGGTTGAAGTGGCGGGTAAGCCCATATTTCACCGCCGAGGGGCAGTATTGGCAAGCCCCAACTTGTCAATTTGACAAGTTCAACTCGTTCGATTCCGAGTTTTCCGACTTTCCGCCGCCAAGAAATGATAAAGGCCCATTAATTCCAAGAGCAAAATGGGCCTTTCTACACTTGAAGGAAATGGTTATCGCACTGTGTTTGTGGATTGGGTGGACGGCGTGGGTATGGTCTCCGGTGTAGAGGCGACCGTCTACGGGGATAACGATGGTGGTGCTGTGGCGGTGGGTGCTGGTGTAGGCGGTGTTGGAGCGAAAGTGGGAGTCGAGGATGCCGATGACGGCGGATAGTAGTATTGCTGAGGTGCCGGTTGGGCGTAGACGGGGGCTGGTTGCACGTACACGGGGGCTGGAGCCGCATACCCATACGGATACGGGGCATAGTAATATCGTGGCGGATAGTAGTACGGGTACGGACGGTAATAGCAGGGAGGAGGATAGGCTGGGCCAATTCCAATGCCAATGGGGATTCCAATGCCGATTCGGACTCCGCCTCCTGCCTGGGCTGAGGACCACGAAAGAGTTACGATGGCCAGAAAAACACACAGGAACAAAGCAATTTTTGTCCGCATAACAAGACCTCCTCAAATGGCATCCTTCACACTTACTACGTTTCGCCAAGGAATTGGATCGTACCACCGTTTGGAAAACTGGTGAATGCCAGTTCATCTCCAATTTTTTATTATCAGCATGACTTGCCAACCGACATAATGTCTACCGACTTCGTGACATTAGAGCGGATTGCCTTAACACCCGTTGGCATTTGGGGTTTCGCCGTAATTCGCTTTTGCAATATGGTTTCTGGATCGTTGCAAAAATGGAGAAACCAGACAATATCGAGTAGTTGGCTAAAGGACGCTGAAATAAGGGCTAGCACCGGTCAGAGGTGGTCTATCTCGACACGGCAAGGCTTGTTATGATTCCGCCCTCTATGAACCTCCATACTTTCCATTGGCTGTTGGTTGCTGTGCTGTTGAGTTGTTCTGCGGCCTTGGCCCAGGTCCCAGGTCCGCAGACCATGCCAAACACTACCGAAACAATGCCGCCATATGGTTCGACATTACCCTCGCCCGTTATGTCGCCATCCAGCGAGCCGATTCTCCAGCCAAATCCACAATTGGGAACAACATCACCGCCCGGTCAGCCAGTCTTGCAGCCAACAACACCATATGTGCAACCCGGTCAGCCGGTTTATCCGCCAACAACACCGTATGTGCAGCCTGGCCAACCAGTTTATCCGCCGTATGAACTGGTGCCTGCTCAGCCAGTATATCCGCCGCCAGAATATTGGATGCCTGTGCCTAGTCCAGGTCTAGGTCTTGTACCGGGTGACAGCAATCCTAGGTGGGACTTCAGCGTGGATGCGTTGTGGCTGGAACGAGACACGGGCGTCGCTGTCCCTTTAGGCTTTACGAGTTTCAACTACGGCTCGCACGCTCCCCAAGCGGTTCGAACGGATAGTTTGTGTACCGATGAGGTTTTGTTTCCGTTAGAGCCTGGCATCCGGCTTCAAGTCATCGGTCGAATTACCGATCAAATGGCTATTGAGGGAAGCGGTTGGGGCTTGCAACAATGGTCGATTGGCCAAACTATTTATGGTGACCCTATCGGAGAAACCGTCCTGGCACATTCATCATGGCTGCAAATTCCGGTTTTCGACAACTCACTGAGCTATTCTTACAGTAGCCAGGTTGCCAACGCTGAAATCAACCAGCGGTTCAAGTTATTCTCTATCGATCCTTACCGGGCGTTTTCATGGCTGTGGGGCGTTCGCTATTTCTATCTTGCCGACGACTTCACCTTGACCGGGGCAGACCTCACAAGCAAATACGAAAGCCTCAATTGGCAAACGAAGAACAATCTGATCGGAATGCAGTTGGGATTGCAATGGGCCTGGGGTTGGGATCGCTTCCAACTGAGTTCAGAGGCGAAAATAGGCTTGTTCGCCAATGCTTACTCGCAGCAAGGGGCCGATCTCGCAGGTGGGGCGGTTGGCTTCCAACCATTCGATGTGTCTCACAGCGGAACCGATTTGGCGGCACTCTTCGAGGTTTCGGTGTTGCTCCGTTACCGTATCACCCCTTGCACGTGGCTGCGAGCGGGCTACCAGTTTTATGGTGTGACTGGTCAGGCACTTGGCCCTCGACAGCTTGGCGGCTATGATGCTGCTGGCACTGTTGGATTTGATGGATTGTCGGTGGGCTTAGAATTGACACGGTAACGCTGGCAGTTAGACAGAGGAGATCGACATCAACTCTTGGAAAGCCGCTAATAATTTTTGGCGGCCTTCTTAGAATTCATGCTCTTGATGTATTTTATGTCTTGCATGATTTTGGCGGAAATTTCTTGGCATCTTTTATTTCCCACCCAGGCATCGTTCTTTTTCAATCCTATTGCAAGATTGCCCAGTAGCATCTGATCCATGATGTCGTCACATTCCTTTTGAATCGATGGATTTATCCCCTCATGGGGAATTTCGTCGAACAATTTTTTTACCTTGTCGTGTTCGGTTTTCCACTCATCAACATTATTTTCTTTTTCGAGTAGTTTTGCGGCATTCGTTGCTTCGTCAAGAAAAGCTAGCAATTCAGAAGGAAATTTATCACTTTGTGTTACTGGAGTTGTAATGGCGGGATTGATGATTGGAAAATGACCGCAAGCTCCAAGAGTTGATACAAGAAGGACGCATAATAGTAGCGAACATTTTTTCATTTTTAGGAATTCTTTCCAATTATGAGCCAAAGCGATGTTGCCAGTTTCATCGCTAATCTGAAAAGATGGGAGGTTAGGAGAATAACAAACTCCCCAAAGGGAAAACAGGCCAATATCTGCTCATCGTATAGCATTGAACTGTAAAGATGGGTGATGTCATAAACACTTAAGGAATCCCATGCATATGCTGTTGGTGGTATATTGAGAT
>JBEKZY010000471.1:0-6416 GCA_049509395.1 Thermoguttaceae bacterium | reverse complement strand
AAGTCGGACGGCGAGCCAGGTTGGATTACGATCTGGCGCGGATGGCAGAAACTGTACTTGCTAGTTCGCGGTGCAGAACTCGCAAAGGATGTTATAAAATGTGGGTAAGGACAAGACGTTTAGGCCGGGTAAGCAATACTCCTCGAAATGTCCTTCTCTGTCAGTCCCGTTTCACGGGACTCCTGCTCTCATGTTTCCTCGCCTGCTGCATCTTCACGGCAAACCTACTGCAAACAACTGCAAATAGCGTCACCAAAATCATCAGCATCCGCAGGCTGTATTGATGCCAGCGGCGTTTGGATTTCGGGTTGGCGGATTTGTCGGAGGTCATGAGGAAAAATATCTTGTTGTTCAATTTTCAATTTGGGCAATTCTTCCTGGAGTTTTTTTACGCCCTCGTTCGTGACTTTGGTATTGCTCAGATCAAGCTTTTCAAGCCCGTAAGGTTGACGTATATCACGTTATTAAAGAAATCATCCCCAATAGCCTTTCGCAGCCATTCGGGCCCGGGCGGTTTTACCCCTCGTATCCTATGATCATCCGAATTCATCTCGTAATCATAACCCACATATCCACCCATTGTAATCAGTGCCTCCACCGCCTCCCTTTGTCTTCTCGCCTGTTGCATTTTCACCGCAAACCAACTGCATGCAACGGCAAATAGCGTAACGCAAATCATCAGCGTCCGCAGGCTGTACTGATGCCAGCGGCATTTGGATTTCGGCTGGTCGGCGGTCGGAGTATGGTCAATTTCCATAATTCAACACAGAGCCATTGATGGCCGCGAAAGGACGGTAAAGTGTTATCGCCATGCCTGAAATTGGAGATTTGGCAATGCCTTTTTAAGTTTTTCAACTCCGGCATCGCTGACTTTGGTTTCTGTGAGGCAAATCGTTTTGAGTTGATTAAGACTCTGGAGTTTTTCCAAACCTGCATCCGTGATGTCGGTCTCAACAAGAAAGAGGAATTGTAGTTGTTTTAGCTCTTTAAGGTGTTCCAACCCGGCATCGGTGATGGGTGTACAATTAAGATAGAGCGTTTGAAGTTGTTTCAGTCCTTTGAGTTTTTCCAACCCTGCATCCGTGATTTGCGTCCCCGAAACATCGAGGTTATGGAGATGATTCAATCCTTTTAAGTGTTGGAAACCGGCGCCTGTGATGTTTGTCTCTACAAGTCTGATTTTTTGGAGTTGATTTAGATCTTTGAGGTGTTCAAAAACCGCATCCGTAATTTGTGATCTTGAAAGATCGATTTTTTCGAGTTGGCTTAATCCTTTTAAGTGTTGCAAACCGGCGCCCGTAATTTGCGTCATCGAAAGATCGAGATCTTGGAGTCGATTTAGCTCTTTGAGGTGTTCCAGCCCGGCATCCGATATTTGGGTCGATTGAAGATAAAGCACTTCTAATTGTTTCAGCCCTTTTAGATTTTCCAACCCAGCATCCGTGATTTGGGTTTCATAAAGAAAAAGACATTTTAACTGTTACATGCCTTTTAGGCGTTCCAAGTCAACATTGGTTACTTTAGAGCGAGAAAGGTCAATCGAAGTCACGTTCCCATCCCCAAACAAATTTCTCAGCCAGGCCGGATCAGATGGTGTTGCACCTCGGTCCTTATAGTCAAATCCCACTTTGCCGCCCAATTTAATCAGAGCATCGACCGCCTCATTCTGCCTTCTCGCCTGCCTCATTTTCACGCCAAGCCAACTCGAAGCACAGGCAACCAGAAACGTGAGAATGAATAATGTCCGCAGGCTGTACTGATGCCAGCGGCGCTTGAGGGGCGGATTTTCATGTTCTGCGGTGGTCATGGGTCGGATGGATTTATCGAGTCAGTGTTCTATCTCAACCTGTGGTGATGTTTTTTGTAGGTTTTTGATGCCGGCATCGGATACCTTTGTATTTTTGAGCTTCAAATAAGTAAGTTTTGGCAGTCCCTTAATATTCTCCAATCCCATATCAGTGATCCCAGTATCGCTAAGATCAAGCCATTTGAGAGAATTAAAACCCTTTAAATGCTTCAGCCCTAAATCAGTTATCTTTGTTTTATTTAAGTGTAAATTTGCTAGTAAAGGACAATATCCTTCAATTTCTTCCAGTCCGGAATCGGTGATATTGGTGCCATGTAGGTCGAGTGCTCCTAATTTGCCCAAAAAGGTAACGTGTGCCAGTCCGGCGTCATTGATTTGAGTATTATCAAGAGAAAGAGAGCCAATTTCTCTCAGCCTTTTAAGATGTTCCAGACCTGCGCCGGTTATTTTAGTGCCGCTAAGTTTAAGTATGCCCAGACCTTCCAGATCCTTGATATGTTCCAGACCAACATCGGTAATTTCAGTATTGCTAAGGTCTAGATATTGAAGCATATCCTTGCCATCAAGAATTTTTAAACCTGCGTCGGTGACTTGAGTATTAGCTAAAAATAAATCATGGAGCTCTGTCGATCCTGCAAAGGATTCCAGACCAAGGCCATTGATTTTAGTATTTGAGAGACTTAGACCATGCAGTTGAGTCAGCCCATTGAGTTTTGCCAATCCTTTATCTGTTACACTGGTATTAGCTAAATCAAGATACTTTAATTGAGTGAATTCCTGAATATATGTCAGACCGACATCGGTGATTTTTGTATCTCTCAAGTAGAGCTGTTGCAGTTGAGTCAGCCCCTTAAGATGCTCTAAGCCGTTATCCGTAATTTGACTGCTCCATAGGAATAGTTCTTGAAGTTGTGTCATTTTAGAGAGGTTTTTCAACTCATCATCGGTGATTTTCTCGCTCTTAAGGTAAAGTTTTTTGAGTTTAGTGAATCCCTTAATATTCCGCCATCCAACGTCATCAATTATCTGATAATCAAATTCGAAACTTTTGGGATCAGTTTGCTCGATCAACCATTCAAGACCAACACTATCTGCCGAACCTTTTCCTAGATTTGTGACTTTAGTAACGTTGCATAGGAAGTCAATTCCCAACAACTTGTTCAACCACTCCGGACCCGGTGGTATTGCATTTGGGTTAAAAGGTTTTGGATTTGGGTCAAACCAACTAGAACCAGATTCGTAATCATATTCGACACTACATCCTAATTTAATTAATTTCTCCACAGCCTCCCTCTGCCTCTTGGCCTGCTGCAGCTTTACTGTAAACCAACTGCAAGCAATGGCAAAAAGCGTCACGAAAATCATCAGCGTACGCAGGCTGTATTGGAACCAGCGGCGTTTGGATTTCGGTTCAGTGGATTGTGCGGCAATCTGGTTATAGTCGGTTTCCATAGTCAATTCCCAGTTGAATAGCCGCATTATACCCAAACCAATATCATTTTAGGATGCCCAATCCGCCTATCCCGGCCATGGATGTTTTTTTGCCAGTTTTCACTGAGATTATCCCATCATTTCAGTCAAGTGACGTAATTTGATAGAAATCCATAAAAAACTATGAAAGAACACTATCCTCCGTTAATCTCCATTATTTAGTTTATCAGCGGTGATTAGCGAGAATTAGCGTTCCTAAAAATATTCCATAAAATAGTGAATTTTCGGCTAGAAATTGTGCCAGGCAATTTTGTAGAATAGTCCCGCCGCGGATAGTAAAACCATGTCAAAACTCGGCCGGCAAGTAAAACGATTCCTGACCGCCAACGTGGAAAAATCGCAATTTGATGCCCAACTACATTTCAAATCTTCCTAATATTAGAGCATGGAAATAAGGCCTGAAAACTAGTCATCCAGCGGCAAAAACCGTAAAATGGCCAGTCCTGAACCCTGAACCCTGAACCCTGAACCCTGAACCCTGAACCCTGAACCCTACAATGTCCGACTCCCAAACCTCCGTCGCCGATCTCCGCCGCTTGGTAAACGACTTCATCGACGCCCGCGATTGGCATCAATTCCACTCGCCCAAAAATTTATCGATGTCGCTGGCCATCGAGGCCGCCGAACTCATGGAGCATTTTCAATGGATATCGACCGACCAGTCCAGACAAGTGGCCGAACAACCGGATCAAATCTCCCAGGTGGCCGATGAACTGGCCGACGTCCTTTGCTATGTGCTGGCCATGGCCAACGAGTTAAACCTCGATCTTTCCCGGGCCGTGCGGCAAAAAATGGCCAAAAACGAGCAAAAATACCCGGCCGACCAATTCCGCGGCCGGGCCAAATAGGCCTACACGCCGCCCGCCCGATGAATTAAACTAGAAATAGCAAAGTAAATTTAAATAATTGGTTTTAATCTATTACCAGGAGTTTGCTTATGTCGCGAGGAGCGGTCGGCCGACCGATGGAAATCCTTATGGTGGAAGACGACCTCGAGGACGCCGGTTTGACGATCGAGGCCTTGCGCGCCGGCGAAGTGCCCTGCCGGATCAGCCTGGTCTGCGACGGCGATGAGGCCCTGGAGTTCCTTTTCCAGCGCGGCAAGTTTCGCCGCGCCCCGCGCCCCGACCTGATCCTGCTGGAACTGCAATTGCCCAAGGTCGACGGCCGCGAAGTACTGACAAAGGTCAGGGCCGACGAAAAACTCCAGCGCATTCCCGTAGTCGTGCTCACTTCTTCATTGACGCACCTGAAAATCCTGCAAAGCGAAAATCTCCGCGTGGAAAGCTATTTGAATAAACCCATCGACCTGCCCGAATTCAGCCGCGTGGTCAAATCCCTGCGCAAGTACATGCTCGCCGACGTCCTCCTGCCGCAATGATGAATTTAGGGGGCAGGGACCATGAGTTTTGTTTAGCCGCGACCGGGCACCATCCGGCACCATGCGAAGCATGGTCGGTGAGCGGGTCAAATACTGGCAAATTATCTTAATTTCCTACATTAATTCCGGGACAGTCTTGTTTAAGTGCCTGATTGCTTTCTGAATCCTGAATCCCGAACCCCAAATCCTGAACCCTTACGATACAAGGAACTTCCGAAGCCGGCAATTTATCTTTATCCAGCCATCCTTGCCATAAATGGATGGGAAAGCTAAATTACTTAATAGCCGCCCGGAGGGTACGCGAATGGTTAGCAGCCTGACTCGAAATCAGGTGCCGGGTAACCGGTTGAGGGTTCGACTCCCTTGCCCTCCGCTCTGACAATCAATGTCAAACAACGCCAAACCCCTTGCCCCGCAAGGGGTTTCGTCTTTAGCAGGGGGAATCGATGCCACCCCACTTATTGCCATCCAATGACAACCGAAGACGTCCAATGAAAATAATCGGTATAAGCCCCGGTATAAGCCGAACATAGAAAGTTTACCGTTCCGAGGCCTCCGGTTTATCACCGGAAGCGGTTTCAATCAGCATTAGGATCGTCTCGCGGATGTGCGATGGGAGGTGTTGCCAAGTAGCCACCACCCTTCCTAAAAAAGGGTCATCGTCTTTAGAATTATCGGCTTCTGGGACTTTCGAGGGTGCTTGCTCGGGTTGATCCGGCGAACGACGGAGTTCCGAGAGCTTGTCCACCGCACCGGCCAGTTCCTTCATGTGAAGCTGGGTGTAGATTCCCATGGTGAGATTGATATCACTGTGCCGGGCAAGTTTCTGGGCGGTAGCCGGCGAGACGCCTGCCCTTGCCAAGGCCGTGATAAACGTCATACGTTGTCCATGAAAATCGGCAATTTTTCCCTGGGCATCCTCATAATCGATTTTAGCATCCGCCAAGTCGAGTCGAAGCATTTCGGCTGATCGACGCCACCAAGATCCAGGCCAAACCCTCTCATGTGGCGGTCGGCCGGCAAGATACTCACGCATTGTCTCGGCCACGTCGTTTGGCAGTGGAAGCAGGTCCCGCTTCCGCCGTTTGGAGTTCGCTGCCTCCACTTGCACGGTTGGCGGAGTGGACTGTAAATCAAACGATCCCGGTCTCAGGCTCCGCAGTTCATTCCGACGAAGCCCGGTTCGCTGGGCCAATGTGTACATCACAGCCCGGTCTTTGCCGGTTAAGTGTTTAAATTTATGTTTACTGCAAAATGCTGCATCGATCAGTCGCTGCGCTTCTTCGTCTGTCAGAGGGCGTCGTTCATGACGACGGTCTTCTTCGACATTCAAACGATGTAATCCCAACGTGGGATCTTCTCTCATGCGTTTCTTGGCCAAGAGCCAGCGGCAAAATGATCTGACGGCGATCAGATCGGCATTTATTGTTCGATGGGACGATCCATTTTCACGCCGCTCGGCAATATACTCTTCAAGTATGTCACCGCCCGACTGTAGATCGGCCAAGAGGCGATATCCACACTTTTTCACAACCCCTTTGATAAGGCGGATTGTTTCTCCGACATGTTTTTCACTCCTCGCATTCGCAACAAGGTGCGTCTGATAGTCGTTGATGTGTTCCGCTATGGGCTTAGTTAATTGATCGGTTGCTGAATCAATCAAGCCGGCAAGACGCCGCTCAGTGTCTTGAATAATTTTGACTAGCATCGTCTGAGCGGCAGTCTTGTCGGTGCTTA
>JBEKZY010000470.1:0-3062 GCA_049509395.1 Thermoguttaceae bacterium | reverse complement strand
GTCAGTATGGGAGGATCGGTGTTTCGAAAACTGCGATATGTCAACATGAACCGTAATAATCTAAGCAAACTCAAATCGTGGCGATTATAGACTTTTACAGGCTATTGTTCCAGTCATATAAAAACCCCTACATCGGGTGGGCAATCGTTTTGATATTTTAGAGATGAATATTAGCGGAAAATCTACGGAGAACAAGTAAATTTGTTATACTCTGATTGTTTGGGACTGATATGCTCCCCTCGACGAATGGCAATTAAGTATTAAAATTGAGTTTTCGTTTGCTGGTGGAAGTTGTGCACGAAACGGATAGTTTTGCGAAAATCGCTGGTTTTCGTGCGATTTCCGCCCCGGAAAACCGGTATCGCTGCCTCAAGCGGTCTGTCTCGGAAAGTAATTCATGAAACAATCGATCAAGGTTCAGGCAACCGTACCGGATATTTTGCGCACTCTGTATGTCCCGATTGCCGCGGAACTTGAAAAAGTCGAAAACATATTGCACGACGAGTTGCGCAGCGATCATCCCTTCGTCGATCAATTGGTTAAGCATGGATTTCGTTTGGGGGGAAAGCGGCTCCGCCCAGCCTTGCTTTTACTGGCCGGCAAGGCCTGCGGCCTTTTGCGGCACGAGCACTTTGTGCTAGGGGCGGTGGTGGAGTTGATTCACACAGCCACCTTGATTCACGACGACGTCCTGGACGAGGCCGTCATCCGCAGGCATCTCGATACGATTAACGCCCGCTGGGACAACGAGGCAAGCGTTTTATTGGGCGACTATCTGTTCGCCCGATCGATCTGCCTGGCCAGCACGCTCGAAGATCATTTCGCCACAAGAGTTTTGAGCGCAACCGCCAAAATCATGTGCGAAGGCGAATTGAGGCAGATCGAAAACCGGGGAAACTACAATCTCCGGGAAGACCAATACCTTTCGATTATCGGCAACAAAACTGCCGAATTGATGGCCTGCTGTTGCCGCTTGGGGGCTTATTACGCCGATGCAAATTACGACTGCTTGGAAGCACTGAGGCGTTACGGTTTTAACCTGGGCATGGCATTCCAGATCGCCGACGACCTGCTGGACCTGCTGGGCGACGAAAACACCGTGGGCAAGTCGCTGGGCACCGATTTACATAAACAAAAAGCCACGCTTCCGCTTATCCGGCTTTTAGATCAGGCCTCGCCAAGCGAAAAAAAGGAACTTGTGGGGCTGTTATCGGACTCGGGCAACCATCGGCTGGAAATGCTGCGCAAATGGTTCGACGAGTCGGACGCGATTTCGCACGCCCGGAACCAGGCCGTTTCCTTTACCCGATCGGCCGCCAAGGAGCTGGCCGCGCTGCCGCCCAGTCCGGCCTTGGACAGCCTGCAAGGGATCGCCGAGTTTGTGGTCAACCGGCAGTTGTAACAGTGGCAGGGACATCTTGCCCGCGCTGCATCGACCCGATGGCAACGGGGATCTTGCACGTGTTTTTCTCATAAATTCCCAGCGGCATGGGCCTATTACCCATGTTTTTTCAGGGCAACTATGGCAAAATACCCTAAAATTAGTAAAAAAATGCCTTTCTGAAAGCCATCTCACCCATTGATAGTATGGTATCGGCGCGATATGATAAGCAGAGCATGCGAAAACAAATCCATGAGTCCCTGTATTTCAGTCTCATGTAAGGCGCTAGTATTGCACTAGAAAAATCCCAGCTACTTTAATGATTCCAATACGAGGCAGCGCTTTATTATCTAGCCTCCCGATTGTTTGCGTCACACGGCACGATCGTGCCGTATGAGTTCTTTTTGTCGGCCGTCCCTGGTTTTCTTACAACTCTTGAATTATCGAAAGGTAAACTGCCATGAAGAAAAGTAAATTTAAAAAGATGTGGCCTCATTGGTTAATCGTAAGATTGATCCTAGCCATCGTAATTTTAATGGCGGGTACAACATGTTTTGCCGTAGATTTCGGCGCAATAACCGACGGCAATTGGAGCGACACCTCGACCTGGTATCCTGCCTCAATACCCGGTCTCGATGATAATGTCTACATCGGCAGCTATTATCCTTACGAATCGGCCGCCGCCAGCGCAACCGTGACCCTGGTTCAAGACCAATCCGCCGGCAATGTATATCTCGGCTATAGCTCTGATTTCCCGGTGTCTGGGACACTTGATCTGGGGAACCACAAGCTCAATATTGGCGGCGGCCTTTATCTCGGGTATGGAGGGACGGGATCCAACGCAATAGGAACGGTGAATCGGGGAACCGGCTATTTCACCGCCTCCTACCTGGAAATGCACAACGGTAATACTTTTACTTTTGGATCTCTCGATACGGTAAACAGCCTAATAATGTACGACGCTTCGGCCACGACTACCGCGGCAACAGGCAACGTCACGGGAAACGCAGACATATATTGGGGCAGCAGCCTGACATTGGGGGCCGACATGAACCTGACCGGCAGCCTGAATTTGGCCGACGACGGTTCTGTGTTGGACATGGCTCATCATGCTTTAAATGCCAACCCCGGTATCTGGATTGTATTTGTACAACAGCGCAACAGCAGCGACCACCTCAGCCGGCAACGTCACGGGAAGCGTAAACATACAAAGCGGCAGCAGTCTGACGCTGGGGGCCGACATGACGCTGACCGGCAGTCTGAATTTGCAGGACGATAATTCGATATTGGACATGGCCGGACACGCTATCAATGCCTCTCAGATTTATCTAAGCTGGAACGGGGGAACGCCCAATTTGCTCCACCGGGGACAGTTTACGGCCAGTTACCTTTCCGTATCCAACCAGACGTTTGATCTAAACGCCACGGACTCAATAACCGATTTCTACCTGAGCAATGCTGCAAGCACGCTTAACGCCCCGGTGTCAACGCTGACCCTATATACCAATTCGACGGCGACCACCACGGCTGTAGGCAACGTCACGGGAAATGTAAACATATATAGCGGCAGCAGCCTGACGCTGGGGGCCGACATGAACCTGACCGGCAGCCTGGATTTGGCCAACGACGGTTCTGTGTTGGACATGGCTCATCATGCTTTAAATGCCACTACGATTTATCT
>JBEKZY010000047.1:0-21471 GCA_049509395.1 Thermoguttaceae bacterium | reverse complement strand
AATTTTCCATCTACCACCTACCATCTACCATGAACCACAATTGGCTTGCCGACCGCACACGTTTGTTCGACGCATCCGGAATTCGCAAGGTTTTCGACCTTGGGGCGAAGCTGGAAAATCCCATCAACCTATCCATCGGCCAGCCCGATTTCGAGCCGCCGCAAGAAGTTCGCCGGGCGGCCATCGAGGCCATCGAAAATCGCAAAAACGGCTATACTTCAACCCAAGGAATTCCGCAGCTTCGTGAAAAATTGCACGACCGCATTAAGAAGGAATATGGGCACGCCGACCGCGATCTGTTCGTTACCTCGGGCACCAGCGGCGGGCTGATGTTGGCGCTGATGGTGCTTATCAATCCGGGCGATGAGGTGATCGTATTCGATCCATACTTCGTCATGTACGAGGCCCTGGTAAAGGTGGTGGGCGGGAAGGTTGTAATCGTCGATACGTATCCGGATTTTAAGATCGATCTTGATCGCGTGGCCGACGTAATCACACCGCGGACAAAAATGATAATATTCAACAGCCCTGCCAATCCGACCGGGGCTGTGGCCGATGCGGATACAGTGCAAGGACTGGCCCAACTGGCGACCGAGAGAAATGTGCTGCTTTTAAGCGATGAAATCTACCGGGCGTTTTGCTACGACCGGCCGTTCGTCTCCCCGGCCAGGTTCAATCCTGAGACGCTGGTGATCGACGGGTTCAGCAAAACCTACGGCATGCCTGGCTGGCGATTGGGATTCGCCCACGGCCCCTCGGCCGTGATCCAAGAGATGATCAAGTTGCAGCAGTTCAGTTTCGTGTGCGCCCCGCATCCGTTTCAATGGGCCGGCGCTGCGGCCCTGGACGCGGACATGAGCCATGAGATCGCGAACTACCGGCGCAAGCGCGACATGATCGTGGCCGGACTGGCCGACGATTATGAACTAGTAACTCCAGGCGGCGCGTTTTACGCCTTTCCCAAACTGCCCTGGGGCACAGGAATGGACTTTGTCGGCCGGGCCATCGAAGAACATCAACTGCTAATCATTCCCGGCAGCGTGTTCTCCCGCCGCGACACCCATTTTAGAATTTCCTACGCCGCGCCGGATGAAGTGATAGAGCGGGGGATCGAAGCCTTGAGAAAGTTGGCAAGAAGATAAATTCTATTTGTGTGCTATGGCAAAATGATTGACGGGTCCATGCATATTCATTAAATTGAGGTGGAAGAGGGGAGTATAAATTAGGGGAGGAACCATGCTGTTAGCAAAACGCTCTCTGCCCGGTCTGTTTTGGACGTTTTTATCTTCCGTGGCACTCACGACGGCAGACGAACCTAAGCCGCCCGAACCCAAACGCATCGATCTCGAAGTCCGCATTATCGAGCCGTCCGGCAAGCCTATTGCCGGCGCGGTGGTTCAAGTTTGGAAGAGGCATGACTTAAAGCAGTCTAATATCCCTACACGCGGTGATCCGATACAGATTGGCGATCAAGAGGAGGTCCGCACGGGAATCGGCGGCGAAGCTAATTTTTCCATAATCTTGCCGGTCATACCGGCAAATTTTCACATGTGGAAAAATAGTATTCATCTCACTGCTTCGAGCGAAAAGCATTTGGTATGCCGGGGCGGGCCGATCGATTCAGCCGCCAGCGACCGCTGGGAGGCTACATTGATATTGCGCCGCTTGATGAGCATCGAAGGGCGCGTGATCGACGAGCAAGGCCGCCCCGTGCCCGAAGCGACGGTCTTTCACACCGGCAACGCCAGCCCCCGAGTAGAAGTGAAAACCGATGTTCAAGGGCATTTTCAACTCGATGGCTTGCCCGAAGGCAAAGCGCCGGTATTTGTCATTCATCCAAAATTCCATTTTCACGGCCAGTTGGTCGATACTTCGTCGGCCCCGCAAGATTTCAAGCTTTTAGGCATCGATCAAATCCCGCCGGCGATGAACACGTTGCCGCCGCTGCTTTCGCGTGAAGAAGAACTTAAACTTGCCCGGCAACTCATCGTGACGCTTTGGGAAGAAGCAATGAAATCGACGAACGAGGCGAAAAAAGAGTTCCTTGCCGAATGCTATGTCAAACTCGATCCTTGGCATGTTTATGCCGAGGTTGAAAAGCAATTAGATAAAGCTAATAAGATTATTTTTTTCTGGCGGAATCTGCCTTTTCTTTATCCGGCCGATCCGGAAGAGGCCTTGGCCGTATTGGAATCGCTCGACACTTGGAATTCGACGAAAACTTATGCTTTAATCCGCACAGTCCGAGAATCAAAGGGTATAAGCGGCAAACAAAAACTAGAGCTTTTGGATCGTGCTATTATGTATGCCCGCACCATCCCGGAGCCTAACGAACGGGTTGAAGTACTATGTCCGATAGCCCTGGCCTTGTTCAATTTGGGCAAAGTGGACGAGGCGAAAAAGATTGTGGACGAACTGAAACCGTTGGCCTTAAGACTCTCGCCAAAGGAAGATGCCGGCGAATGCGCAAAAGCGGGCGAGGCCATCAGCCTTTTCGATTTTTCAGCCGGATTGCGGCTTGTCGAGGGCGTATCGGATAATGACTGTCGCATGGAAACGCTGTTCGACATTGCCAAAAGGATCGCTGCCGGGAATCCGGCCGAAGCCGAGCGAATCGTGGCCGATGCGTTCGATGCACAAATAGCCAAGTCGGAAAAAGAGTACAAAGATAATAATAACCGCGAATGGCCGGAGGATAAAAAGTTTTCTGTGCTTTGCTATTATGAAACTCTAATTGCGCCGATTTGCTACCGGATGGCCGCCGCTGATCCCGAACGTGCGGAGCGAATCGCCTTAAAACTGCAATATCCGTGTCAGCGTGCATTTTGTTTGGGAGTTATTGCCGAAGCATTGGCAAAGACGGACAAGGTCAAAGCGAAAAAACTGATCCTCCAGTCTTACGCAATATTGGCCGAAGCCTCGGCAAACCCGCGGCGTTATTGGTGGGGTTGGAATTCAATGCCTATAATTGCCGCGGAATTGCTGCCGATTGTCGAAGAGATCGATCCCGCCTTGGTCCCTCAATGTATGTGGCAATCCGTTTCCTTTCGTCTTTATCGACCGGTCGATGACTTTATAATTGACATGACACCGGAAAATAATGACGCTAACCTGGCAATATTATTGGCACGATATAATCGAGCGCTCGCCTTGGCGATGTGTCCGGCGGTGGATATAATTGCTGTTCCTCCAATTCATAACTATTGGAGCTCGTCGGCGATATTGGTTTTCACAAATTCTGAACAAATCCTACCATCCCTGGGCAAGGATTCATCCGCTCATTTTTATGAAGTGCTAAATATTGTGAATACATTAGTAATGGAACCTTCGCACCGCTGGGATGATTTGATTATCTCTTATAAATAGATTTTTAACCATAAAAATGATGTTTCCTTTTTCACTTGGTGACAAAATGAACAAACGAAATTGTATCCGCATGGCCCTTGTCGTGCCGATAGCCTTTTTATCTTGGTCCTTTATGTCCCACTTGGCAATGACGGCGGAAAACAAATCCAAGTCGCCTGAACCGAAGCACATCGATCTGCAAGTTCAAGTTGCGGATCCGTCCGGGAAACCCATTGCCGGCGCGGTGATCCGCGTTTGGACGATGCCGGAAACAAAACCCTTGGAATGGCCCTTGCGCGGCGAACCGGTGCTTATCGCCGATCAAAAGGAAATCCTCACGGGCGACGACGGGAAAGCGGTATTTTCCATATCCGCGCCGGCCACGGCGGCGTCAAGCTGGAAACCGCCCAGTTTATTTTCACTTACCGCTACGGCCGAAAATTATTTGGTCGCACGTAGCGGAGGGATCGGTACGGCGGATAGCGACCATTATGATCTGACATTAACTTTACGCCGGTTGGTAAATATCGACGGGCGCGTGATCGATCAGCAAGGCCGCCCGGTGGCCGAGGCCACGGTCTTTCACACCGGCAATGCCAGCTCGCGAGTGGAGACGAAAACCGACGCCCAAGGCCGATTTCACCTGCAAAACTTGCCCGAAGGTACGGCGCCTGTATTTGTCACTCATCCGGATTATCTTTTCCATGGCCAGTTGGTCGATACGTCTGCCGCCACGCAAGAATTCAAGCTGTTGGGAAAGGATCAAGCGCCGGCCCCGCTTGCCACGTTGCCGCCGCCGTTTTCCCGTCAGCAAGAACTCGATTTGGCCAAACAAATTATCGTTCCCCTCTGGGAAACCGCGATGAAATCAACGAATGAATCGGAAAAACAGGACCTTTCCGAAAGCTATGCCCAACTCGATCCCTGGCATGTATTTGGCGAGGTGGAAAAACGCCTGAATAACGAGGAAAAGAACCGTTTTATCATGCAAACGTTTCGCCTGCTTTATCCGGCCGACCCTGAAGAGGCCATGGCCCTACTGGAATCGCTCAATATTCCGGAAGAGACGAAGACTTTAATAATAATCCGCACGGTCCAAGAAGCATTGGACTTAAGCCGCAAACAAAAACTGGACCTGTTGAATCGGGCGATTGCGTACTCGCGGTCCAGCCAGGACCCAATCGACCGGATTGACTATCTAAGCTCAATTGCCTCGACATTGTACGTTTTGGATCAAGTGGATGACGCCAAAAAGCTCGTCGAGGAACTGAAACCGTTGATTGAGAAACTCACGCCCAAGGAAAATGCTCATGCGTGCGCCGTAGGAGGCGCCGCGATTAGCCTCTTTGAATTGCAGGCCGGATTGCGGATTGTCCGCAGCGTTCCCGATGACTTTTATCGCATGCGGATCCTTTTCCGGATCGCTCAGAGGCTTGCCGCTAAAGATCCGGCCGAAGCCGAGCGGATCATAGACGAATCTCTGGACGACATAAAGGTTAAGGCGGAAAAAGCATTTCAAGACGCATATCAACGCGAATGGCCGGAGTTGAACAAACAATCGCTCATGAACTATTATGAGTGCCGAACCACCCAAGTCTGCTATTACATGGCGCCGGCCGACGCCGATCGGGCCGAGCGAATCGCCTTGAAAGTGCGAAATCCTCATCAGCGGGCATATTGTTTGGGCATGGTCGCCAAAGCGCTCGCCGCCACGGACAAAGCCAAAGCGAAAAAACTGATTCTCAATTCTTATCAAATCCTGGCCGAAGCTTCGGCAAATCCCCAACGCTATTGGCTTGGTTGGCAATCTTCTCCTCTTAGAACGGCTGGGGCGTTGCTGCCGGTTGTCGAACAGATCGATCCCGCATTACTGTCCGAATGCATCTGGCACGCGGTATCTTTCCGGCTTTTTCGACCGGCCGATGACTTCATGATCGGTATGGAACCGGAATCCGACGACGCCTTTTTGGCGATGTATTTGTCCCGCTACGATCGTTTGCTTGCCGCGGCGATATTTCCCAAGGCGAGTACAATAAATCCTCCTCCAAGTGAATCTTACTTGCCGGCCGAGGCTTGGATCTTCATCGATCCCGGACAAATTCTCCCTTTTCCAGGCAAGATTTCTTCTATCCGTCATTACGACGAAAAAAACATAGTGGCATTGCTATCGCTCGATCCTTCCCGCCGTTGGGACGCAATGACATCGCAACATTCTCTTTGGACTCCTGGCTGGGAACATTACCAGTCTTTATTCTCTTCGTCTCTATTTCCTTGGTAGCAAAATGGACAAACGAAAATGCATCAAGTTTGGCGTTGTTGCGCTGATGGCCGGCTTGGCGGCGGCCTGCATGGCGATTCCCGGTTGCTCCCGGGCCAGCAAATCGGACACTACGGCCATGCATTATGTCGTGCCCGCACCCGGCGATGATATGGAACATGCGGCGTTCAGAGCGCTTACTGTTTCGGAAAACAAACCGGGCGATCTCAAGGAATCGGTGCAGTATCGAGGCAAGACGCGACGCTATGCCGAATTCCGCTTCGGGTCGCCCACCTCCACGCTTGTAACGGTCGTGTTGGATGACGTTTCGGCCGGGCAAACCGATATCTATGTCGATGCCGATCGCAACCGCGTGATAGAAGAAACAGATCGGCTAACAGGTCAGGGGCCTGTATTCCGCGTGCCGCTGAATGTGGAAGTCGCCGAGGGCTCGAATGCCGGTCGCTTTCCGCGCACGGTTGTTTTTCGATTGGGACGCTCGGGCCAATCGATCAGTTACGCCACGGCAGGATACATGGAAGGCGTTTTGCAGTTGGATGGTCAAGAAACGCCGGTACGGCTTGTGGACAATAACGGCGACGGAGTGATGACCGATCCCGCCGATCTCATCTGGATCGATGCAAATCACGATGGAAAATGGGATCCCATAAGCGAACGCCTGCCGTTTTTGCCCATCGTTACCTTGGGCAATGAGCGTTATGCCATGCGATGCGACCTGGCCGGCGAACATCTTTCCCTGAAAAAACTCGAAGGAACAGGCACGCTGGAACTGGTCTTGCCGGAATTTAAAGATCCCGGCCTGTTGTCGGCGATCAACGTCTGGCTGGCCGGCCGGGAAGGATCGATCGCCAAACTCGATCTGGCCCAGGTAAAATCCGTCGTTCCCGTGGGCGAATATTATATCTACGAAATTTCCGCGGATATGAAAGATCCTTCAGGCGGCGATCCCTGGACGTTTTATTTCAGTGGCATCTCGGGAAAGAACAATCCACGGTGGCATGCGGTAACGGCCGATAAAACGACAACTATTCATCCCTTGGCCGATCTTGTGCTGACGGCGACGATAAGCAATAGCAATGCGCTGAGTCGCCCTGGAGAAGAAATTCCAGTCGAACCCAGGCTGGAAACCGGCGAACGCATGGCCTTGCGATCCTGCATCCGCAACAATGATAAACCCGACTTACAGAGACGGCATGACGGCGCAGTAATCAGCTTGATATCGCCGGACGGAAAGGTATTGGATACACACATGTCGGGCTTTAGCTGAGGCGGGTTATGCAAGGTCTCGTGTCGAGTACCGCAAAATATCGATGCTGACTCCGTCACTCTGGTAGTCGAATTAGACACCGGCCCCTTGGCCGATACATTAAAGTATTCGATACCGCTCGAAATTCGCCGGGAATAAAATCGTGTGAATTGTTGGGCGTTAAGTACATAAAATAAGCCGCGAAGACGGTCTCCGCGGCTTTAGGGAGGGGAATAGGATATTCTTTACGCCGATTTCGCTTCCGGGCGGAGAGGCAGGGCAGGTTGGCGGCCGTGCACGACTTCTTCGTTTATCAAATATTGCGCGCCTGCGGGCTGGTCGGGCAACTCGTACATGATCTCGAGCATGATCTCTTCCACGATCGAACGCAGCGCCCGGGCCCCGGTGTCTTTTTCCATGGCACGCTGGGCAATGGCCTTTAGCGCGGTCTCGGTAAATCCTAGTTCCGCGTTTTCCATGGTAAATAGGGCTTGAAATTGCTTGACCAGTGCATTTTTGGGCTCGGTCAGCACGCGGATCATGGAATCCAGATCCAAGGGTCTCAGGGCCGACACCACCGGCAACCGGCCGATGAGCTCGGGAATCATGCCGTATTCCAGGATGTCGTCGGAGGTTACTTGCTGGAGCAGGTCGCCCAGTTCCATTTGATCCCGGCTTACGCCCTCTTGCGTGAAACCGATGGTGCGTTTTCCCATCCGCCGGGCGATGATGTCTTCCAGGCCCACGAAAGTGCCGCCGCAGATGAAGAGGATGTTCGAGGTGTCCATCTGGATGTATTGTTGCTCGGGATGTTTGCGCCCGCCTTGGGGCGGCACATTGGCCACGGTGCCTTCGAGCATCTTTAAGAGGGCCTGCTGCACGCCTTCGCCCGACACGTCGCGGGTGATGGAGATGTTCTGGCTGGTCTTGCCGATCTTGTCGATCTCGTCGATGTAAAGCACGCCGCGCTGGGCCGATTCCAAATCGAAATCAGCGGCGTGCAGGAGTTTCAAGAGCAGGTTTTCCACGTCTTCGCCCACGTACCCGGCCTCGGTCAAGGTGGTAGCGTCGCCGATGGCAAAGGGCACGTCGAGAATCCGCGCCAGGGTTTGCGCCAGCAAGGTCTTGCCCGAGCCCGTGGGGCCGATCAACAGGATGTTAGACTTGTCTATCTCCACGTCGGAGCCGGATGTGCCGTGAATCAACCGCTTGTAATGGCTGTGCACCGCCACGGCCAGGATTTTTTTGGCGTGCTCTTGGCCGATGACGTATTGATCCAACTGCGAGACGATCTGCCGCGGAGTGGGAATCTTGGTGAATAGTTGCTTGTTGGTGCCGCGGCGGCGGCGCTCTTGTTCCAGGATCGATTGGCAAAGATCGATGCACTCGCCGCAGATATATACGTCGCCCGGACCTTCGACCAGCGGACCGACGTCGCGATAGCTCTTGCGGCAGAACGAGCAAAAGGCGTTCTTCTTTATTGGACCGCCTCCGCGGCGACCGGTTGTGAAATCTCTACCTGTAGGCATTACTGTTCCTTGTGATCTAACGGACTCGATTCGCAGCCAATCCCATTTTCACAATCATTCAAAGCTGCTCTTACTACGTTTGTACACTGGTTTGGGTTTTCGATGATACAAGGCTTGAATCCCTTCAAACCGTTAGAACTGCGCGAACTTACCGCGATGGTGAGGTTGGTGTTGTTTAGCTAACCTCTTTCGCTGATATCATTTAACTCTTTTTGGAGTTGCTCGGCCAACGCAGTTTTAATAGTTCGGAATTCCGCGTCGGTTAGCACACCCCGGGAGTGCATTTCACGAAATTTTGAGAGTAATTCACTGGCTCGTGGTTCGCGTTGTAGGGTCTTGGCACGGATTTTCGAAATAATATAAGCTGCAATAGCGATCATGATCGCCAACAAGGCGAACGATACTATAAACTGCTCCGGCTCAAGGGCCCGCAACTGTTCCCAGGTCACGATGAGTGATGACCCCCGATTTTCCTCAATATGGTTATACTTCTTTTATTATCATCATAACTCGTTTTAAGTCTAGCGATTAATTTCAGTCAAATTATCTTCATTATAATGATTTTCCCCACTTCCCCCTCCAATGAACTACCAACGTGGCTAGTCATTCTGAGCGCAGCGAAGAATCTGGAGCGAGTAAGATGGGAAATACCGGCAAATTTTAATGAGATCCTTCGCTTCGCTCAGGATGACTTTGGGTTCTACAATAACAACTTGGATTTCTTATTTAGCAATCCAGGCTTCCCGGAATTAGCCATTTAAGTCCTGCGATCGTTATCTCCGATACGATCAGTGTGGGACTGTGTACCGATGGTACATGCTTATCCCTCATATTTGGGGTAGAAAGTTGGAATAATCACCGGCCATGGGAGGAAACTCTCCAATGTGGCTTGCAACTCTCATTACTAGTCTTGCCTTAACCCAGGCGGCGGCTGAAGCGCAAACCGGCCCGCCTGTAAACACCTCGGCCCTTCCCTCGCCCATTGTTACCCGGCAAACTCTTTTTTCCATTCCGTTTAGCGTGGATCAACCGGCCGAATCGGCCCGCCAGCCGGTGGAAGTGCAATTGTTGGTTTCGCACGACAACGGCGCTCACTGGCAACTATATGCCCGAGTGCAGGCCAATCAAAAACAGATCCCCTTCCGCACCGCGACCGACGGCGAATATTGGTTTGCAATCCGCACCGTCGATCGGGCGGGAAAATTCCATCCTGAAACCATATCCGTGCCCGGGCTGCGGGTAATCGTCGACACCGCGCCGCCGCGCTTGCAACTTACCGCGCAATGCGGCCAGGCCGGACAGATCAATGTTAAGTGGCAGATCGGCGAACAAAATCCCAAGCCCGATAGCTTTTCTCTGCAATATCGGTCGTTGCCCAACGGAGCTTGGCAAACGGTGGCCGTGGACGAAAAGAATTCCAAAGTTTCGGATGGCATGCAAAGCGGCGAGGTTTCCTGGTGGCCCCAGCCCGGCTTGCGCGAAATCCAAATCCGCGCTGAAGTGGCCGACGCCGCCGGCAACAAATCGGTCAGCCACGCGCAGGTAAAAATCGATAAAGACGCGGCCCCCAATCCAAGCCCTGCCGTTGTCGGCAAAGACAAAATCGAACCGGCCCCAAAGCCGCCTGCCGGATCCGCCGCAACTGCCAACAAAACGGAACGCCTGGCCAATCGTACAAATAACATCGATCTGCCCTCGGGCACAGCGCCGCTCAGCCTTAATCCGCCCATCGGCAATCGATATCAAGCCGCCGGCGATACGCCGGCCGATCCGGAATTGCGCCTGCTCCCGCCGGGCGAACGGCCCAGGATGATCAACACGCGATTGTTCGAGTTGGATTATGACCTCGAATCGGTCGGCCCCTCGGGCGTCAGCCGCGTGGAACTCTGGGGCACACGCGACGGCGGGCGGACCTGGCGGATGTATGCCGTGGATGACGACAACCGCAGCCCCATCTCCGTTTCCGTTGACGAGGAAGGCATCTACGGATTCCGCATCGTGGCCACCAGCGGGGCGGGCCTGAGCCAAGCACCGCCAAAATCCGGCGATCTGCCTTCGATCTGGGTCGGCGTCGATCTTACCAAACCCATTGCCCGCATCATCTCGGCCGACTTGGGCAAGGGCAAGGACGACGGCCAGTTGATTATCACTTGGGAAGCCTCGGACAAAATGCTCGCCGACCGGCCCGTTACGCTTGCCTTCAGCCAAAATCCCAACGGGCCGTGGACCACGATTGCCACCGGCCTGGAAAACACCGGCCGCTACACGTGGACCATCGACAGCCGCGTGCCCCCGCTCATCTATCTCCGCCTCGAAGTCCGCGACGAGGCCGGCAACCTCTCCATCGACGACCGCAAAGCCCCCATCGCCCTGGACCAGGTCCGTCCCACCGCCAAAATCCGCGAAGTACGGCCGGTGGCGAAAAGCGCTGCGCCGCGGTAAATAATCTCGATGTGAGGAGAATCCGCTTATTTTCTCTCATTTTATTTTTTGGGGGGGTACTTGACATGGGTGGGGGATGTTTAGCGGTACTATTGGGTTTTTATTCGTTATGGCACAATCCAGTGAGGCAGTATTAGCACCCAAACCGACATAAAAATCGGCATTTAGATTCTTGTATCTGGGTGCGTTCTTTGGTTAATCGCTAATAGCGGTTGATTCTATCGATTCCATTGTTCGGCGTCTCGATCCTAAGCTGTTTGGCAACAGGTGAGACACAACAGGGATACTGAATTAGTTATTAGCCAATTTATTTTGTCTCCGTTGTAACGCATGTATGAGTTTCCATTTTTTATTTGCTTCATCGAGTATAGGGAGAAATATATTATGTTATCAAAAAAGGTTCTTTTTCTAACGGCACTTTTAGCACTTTTTTCGACAATTTCTTACGGGCAATCACCGCCTTTGGGCGGGGATATAGGTGTCCTACGAATGACAGTGGATGGTTTTGGCGACGCTTTAAGTTCTTTAAACATCAACAACAGTTCGGTTAGAATCGGACAAGTTCAGTATTCTACGACTGGCTCTGCACCTTGGACTATCGGCACCGCCCAAAATTTCCAAACATGGTTAAGTGATGGTAGTGATGGCGGATACTGGGACGGCGTGGGCATTACAAGCTCATTTGCCGCATCTGATTCCAATGACTATACCGGCATCAATTGGTGCACGGGCCAGGAATATCTTGACTTGATCGGGGATACCTTCCATGGAGTCACCGTTAATCCCGGCGACATTTTGGCATCCTACGGCTACTACGGCGATTGCAATATGGACGGCAAAGTTGATCAATTGGATTATAATATCATAAACTCAGTTCTCGCCATCCATCCTGGTGGAACAACCCTTGCCCAATTAAATAGTGCTTACGGCACGCACTATACCGCATTGGGTACAATATTTGGCGATTTTGATTACGATGGATATGTTACCTCAGATGACAAAGATATAATGAACTATGTATTTTCCAAAGGGGGAAAGCCTTATGGTATCTTGAATCCATCTATGAATCCCGTTCCCGAACCCTCCATTATCGTTCTACTAGGCATGGGTGCGATAGGCTTGCTGGGAAATGTCGTCCTGAGGAATAAAAAAGGGCATAGCTGATGTAGACCTTGTAGCAGTTTATTTATTTCGCTGCATGCGCGACCAGAATTGCCGCGGCGTAATGATTCGACAGCGTACAAAACGCTTTAATATCAGAAGAACGTCGTCACCAGCTACAATGTAGGCGGTCCGGCCGGTTTTCGCTAGTCTCAAGACGTGCAGATCGCCGGCATCTCGGCAGGCGTTGGGGGCAACAGCGGCCGTTACATCTGGATCATCGACAGCCGCGTGCCCCCGCTCATCTATCTCCGCCTCGAAGTCCGCGACGAGGCCGGCAATCTCTCCATCGACGACCGCAAGGCGCCCATCGCCCTGGACCAGGTCCGTCCCACCGCCAAAATCCGCGAAGTCCGCCCGGTGGCGAAAAGCGGTAAACTGTAGTGGAAAATGCCTTATCTCAACTAAATTCCCGGCCAACTTTCTTGTGCCGATTCTGGAATATCGCTTGATATCTCTATTATTTCTCTAGAATAATTTATTTTGGTGACATTCACCTATCCGGCTGCGACAATATTATAGAAGTTCAGACATGTCGCTTTACGAGGCTAAGGCATTGATCGATTGGAATACGCTTATCCGCGCACACGGCTCCGCTGTCTTCGGGATAGCGTGGCGAATACTCGGCCATGCCGAAGATGCCGAAGATGTTGTGCAAGAGGTATTTGCCGAGGCGCATAGACAGAGCAATGGGATGGAGGTCGAATGTTGGGCGGCCTTGCTCTGCAGGATGGCGACTTGCCGGGCACTGGATGCACTGCGCCGACGGCGGATTGCGATGCCATTGGAAGCCGACCAAATCATTGCCGCCAAAGACGTTCCGGAGGAGAAATTAGCGGCCCGCGAGCTTGAGGCCCGACTTCGGTCGGCCATCAAGGAACTTCCCCATCGCGATGCGGAAGTTTTTTGTTTGCGATATTTCGAAAATCTTAGTCATCGTCAAATTGCCGAAACGTTGGAAATTTCTGCTACAGCGGCGTCCACGGCCCTTTCCAGGGCGCGCTCGCGTTTGGAAATCCTTTTGGGCGTACCAAAAAAGGAGTCTCGTCATGAATAAAGAAGATATTGACGCTGCCCCCGCTCAAGATGAATTGCAGGGCGTATTGCACAAGGCTGTATCTTTAGTTTTATCAGCCTCACCTCCTGAAGAACCGCAGAAACGGGCATTTAATCGGGCACTGAGTTGGGCTGAAACATTGGCATACGACTCAAAACAAAACGTTGTATCTGTACATAGTATAAAAAGGTTTCGTTTGCGTGTTTGGGCAATCTGCGGTTCAGCGGCCGCAGTTATAGCGATTTTAGCCCTTATTATATTTTGGAACGCGGTAACATCACCTCCAAGCTGGGCCGATGTAGTCAAGGCCGTGCAAATAGAATCATGGATACATGCCACCACTATATCCGGTAAGAAAGTTGAATACTGGTATTCTCCTAAGAATCAAATATTTGCCATTTGTGCCATGCCAGAATTTGCAATGTTTGTCGATCATCGCAATCAAATAAGAGATATGTATTACAATGAATCCGAACATGAACGAATTGGACGGGAATTGGAATCGGATTATGAAAAAGAGCAGGTTTCCGGGTTTCATAATATTTTCGAAAGCTTATTGCGAGGCGATCCGCCATCGACCAGTTTTTTTACACACGACTCTGAGATTGTCGCACAAACAAGTCGCCGAATCCAAAAGTCCGGCCGGGACCTTATTGAGTATGATATTAAGTATCGAACCAAAGACGAATATCATAAGGTCTCTTTCTATGTTGATCCGACAGATAAACATCCGATAGAAATGATCCAAGAAAACTTCGGCACGGACAAGAATTACCAAAAGTGCAATGACTCTACTCCTTGGAAGATTGAGTATCCGGACGAAGGACCAGCCGATATATATGCCTTGGATGTGCCAAAATCGGTGCCGCTCGTCGATCGCACGCCCAGTCCGGAATTGCGGCGAATAGTCGATGCGGCAACAAAGGCACGGAAGGATTTTGACCCTTACATAGCCGTTGTGAGTGAGGTGGGGAATTTTAGCCTTGTGTGGCATAAGGGGCCGCAATTCCGAATTGAATTAGCTTTTCGAAACAGGAAACCGAATTCACCGCCTTTTAACCCCCCTGCCTTGCCGCAAAACTTTCAGTGGTATAAAAAGAATTTTAACTTATTTCACTTTTCACCAACCACGGTATGTGATGGGAAAACAGTTTATAAGGCTGAAGAGGTTAGTATTATTGATAATGGTAAAAAAACTAAATGGTTGGAAGAATGCCGGGTTGAGGTATTGCGAGACGGTTCTTTATATGCAAAAGGGTATGGTGGTGTTGAGCCCTTAGAGTTTGTCGAACCTTACGCCTATCCCGCTACACTGGGATATCCAAGCGATGACATAGAAGTAGTGATAAAGCTGGCCGGCCCCAATGATCCGCCTGGGATGATATTAGTCGAAAAATCTTATCAAGCGACTATCGAACGATTCCTGGTCGATCCGGCGCGAAGTTTCGTTACAGTTCGACATGAGATAATTTTTAAAAATGGACCTCATTCAGATGTTTATCTGATGGATGATTTTTTAAAATCTCCCTCAGGCATCTGGTATCCCACCAAGGTTCAGCGCAAGGTTAGTCATTCACCGGATTTAAAGGATCTCTATTTAGCCGAAACCTACTACTTCTACCTCGATTTCCCCAAGGACCTGCCCGACGGTCTGTTCCGGCCGGTTTCTCATGATGAAATACTAAAATATATATCCGATTGAAGAAAGGAAATAAAAGATAAAAGGAGAAAAAACGGGTCGGTGTTCTCGATTTTTGACTGAATTGAATTGCACCCTCTTTTTTTTTATTTTCTATCCTTTTCGTTGCATGCGCGACCAGAATAGTCACGGAGTGACGATGCGGCAGCGTCCAATACGCTTTAGAATCAGAAGATTGTCGTCGCCGGTAATGAGGATCAAGAGATTTTTATTGGTACGCGGTTGATTGGATGTTCTATCGGAGTCACACGCCTGCGGAACAATACTTATGCACAAACTCACGCCCACGCAAGCGTGGGCATGGCAGCCGGCATAGCGCCTGGTATTGTGTTCCCGAAATATCCGCCTAGAATATCCCGATATGAAAAAGTATATTGCATTTGTGGGATTGTTAGTCGGAATTATCCTCATCAATTTGCTTTTTGTTGCTAAATACGGAACACGCCTTGACTTGGCTTTTCCTGCGGGAATGGCATACATTTTCTTCATAGCGATTCTCACTTTAGCTTTTCACAAATTAACTCACGCAATTCCAACGTGGATTCCGATCGGACTTGTTTTGTTGTTCTGCTGTTTTGCTTTTGTTGTCTTGCATAGAATAAAGCCGTTGAGCATCAATGTGGACCGTTGGTCTGCAATGGCAAACTTTGATGCCGCATTATTACACGGTGATTATCCCTATTTAGTTGAAACTCATTTAGGCGGGGTGATGTCTTGTTTGCCGGTCATGTATATTTCCGGATTGCCGTTTTATCTGCTGGGTGATGTTGGATATTACCAGATCTTTTCTTTGTTGTTGTTTTCTTTGCTTGTTTACGGACTAATTGCAAATAACAATACTCGCACCTATATTTTGCTCCTTCTAATGACATCGCCCGTTTTTATTTATGAAGTTATCGTGAGAAGCGACCTGTTTACTAATATGGTTCTTTTTATGGGAATCATATTTATTGCGGAAAAATATAAAAATCGCAAAAACACGAAACGGATGATGCTTCTCGGTGCCTTAATTGGGCTTATTGCTTTAACTCGATCTATAGTTGGTCTTCTCTTTCTACTCTATTTCATAAGATATTTTGATTTCAAGAAAGAGATTCGAAGCGCGGTTGTTTTTCTTTCCAGTGCCGCCGCTATATTTTTGGGAATTCTTGCCGTCTTTTATTTTTGGAGCCCGGTAGACTTTGTGGCTCATATTCCATTTAGTCATCAAAAGGGATTTATCCCAAATTCTATTCTTGCGCTATTTGTGTTTGCTGCCTCTTTGGCAGGCGTGTTTGTTACGAGCCTAAAGCGATTTGTATGGTCTGCGGGGTTCTTAATGCTTGCACTTATTTCGGTGTTATTTATCCTGGCTATTCAAAGAATGGGCATGCAAAATACACTTTACAAACACATGTTCGATATTTCATACTTCTCTTTCTCTATGCCGTATTTGATTTTAGGAATAGGTTTTGTAATTGAAGAAATTCCCTCTGGGCAGTTCCGGGCAGTTCCGATGCAATGAAAGACCGGTCTTCCCGGTACCATTTTTCCCATCGATAAAGATGGCAAGTTCCCATTGATGCTTTATAATACCGTTAGTAGTACACCATGACTAATTGTGTGAATCAGTTGGGACGACAGTTGTACTGTCGTCCCGGGCTGGCAGTACAACTGCCATCCCAACAACCACAATTTAAGTGTTAGCGGACTACTAGTTATGCGGAAATGACGGGATAATTGAAGTATTGTCAAGGATAATTATTATGACTCGATCTAAATGGCGATTTGGTTCTCGATTTGCAACATTAATATTACTGGTTTTGGCGATCTCCGCCATTTTGCGGGCGGCGGACGTTCCGCAGGGGATTATGGTTATTGGCTGGGACGGGGCGGAGCGAAACAATGTCAAGCGGCTGCTGGCCGCCGATCAGTTGCCCAACCTGGCGGCACTTGTCAAAGACGGCGGACTGGTTGACATCGACATTGTTACCGGCGCCACCGAAACCGCGCCCGGTTTCGCTCAAATTCTCACCGGGTACACGCCCGATAAAACGGGCGTCCGTACCGACAAGATTTACCGGCCGATTCCGCGCGGTTATACGATCTTCGAGCGGTTGAAAAACTTCTTCGGTCCTGAAAACATCCAAACCGCGGCAATCATCGCCAAAACAAGTTATTATCTCAGCGCCGACAAACCCTTTAAGATTCCTTACGACGCGTGGCGGGAAATACAGATCGAGAACAAGAGAATCGACGACAACAAGCCCGGACCGGACGAACTGCAAGGCGGACAAATCATCGAGGAAGACGGCGCTAAATTTGTAAAAATGCCGGGAGGTCCGTATCTCAATGCCAAAGACAACATCGATTTATTCGCCAACGGACTGATTGTAAACGAGAAGGTCGGCGCGGCAGCCATCGACCAGTTGGAAAAGTGCAAAGGCAAACGCTTTTTCATTTTCGTCCAGTTTATTCAACCGGATAAAAACGGCCATAAGTTCGGCGAGAGTTCGCGGGAGTATTCCGATGGGATAAAATTGGACGATTTATGGACCGGCAAAATCATCGACAAGCTCAAGGAATTAAAACTCTACGATCAAACACTGGTTTATGTTACCGCGGATCACGGTTTCGACATCGGAAAAAAGAGCCATTCCTACGCCCCGTATATTTTCCTGTCCACGAATGACAAGAAAGTCAATCGCAACGGCACCCGAGAGGACATTGCTCCGACGGTGCTTAAGCGATTTGGCCTGGACCTGTCGAAGATCGAACCCCGCCTGGACGGCATTTCCTTGGACGAGCCAGCTCCGGAACGAAAGGCCCCGACCGAAAATCCCAATCCCGGCAAGCGCACACTTCAAGAATCCCGCTTTTAGCACGCCGCTTCATGGCTTAATACTTGTCTCACATAAGCGACCAGCAACGGACCGAGGCCTCGATGTTGCTGGTGATTTTTTTCAGTCCGCCGGCCTCGGTGGCCATAATTCGGGCTTGGGCGATTGCGGAGTCGCGCAATTGAGCCACAAGGTTGTCGACCGAGGTTCGACTTCCGTCATTGTTGATAATTTGTGATGCGCCGTCGCAAGACCTGTCCAAGACTTCCTCAAACCGAGAAAT
This sequence comes from Thermoguttaceae bacterium, assembly GCA_049509395.1. Taxonomy (GTDB): domain Bacteria; phylum Planctomycetota; class Planctomycetia; order Pirellulales; family Thermoguttaceae; genus JBEKIK01. Next base: position 3,612 of record JBEKZY010000047.1, on the reverse strand, counting down.
ATAATTGTAGTAATTAAAGCAATCGGCATAACGGCGGCTGCCGTTTAATCCCATCAGCACCCGCATCGAGGGCGACTCGATCAGCTCGATGATCGCCTGCGACAATGCGGCTGGATTTTTCACGGGCACGAGCCGGCCGGTCACGCCGTCGACGACCATTTCCTCGCACCCGCCGCTGCGGGTTGCAATCACCGGAATGCCCGAGGCCATGGCCTCCAGCACTGCCAGCGGCATAGGATCGGCCAATGAAGGCAGCACCAGCATGTCCGAGGCCGAGAGGATCCGCGGGACGTCGCTGCGATTGCCCAGGATGCGGAACGAATCGCGGATTCCGTGCTTGTCAATCTGCGCGATCGCCTCGCGTCCTTTTCCCCCTTCAGGGCCAGCCAGGACAAATATGGCTTTGGGAAACCGCTGAAGCACAAACCGCGTACTGTCCACGAAATCCAGAACGCCCTTGCGCTCCGACAAAAGACCGATGAAAGTGACCACTGGAATATGCGGAGGAAGGCCGAAAACTGTTTTTTTCGGTTGATCCAACGTGGCAGGCTTGATATCCGGCAATCCGGTGTGCACAACGCTGAGTTTCTCGTTTTTTACATAAGGATCGAATTGCCTTTTTACGGCCTCTGAGACGGCAATGAAGTGCGACGACAGCCCGTCCATGACCCGGTAAAGGCGCTCTAGCGGCATAAACGAGCGGAGCACCGGATCGTCCATGAGCATTTCGTGCACGTACCAGACGTGCGGAATGCCGCAATATCGCGACGCCAAGGCGCCTTCGGCAAAAGCGATGGTATTGCTAACTACGAGGTCGAATCGTTCTTTTTGCATCAAGTGAACGCTTTTGGCCACGCGCTGGGTCAATCCATCGGCGAAAGCCCGATAACGCGGCCAACGTCCAACCCACCAGCGAATTGGCGACAAATGCACGGGGATATGCAGTTCTTCGATGAGTTTGCGCAGGTTTCGCTGATGCAAACGATGTATCAGCGGTCTTGGGGGCAGCATGACTGAGAGGTCGTATTTTTCCCGGTGCAATCCCTTCATCAGATAATAAAGGCACCGCTCGGCGCCTCCGAAATGCGGCGAATGCGAAATGAAAAGCACTTTAGGTCGTGAAGTCTTCAAAATTCCCCCTCCCATACAAATCCCATCATGAGAACCGTCCTAACTGAAACGCAATAAAGCAATCCTCAGCCAAATCACGAAACGCCGCCTTGCCCGACTTAAGCTGAACGGCATCCGCGCGAAAATGTCCCGCGATTTTCTGCTCATCCATCGATATATCCGCATCGGGTGAGGCCATAAAACCAGGGGATTCCGCATTGCTTGAACCAGAATATTCGCCGTATGGACGAGCAATCCGACAGCCATATATTCCCGGGCTGTCATGGCCGCGGCAGTGCCCTTCATTTCCGCGCATTTCTGATATATGTGCGAGAAGTCCGCGCGGTCGGCCGGCCCCATCCAGTATTCGCATTGATTGCAGACCCAGTCCAATTCCGTGTAGGATTCAAAGTCGTCGATGCTTTCGCTCCATCCGGCCGATGACTTTTGGAAACTTCTTAGCGCCGCATCCAGTTCCCAGCGGAGACGCCGGAAAAACTGAACTTGGATTTCCGGAAGAGCGCCTTCACGGGCCTGGGCGTTGAACTGGTCCAGCCCGCGCAAATACGCCGCGGCCCTGACCGCCGCAGGCGCGTTACATGGCGTTTGCACTTGCGAGGCGTTGATGGGTTGGGATGTAAACTCGGTCATATCTTATAGCTCACCATGATCCGAAAAGAGACATACGGCAAATTGTGGCCAGCCACGCCAAAGCCCGATTTGTCTGGGCCAAACTGCCTTGTCTCCAAAAAGCCCACCGCACTTTTTTCCAATCGCCAAACCGCAGCGGGTTGAAATCGCGTGCGCCAAGTTCAAATGAGTTGCTGCCGCCGAAGTCTTCCGCATGATTAAGGCCCCTTATGACGGCCTGAACCTCGTTTTTCCGGGGCAAGCACACAAAACGCGTCGCCGTGGCAAGGACGAAGGGCTTTATCTGCTGGGAACCGTATCCGGTCCAGCGGACGACTTCCAGGTATCGCTCGGCAAAGTCCAGTATGCCCTGTTGCATAACGGCGAGTTGCGGATTATTCTCGATTTCGCGATCTCGATCGGTCTGGCCCGGCTGTTTTAAAATCGGGCGGATCGTGTCGTTGCCCTCGGCCCATCGGTAGCCCATGGTCGTTCCGTGCGGGGCCCGGGCGGCCTCCTCGAAGATCTCCAGAAATTCCAGGGGCAGCCGTTCGCCGATGCAGTAATTCCGGTAGTCGTATATCAGTCCCTCGGCGAATGAAGGAGAATACTCCAGTAGATTCAGACCCCTGCGCCGGCCCAAATAAAATCCGAACAGTTGCGGGAAATCCTGGCGTTGTCCGAAGGCATTAATAAGATTGAACTGGATAGTGCCTTCCCAGCCCACGTCGACCAGCGCAACCTTGCGGTTGCGTCCCCAGAATCCGCATTGTGTCAGGTAGGCTTCGAGTTTCGTGGCGGCCGAACGCTGCAGCGGCGCAACCGCGCTTTGGACCCGGCCGTCGGAGAGGAATTTTACCAGTCGCGGCTCGTCGGTCCTGTGGATCGGATCGTCCATCGCGATTCCGTACTCGGCCGCGATCGCGGCAAACGGTTCTTGGGGCAGTCCGTAAGCGCTCAACACCCTGGCCAGCCCGCCGCGTTTTGTTTTAAGCATGCACCGCTGCACCTCGCGTGGTGAAAGCCGCTGGACCGAAGCCAGGGCCGTAGAATGGCGGGAGAAATATGCGTAAACCGTGTCCGGCCGCTGGGCATGCGGGATCAGGCTTTGCACGAATCGCTCGTAGATTTTCTTGAATATAAATCCTTCCCGGGCTGTGAACAATAATTGGTTTATGCCGTACTGGCTGACCTGCTCGACCAGCCGGTGCATGGCGACTGCAAAGATCGGACCGAGGAACTGGCTGCCGTAACGGAAGAAAAAGTCGTCCCGCAGAGGATGACTCCCCATTTGCTCGCATAGCGCCAGGGCGTATTTGCCCTTGGAAAGGTCGTTGCCGGCCGCCGCATGGTGAAGCTTAAGCAAGCGTCCCCTGCGAGTTTGTGACGCTGGATCGGAAAAATGAATTGCATTGAGGCCGGCGGACAGGGCCGCTGCAAAATCGCATTCGGCGTTGTCGCCGATGTGGATGGCACGCCGCGGATCTACGTTCTCCGACTCGATCCAGTGCCTGAAAAGCCGGCCCGTGCCTTTGCACAATTTCAATTCCCCGGATACGTACAGCGGCGTGTCGCGGACCGGCAGGCCGTTTACGGACAAAAGGCCGCGGATCTGGTCGGCCGACAGGTACATGTCGGAAGATAGAATAACTCGCTTATTCTTTTGCAAAAGCTCGCTGAATAGGCCGGCCATTTCAGGATGCGGACATAGCGCTTGTCGCTCGGACTCAAGTTCCTGCCGCACGAAAGTATCGGCGATCCGCTTTTTAAGCTGTGCCGATGCTGCCGCTGCCGTGCAATCGTCAATGAGTTTTTCCGCCAATTTTGCGAATAGGCACTCGGCGTCGAAACCCTCTTCCACCGCCTGACTGC
>JBEKZY010000469.1:0-2610 GCA_049509395.1 Thermoguttaceae bacterium | reverse complement strand
GTTAGGATACTGATTTTGTTCGTTACACTTTATCAGTCCTTACCAACAGAAGGAGGTTGGCCGTGAACTATTGTGGCATAGATTTAGGTGGCGTGTCCAGCTATGTGTACATAACGACAGACCGTGGCCGGAAGTTATGGTCCGGCCCGGTAGAGACAACGAAAGAGGCGTTTGAGGCCCGCCTGCGGCGATTCCGAAAGGACGGTTTGAGCGTGGCCATTGAGGCGGGCAACCAGACCGCCTGGGTGTATGAGGCATTGGTAGCGATAGGTGCGAAAGTGACCGTGGTGAATCCAAATAAGGTGAAACTGATCGCCGAAAGCCGTCGGAAGACCGACAAGGTTGACGCGCGGATCCTCTGCGAGTTGCTGCGGATCGACGCACTGCCACATCCTGTGCACATGCCCGGAAGGGAAACTCGGGCGTTGCGGGGCCTCTTGGTAGCACGGCGGCAATTGGTTGCCGCACGGACCAAGCTCTGCAACGTGGTTCGCGGGATGTTGCGGCAAGAAGGCATGCGGCTGCCGGCCGGGGCGTTGTCGAGCTTCGCCGGTTGGGAAAGGATGTTTGTAAACAGTTTTTCCTGCGAACACATGATGATGGTAGTGCGGGCGTATTATCAGAGTTTCAAGGCTTTAACGCAGTCCATCCACGAACTGGAGCGGAAGTTGGCCCAGCACGAACGAACAGAACCGCGTGCGAAGCGATTGCAAACTATGCCGAAGGTAGGGCGTATTGCATCGTTGACGTTCCTGGCGGCGGTGGATGACGTACATCGTTTTCCGTCATCGCGGAAACTTGTGGGCTACTCGGGCCTGGCGCCTACGGTGCGACAGAGCAGCGAGCGAACGCAGTACGGACCGATCAGTCGTGAGGGCCGGCGGGAGTTGCGTGCAGTATGGGTGCAAATTGCCCATCTGGTGGCCGTGGATCGACACCGCGACACACAACCGCTTAGGAGTTGGTTCAACCGGGTGGCCAAGCGACGCGGCAAGAAGACGGCAGTCGTGGCGCTGGCCCGACGGCTGTTGGTAATAGCATATCACTTATTGCGAGAGGAAACAGATTTTGACGCGGCGCGACTGAAGCGTCAGGCCGCATAAGCGTGGCGTCTGGGGGAGGGACCAGAGTCCCCAGTTCCCTCCCCCAGACCACCACCCCCTTCCCTCTTCTCTGTGTTCCGGGGGAAGGGTGAAAGAAAAACAAGTTGGGGACGTGTACTAGTTGGGGACGTGTACTTAACCGAAGGAAACCGAGATCAAAGGTTGTTAGAGAAGTCGTGGATCTCTGAGCAAGACAGCCCGCATTGATTGACTGGCCGCGAAGGCCCGAATAGGAGAATGGACGTCTTGACTTGACAGGACCAGCTTAGTGTGCGGCGTTTTAGCGCCAGCGCGAATGGGAGATTGGTCAAGTCCCACGATTCTAACCACTTGCAACCCTTGACACAGCTCACTTCATGGGAGATTATCATGTCTTTTTGCAGCAATTTGAAATTTGCATTTTGCATCGTGCAATTTGCACTTATTGCGATTCCATTGGCCGTTATCAGCGCGCCCGCCAACGGCGACGAAGGCATGTGGCTGTTCAACAGCCCGCCCAACAAAATTTTAAAAGAGCGTTACAATTTCACGGCAACGCCCGAATGGCTCAAGCACGTGCAGCTCTCTTCTGTTCGATTCAACGCCGGCGGATCGGCGTCGTTCGTCTCGGGCGACGGGCTGGTAATGACCAACCATCACGTCGGGGCCGACGCCCTGCAAAAATTCGGCAGTTCGGAGCACGATTACCTCAAAGACGGATTTTACGCCAAAACCCGAGACGAGGAACTGAAGTGCGCCGATCAGGAACTGAACGTCCTGGTGAGCATCGAGGACGTCACGGACAGGGTAAAAGCCGCTGTGCCGGCCGGCGCCGACATGGTAGCGGCCGAAAAAGCCAGACGAGCCGTAATGAACACCATCGAAAAAGAGTCCATGGATCAAACCGGCCTCAGGAGCGACGTGATCACTCTGTACCACGGCGGCGTGTATCAGCTTTACCGGTATAAAAAATACACTGACGTGCGCCTGGTATTCGCGCCCGAGCAAGACGCCGCGTTTTTCGGCGGTGATCCCGACAATTTCGAGTACCCTCGCTACGATCTGGATATCTGTTTCTTCCGCGTATACGAAGACGGCAAGCTGGCGAAGATCGAAAATTATTTGAAGTGGAGCCCGGCCGGACCTAAAGACAACGAACTGGTATTCGTCTCCGGCAATCCGGGCCGAACCGACCGGCTGGACACCACGGCGCATCTGGAATTCATCCGCGACCTGGCCATGCCGTACCTGCTCAATCGGCTTTACAGGCGCGAGGTGCTGCTTAGCACTTACAGCGATCGAAGTGCCGAAAACGCGCGACGTGCTAAAGACGAACTATTCACTGTGCAAAACTCGCGCAAAGCCCGCTTGGGCATGCTGGCCGGGCTGCAAGATCCGGCCGTGATGGATCCGCACAAGGCGGCCGAAGCGGCCCTGCGCCAGGCGGTCTCTAAAAATCCGGAACTTGAAAAATCATGCGGCGATGCCTGGAATACAGTGGCTCAGTCGCTAAAAGTCTGGGCGCCGA
>JBEKZY010000468.1:0-4281 GCA_049509395.1 Thermoguttaceae bacterium | reverse complement strand
CGGACGCCGGACTGGAACACCTCATAGAATTACCCCCACTACAAAGGTTGGTCCTTGTTGACACAGAGGTCAAGGACGCTGGGCTGGAACACCTCAAAAGATTGCCCCAACTCAAAGAGTTGTACCTCCGTGGCACCAAGGTGACGGATGCAGGGCTGGAATACCTAAAAGGCATGACCCAACTCCAAAAGTTGGAACTCATGGGCTCCAAGGTGACGGACGCTGGGCTGGAACATCTCAAGGGATTGACCCAACTCCAAAGATTAGACCTCAATGATACAAATGTCACGGATACTGGGCTGAAACACCTCAAAAGATTGCCCCAACTCAAAGAGTTGTTCCTTCGTGGCACCAAGGTGACGGATGCAGGGCTGGATTACCTCAAAGGCTTAACTAACCTCCGAGTACTGTACCTCGGCAACACTAACGTGACTGACGAAGGTGTGAAAAAGTTAGAGCAAGCAATACCCAACTGCAAAATCGAACATTAAAACGCTCCCAAAAGCCGAGTTTCCATACTGACAAAAAATCGCCATAATTGTGAATTATGGAAATCGACCATACTCCGACAACCGACCGCCCGAAACCCAAACGCCGCTGGTTTTATCCAACGCCAGAGCGATTGCTGGTCGTCTTGCTGGTTGTGGTGGGGCTTTTGCTGTTGTCCGAGCAGTGGTTTCCAAAGGGCTGGGCGGTTCTGATTGCCGTGGCGGCTGTCGGCTTGTTTCTGCTTTCCATGCTTATTTGGTTCATCGTCAGCCTCTTCTTTCACTGGCATTTTCAGTTCTCCATCCGTTCGCTACTGGTATTGACCGTCGCTTTCGCCATTCCGAGCAGTTGGTTGGCGGTGCAGATGAAATGGGCGAAGGAGCAGAAGGAAGCCGTGGAGGCAATTAGGGAGTTGGGGGAAGGGGTAAGATATGATTATCAATTTAATGCGTCTGGTAGAATTAGGCCAGGTATGGAACCAGCAGGACCGGCATGGCTGCGAAACTTACTAGGAATTGATTTCTTCTGCAATGTGACTGCTATTTCAAGCCGAGAGAAAAATGTTTCCAATACTGAACTGGAGCACCTTAAAGGATTGACACAACTACAATCGCTCAACTTTGGAGATTCCCAAATCGCTGACGCCGGACTGGAGTACCTTGAAGGGCTGATTCATCTCCAAGACCTGGACCTTAGCGTGAACAAAATCACCGGCGACGGGCTGGTTTATCTCAAAGGCATGAGTCAGCTTCAAACATTGAAACTCAATGAAACCGAGGTTACCGATGCCAGACTAATTTATCTTAAAGGGTTGACACAAATCCGAATGCTTGACATCAGAGGCAATCGGATTACGGATAACGGGCTGGAACACATCAGGGGGCTAACTCAATTACAAGAACTATGGCTTGCAGACAATCAAATCACCGATGCCGGATTGGCACACCTCACAGCGATGACGTGTCTCAAATGGTTGGACCTCAGCAATACTAAAATTACTGATGCTGGTTTAGAACTGCTCAAGGGGCTGAAAAAACTCGAAAAACTCGATCTCAGCCATACCAAAGTCACCGCCGCTGGAGTCAATGACCTTCAGAACACATTGCCGAATCTGACAATCTACCAATAACAAGCAAGCAATTCTCCCATGACCCCCGCCCAACCCACTTCCCAGAAACCATTTCGCCGCTGGTTTCAATACAGCCTGCGGACGCTGATGATTTTGGTAACGCTTTTTGCCCTTGCCTGTAGTTGGTTTGCCGTGAAGCTGGGGCAGGCAAGGAGGCAGCGGGAGGCGGTGGAGGGGATACGGAAGTTGGGGGGATCGGTAACGTATGACTACGAATGCGATTCTTCCAATAGGATAATAAAAGGAGCAAAAGCCCCTGGTCCAGCCTGGTTGCGAAACTTGCTGGGGATCGACTGCTTCTGCAACGTGACTCAGGTTTGGGGAAGGGGGAAGGTCAGTGATGCCGAACTGGTCTATCTCAAATGTTTCCCACAACTTCGAATATTCTTCTTTCAAGACGCCCAAATCACCAATGATGGGCTGGAAATTATTCAAGGGCTAACCCAAGTGCAAGTGTTGGGGCTACAAGGCTCAAAAATCACTGACGCCGGAATGCAACACTTTGAAAATATGACCCAACTCAAAGAACTTTACCTCCAGGACAACAACATTACAGATGATGGCCTGAAATATCTCCAAGGTCTAATACAACTTCAAGACCTGCATCTCTCCGATACCCAAGTCACCGACGACGGACTAAAACACCTCAAAGGGCTGACTAATCTCATATTTCTGGATCTCAGCAACTCCTATGTTAGCAATGCTGGTCTAGTGCATCTCAAAGGATTGAAAAAACTTGAAACGCTCGATCTCAGCAAGACCAACGTCACCGATGCTGGTGTTCAAGACCTTCAAAAAACATTACCAAATTTGAAAATTGAACGATGACACAAATTCAATCACCTTTTTTTCCAAGGAGCTTAACATGAAAGACAGCATTTTTTGGCGAGTAATTGGCGTTGGAGTAGTCGTAGGGCTGTTCATGATTGGATATGGGCTGTGTAAAAACGGCCAAATCGCATCGTCCTCGTTCTCTTCGGTTGCCTATGCCGATGATGCTACGCCCGAGCAGTCTAAATCTGGAGGATCTGCTCAGTTGATTTTCAAGGAGGTAAATCATGGACGGGAAATTATCAGCTACGGGATTAAACGAGCAAAGGTTCCGGGTGGATGGCTAATAATGGTTAAACTTAGTGATGCGGTTGAGCTTACTTTCTATCCTGATCCAAAACATGAATGGGACGGAGGGAGTTTAGAGTAGCTCGTTGCTGGAGTCAGCGGCGTTATATCCGTTTTGGTATAATGCAGTTATTATGGAAACCGATTCTACGATCCAACGGTCAGTGTAGGAGGTTGCCGCCATGCCCTGGGTTGAGTTGCTCATTCTCATGGCAGTCATCTATGTTGTCGTCCTGGTAATTTGGGGGATAATCCAGTTCATGCATTGGTTCATTGAGAATTTCGTTGAACCCAGACGACTCGCACGACCCGAGAATAAATTCAAACTGCAACCTGATTACAGGGAATCGGCAAGTTTATCGCCATCTATCCCTAACCAGAAGGAAGACGGCATCGAGGCCAGTCAAAAAGGAAAAGTAGCCCTTCCAGTCCTATCCGCTACCTCCCAACCAACGGGTTTGTTAGAGTTTCTAAAGAGGCTTTTTAAGAGTAGGGACTTCACATACTGGGTCGGCTCTGCACTGGGAGAGATTAATCCCGACAAGAAAGTGCAGTATTGTTCCAAGGCTTTACGGTTGAATCCGGGTTATGAGCCCGCATGGGGACTCAAGGCAAACTCCTTACTGGAGCTAAAAAGATACGAAGAGGCTGTTCCATGCTTCGACAAAGTATTGGAAATGCGTCCCCACTCGATGGCGTGGTACAAAAAGGGGCTATGCTGTTACAATCTGAGACGACACGAAGAGGCAATAAACTGCTTCGACAAGGCTCTGGTTGCGTGTGCAGCCAAGGATCGCCAATTGTCTGAGGAAATATCTCGTTACAAAAAGCTCGCAAAGGAAGCAATGTTGTCGGAGGACTCGGAATACCATGCAACCCCATAAAATCTGGATCTAACAATGCGATACGGCGGTGGGCATTGAAACCGAATTCGGTACGAAAAGTTGCAGCGATTCTGTGGTGATACCATACTGGGCACGACTGGTGGCATGCATGCATATTTCGACAATCTCACGCAGTTTTGTCGATCTGCTCACCTTTGCCCGGCTCACTTACCGAGACTTGGGCTTGGTTTGCCCTCTCCTCCTTAGCGAGCTTGGCGATAGCTACCTCATCGCCACTGGCAGCTTCTTTAAGAGTCTGGGCTGGCGTTTCGGTAGCCTCCTGCACAATGCTGTTGATTGTGGTGTTTTGCGTACTACTTACGCTGCCAGTGACTTTTGCGACGTAGCTGGCCGCTGCACTACTAATGATACCAGCGGATGAACTGATTGCAGACATTATTACGCTCCTTACTTTGTCTGTAACGTATTTTTGCTAAAAAACCTCAAAAGAAGGGAAAATTGCACGCTACAGAAAGTGCGACTTAGTATCATGTTTCAATATTAATGCCTACCCGAGCGGTACGGTGAGGAACAAATGTTTGTAAACAACGCTCGAAAACCGTGGCGCGGAGGGGGCCTGCGTAACGGTCGAAAAACGTGGCGCTCTTAACCTTACTCGCGAAAGGGTAAGCAAGACTTGTAGCGGTATAACCGTTACAA
>JBEKZY010000467.1:0-6495 GCA_049509395.1 Thermoguttaceae bacterium | reverse complement strand
CCTTTCGTGGATGGATCGCCTCACAGCCAGCTACAACTGGTTGCCCAATGGACCGCCACGATTCGGCGTGGGCCAGCGAGACAAAGCGGTGCTGAGACGCAACCGCAGGGAGAGCCGCTTTGGGAGGGAGACAATGCTGTATGGCAGACCTAGCTTATGTGGTCAGGACTGTATGTAATTATACCACACGGGTGCGTGTCGTGTCCCCACCCCCCGAGATTTCTGGCCCCGTAGCGGTAATTTTTCCCAATGGGATGCCCTTTTCGCCCCATAGCAGCCGCCACACTCTGTAATTTCAGTTGAAACGGGCAAATAACCCCCCCGCCAAAAATAAATAAACGGCCTGCTGGGCACAAACACCCACATGGGGAACGAAGATGTGTGGGCCGTCCCTTCTCGACCAAGCTGCATTGACGAGAAGCCTCGCAATCTGTACCATTGCCACCCTCTTTTGCAGCCCAAGGAGATTGGTCATGCATCTCAGCCAAGTCCTACCCCAACTCTTCGTCGGCTCATGCCCCACCAACACCGACGACATCAACCACCTGAAAGCGGACTACGGCATCACGGCCATCCTGAACTTGCAGACCGACCACGACTTCGACTACTGTGAATTGGATTGGGGTCGAATTGAGTCACGCTGCAAGGAGTTGGGAATCGCAGTGCAGCGGATTCCGGTCAGAGCTTTCGACGGCGAAGATTTGCGAAGGAAGCTATCCCTGTGCGTGCAGGCATTAGATAAATTGTTGAAAAACGGCCAGACGGTTTACACCCACTGCAACGTTGGCATGGACCGGTCCCCCAGTGTTGCCATCGCCTACCTTGTCTGGAGGCAAAGCTGGAATCTGAACGATGCCATCGAACACGTCACACGTTGTCGCTCTTGCTCGCCCAACATTGAAGCCATCGTGCGAGCGGGTAGAGATCGAGTGGCGGCGTAGGCTGCCGGTTCGGTTGTAAGACCGAAAGTCCGCCTAATCTTCTTTTGTTCTCTCAGTTTTCTTTACTATGCAAGGTGTCAAATCGTGGACAAAGCACAGTGCCGGTCGGCTTAACCTTTGTCAATTTTGACAAAGGTTCTTGCCTGCCTCCGCCCCCTTGCTTCATGACCCAATAACAGTACAATTCTTTCAACCCGAAAATCAATTCAATCAAAAGGAAAATACAATGGCTGAAGGCACAATCAAAAGATTGACGGACAGGGGCTTCGGATTTATCAAAACGGAGGACGACAAAGACCTGTTCTTCCACTCATCCGCTCTATTGGGCGTCAGTTTCAACGAACTACATGAAGGGCAAAAAGTATCCTATACGGAAGGGCGGGGGCAGAAGGGCCCGTGTGCCGAGAACGTTAAGCCGGTGTAGTTTCGCCAGAACTTACCGTATGTAGTCGGCCACAAATTCCTAAACCCGGCTTTGCCCGATGACGACTTTGACGCTGCGGTTCGCATCGCTCAGACTGAGTTCGATTTGCATCATCCAGATGTTGTTGGCTCATCGATGAGTGTTGGCAATCCATGTCAGCCCTTGCCCAAGTGTTCTTCGCAGTTGCTCAGGATAGCCCCAACCTCCTGTCCATTCAACAAGCCTCCCTTTTGACAACCTGCCGTCGAAAGAGCAACAGCCCGAGATTCACCAGCAACAGTGTGGCAAGTCCTGCCAAGCCCGTCACGCCAACCGTGATATCGCTGCCTCCTTTGACGGCGACAAGGGCCAGACCAGCCGTGGCGTTCAGTGTGCCGTGAAAGATGGCGGGGGCTATAACGGAGTTGGCTCTGATCGTGACGTAGGCCATCAGTGGCGATAACAGTACTGTGAAAACGGTCATCATGAATACGCCCGCCCACGGATGCTGGGGATAATTGTGGCCTTGCAGGATGAGCGGAGCGTGCCAGAAGCCCCAAATCACACCGATGATTATTGACGATTTCCAAAACCCGAACTTGGCAAGCTCGCTTTGCAGCAGCCCTCGCCAGCCGACTTCCTCGCCAAAGGCTGCCACGGCGTTGACAGTCACGCCAGCGATCAGCCCAGCCAGCAATCCGAGCCAGAAATAGTGTATCGGTAGGTATTGAACCTGTTGTTTCATCTGTGCGAGTTGCTCGGACAGCACCACGTCCTGGAAGCGTTCGACCAACGGCTCGATGCTGCTCGTGATAGTCACGCTAGGAAGCAGGAGGGAGACTCCGATGGTAGCTAGGACGATCATCGGAGGTAACAGCCACGCCACGGCGAACCATCGGTTGGGCCTAAAGTTGATTCGCAGCGGCTTTTTGAGTGGTGCCCGGAACAGGCATTTCTGCACAATCACGGCGACCGTCATCGGAATGAACATGTAGACCACACTCAGGATCAGGTTCCCCGGCATAGTCCAGGTGCCACCAAAAGCGAAGTATAGTATGAAGAGCAGCCAGCTTGCGAGATAGGTCAGGACGACGAAGAGTGTTGCTTTCATCCTTCTTCTCCAGTACATCCTTGAGTTCGTACAGGGTTTGTCCCTAGATTTGACACCCACACTAAGAGGACTAAATAGAAAACCGCCCCAGTAATGAAGACCTGCAACGTGCCAAGAGAAGTCGGGCAGGGCATCACCACAGCATTGTCCGTTGTGGGCAACTGGTACAGGTTGATATTATCAGTCATAAGGTGGCGTCCTATCCCTCACGCCAGATTTGACGCTCGAAACCTCCAGCAGTTCGGGGAGGCACCTATTTTACTGCTAATCGGGCCGTGCTTGCAAGCAACTTCCCACGTAAAAGTTGTTTACCCCTACAGAGTAAGTTCCATTCTGGCAATTCTGGCAAACAGTGCTGGCACCGGCCCCTGTTCCTTGGGGTAAATTTGGGATTCACCTGATGTTTTTCACCGTCCTGAGCGTCCTGGTTCATGCAACTCGCTGGCCGAAACGCCCTTGGTGGCCCCTGATTGCTTTACTGGTGGTTTATGGCATTACCACGGAAACGCTGCAACTCTTCGTTCCTCACCGTACCGCTCGGGTAATGGACGCCATTGAAAACATTCTGGGAATTGCCGTTGGAGCAGGATTTTATTGGCTTGCTCGACAGCTATGCCTAAAAAGCAGCCTTGCTGCTGGGTCGGTGAAGCACACCACTGAAGCGGACGCAACCGATGTGCGATAAAATGACGGATTTGGAGCGAATCCTGTCACGCCATCCCTGCAACAACCGGAAGGCCCGATCTTAGTGGAATAAGAAAAACACGAAAAACGCCCTGCTATCATTCGACAATATGCAGGGCGTTTAATTGGCAATAATGTTGCGTTGCTTTTAGAGTTCATCTATCAGTCTAGCCGCCGTCTTTTTGGCATCAGACTTAATCTCTTTAACATCCGTCTTGGACTCTTTGGTTACCTCATGCACCGCTTCGGCTTCCGCCTGTTGGGCATCGGCCTTTATTTCTTGGACATCGGCCTTGGCCTTCACGGCTGCCGAATTGAGATCAACTTGGACTTTTTCGACCGGTTCCCTATCGTTGACAACCCCCTCTCTCTCGATCACTTCGCTCCTGGCTTGATTTGTATCGGAGTTGAACTTGGGAGTCTTGTCCCGAGCCTCTCTGGCATCATGGCTGCGTCCACAACCAACGCAGAACAACGATAGCATCAATAAAGCTAATGCGATTTTTTTCATTGAAAAACCTCCTTATTGAGTTAGATCATCCTTGGATTACTGCCCAGAATTGTACTTTTGCTGAGAAGAACGCTGCAATAGCAATAATTTCTACTTTACTAACCAGATAAACATCGCCGAGGATGCCATTTCGCCGATGGTTTATGCACAAGGAGATCGTCTCCTTCGGCTCGACCGATCCGCTGAGTGATTTTCTGGACATGGTGGATGTGCCACCTGGCGGATGGGATGACATAGAGTAAAAAAAGCCGAAATCCCACTATAAACCGTACAACTTACCGAAAATATACTGCAAATGGTTAAATATTTTTGAATGTCTTTCAATGTCCACACAACGCACCGATTAGGCATTAATATTGTAACATGATATTAAGTTGCACTTTCTGTAGCGTGCAATTTTCCCTTCTTTCGAGGGTTTTTAGCGAAAATACGTTACAGACAAAGTAAGGAGCATAATAATGTCTGCAATCAGTTCATCTGCTAGTGTTATTAGTAGTGCAGCAGCCAGCTACGTCGCAAAAGTCACTGGCAGCGGAAGTACACAAAACACCGCCATCAACAGCATTGTGCAGGAGGCTACCGAAACACCAGCCCAGACTCTTGAAGAAGCTGCCAGTGGCGATGAGGTAGCTATCGCCAAGCTCGCTAAGGAGCAGAAGGCAAACCAAGCCCAAGTCTCGGTAAGTGAGCCGGGCAAAGGTGAGCAGGTCGATAAAACTGCGTGACACTCTCGAAATATGCATGCCACCGGGTACCTAGTATGGTATCACCACAGAATCGCTGCAACTTTTCGTTCCCCATCGTAGTGCCCGAGTAATGGACGGCATCAAAAACATTCTGGGAATTGCTGCTGGTGCAGGCATCTATTATTCCCTTAGACTTTTAGACTTCAACTTTGCAAATTGAAAAGTTGGGAGAAAGTCGGAAAACTCGACGATTTTATCCTATTCTCCCTGTCCTAGCAAACTTTTCAGCAGTTACTCTAAACTCCCGCCATCCCACTCGTGTTTTGGATCGGGATAGAAAGTAAGCTCAAATGAATCACTAAGTTTAATCACTATTAGCCATCCACCCGGAACCTTTGCTCGTTTAATCCCGTAACTGAAAATTTCCCGTCCAGTATTTAAATTCTTGAAAACCAGTTCAGTCTTCTTAGGCGAAGCCTTCTCGGGCGTAACGTCCTCGGCATACGCAACCGAAGAAAACGAGGGCGATGGTTGGCTGTTTTTACACAGCCCAAATCCAATCATGAACAGCCCCACGACTACGCCAACGCCAATTACTCGCCAAAAATTGCTGTCTTTCATGTTAAGCTCCTTGAAAAAAATGGTGATTGGTGTTTAGTGATATATTTTCAAATTTGGCAATGCTTTTTGGAGGTCTTGAACTCCGGTGTCGGTCACTTTGGTTTTTCTGAGATCGAGTGTTTTAAGTTTTGTCAATACTTTGAGATGCTCCAGACCAGCATTGGTAACATGGGAGTTACTGATATCTAGCTCTTGGAGATTAGTCAACCATTTGAGGTACTCCAATCCGGCATCGGTGATTTGGGAATTCCAGATGTAGAGCCTTTGTAGTTGAATTAGTCCTTCGAGATGCTCCAATCCATTGTCAGTGATTTGGGAACTCCAGATGTCTAGTGATTGAAGTTGAGTCAGCCCTTTAAGTTTTTTCAACTTAGCATCAGTGATATTTGAACCATTAATTGCTAATTGTTTGAGTTGGGGCATTCCTTGCAGGTGCTCTAGAACAGCACCATTGATATCATTATTCTCTGGACTTATAATTGAAGTCACGTTGCAGAAGAAGTCAATTCCCAGTAGCTTTCGCAGCCATTCTGGACCAGGTGGCTGTGGCTTTGGGATGAATTGTCTGTATGAAGGCATTTCGTAGTCATAAGTCACGAAGTAATTTAACTTTTCAATCGCTTCTACCGTCTCCCTCTGCTTTTTCGCCTGCTGCATCTTCACGGCAAACCAACTGCAAGCAACGGCAAAAACTGTCACGACGATCATCAATGTACGCAGACTATACTGATACCAATGACGTTTGGATAGCCAAAGCAAAAATACCGGAACACTTGCCTCGACTAAGAGAACCAATAGCAGATAAATCTGCGGCATGAACGAGGCATTTCCTTCGCTGGCACGCACAAAATAATCAGCCAGGAACAATTTGTTGATTAAACTAAATATCAGGACGATCACCAATACCACAAATATCTGCGGGCAATATCGATACCAGCGGAGTTTGGGTTTCGGGTTGGAGGGCTGGTCGGTGGTTTCCATATTTCACCATTATGGCGATTTCTTGTCAGCATGGAAACTTGGCTTCAGGAGCGTTTCAATGTTCGATTTTGCATTTTGGTAACGCTTGCTGCAACTTACTAACGCCAGCATCCGTTACCTGCGTGTTGTCGAGACTCAAGTTTAGAAGCTGAGCTAGTCCTTTAATGTGTTCCAAGCCAGCGTCCGTAACCTTTGTATGGTCGAGCCACAATTGTAGGAGTTGAGTAAGCCCTTTAATGTGTTCCAAGCCAGCGTCCGTAACCTGTGTGTCGCTAAGACCCAAAGTTCGGAGCTGAGTCAGTCCTTTAAGGTGTTCCAATCCAGCGTCTGCTACTTGTGTGTTGAAGAGATTTAAAGTTTGAAGCTGATTCAGCCTTTTGAGGTGTTCCAGGCCAGCGTCTGTAACCTGTGTATTGCCGAGCCACAACCCTTGCAATTGAGTGAATCCTTTAAGGTTTTCCAAGCCAGTGTCCGTAATCTGTGTGTCGATTATACTCAACATTCGGAGTTGAGCCAGTCCTTTAAGGTGTTCCAAGCCAGCGTCGGTTATCTGCGTT
>JBEKZY010000466.1:0-5568 GCA_049509395.1 Thermoguttaceae bacterium | reverse complement strand
GATGGTCGGGGTGCAGTATTTCGCGCGGGTGTCGTGCAAGTTGCCCCGCTATCACCACCTTTGTTTCAAGGAGACTGTGCGATGTGTTCGAAACAGCTAACCATGTTCGTTATCCTAGCCATCCTCTTGGCAGTGCCCGCCACGGCCCCGGCGGGGATCATCTTCAATCAGGACTTTGACGGCGGATATACAGGTGCGTTTGGCATGGCCCAATATTCCGGTGGTTCCCCTACCGGAACCGCCAATGCCGTGGTATTGAGTGGCGGAAACCCGAACGGTGCGTGGCAGGAAACCATGACGACGACAACCTGGAGTGACTATTACGCCGGGCAAGTACAGTTGATGACGGTTTCCGGGAACACGGACCCGAACGCGTCGGACTACACGTTGTCGTTCGATGCTTTCGGCAGTCAGGCGGCCAACATCCAGCTTAGCTTGCAATCCTGGCAAAACAATTATTTTGGTGGATCGCAAATCATCAACACGACGCTCAACGATGCGTTGGCCGCCGCCAATACCTGGCAAACCTTCAGCGTCAACCTGGGGACCATCGCCGGCGCCAACCCGACCGGCGCGACCTGGCAGCTCAACTTCCAACTCAATTCCTGGCAGTGGGGTGGCCCTAACAAAACAGATACCCTGACAATCGACAATATCGTGTTGACAGTAGTCCCTGAGCCCGGCACGATTTCGCTACTGGCCGCAATGGGTCTGGTGGCCGCACTCTGGTTCCGCCGCAAGTGAGCCGCGGACAACTGAAGAGTCGTTGATGTGCTCGATGCCGGGCATGACGCGCGGTAGGTAAAATTCGTCGCCCATGGTCCAGCCATGAAGCCATGCCAATGGTGGCGGTCTTTGCGCTTGCGCCATGGGCGATGAGCTGCGCCTTGCCGTCGGGTGGATGTTCAGGGTTCTCTCCGAAATCCATGAAGTGCGGCAAACCGATTTTGACCGGTTCACTTTGGAGTGCCTTGAACTCCACATTTGTTTGCCCATTCAATCGCCGCCAGTGTTTCATCAGGAGTCAGGCCCTGAACCGCAAGTTTCCTGGCAAGGGACGAGACCATCCTGGCGGCAACGGCGGTTGTGACCCGTTGGCGGGCGTCGTCTTTCATTGGCAATCCCCGGCCAGAGCAAGTGTCAGTTCTCACGATTGACACGAAGTAATACGCGTTCTAATTTAATTCAGCGCGTCTATAATCTATAACCGAGCGTGTTTTCGCATAGCGTAAACACGCGATGACGCGCTGTTTTAAGTTGTAATTGGTATAAGAACCTCAGGTTGCGTCCGCCCCTCGCTCATAGAGCTGGTTCATCCGCTCGACGTATTGCTGGCCGGTTTGCTTCGCGAAGCGCCAGACACAGCCGGATAGCGATTTGTTGACAGTTACGCCTACATAACCTGCGTGAGCCATTCAAACAGACATTCTCATTGGCTGCCATCCAGCGCCCAATGTTACTACAGATTAGAGTTTTAAAGAACTTAGTAGTCGTTTTAGTTTTTTGATCATACGCGGTTGAGATGCCCTGTTGAGCATAATACGAATAGGTCTTTGGCGAGAGCGGCGCTGAATACATGGCCTTCTGGCAAAAATGTGCCCGAAGTAATTCTGTGGCGGGGTGTGCCGGGCATCACAATGAGCTGTGAAACCAGATTCTCAACGGGGAAATCTGCGTGGTCAACTGGAATTTTATGCAGCGATTCGTTAACATGGAGGAATCGTCGCTATGAGTATGTCCAGGTAACGCCGAATGATGAATATGGATTAAATGCTCTGGTTTGTCTACGACTGCTCGAAACAAATTTACTGATTACAAAATATTCGTGCAATTTCATACTGGCAGTCTTTGTAAAGATAGTACTAAGAGCTTATCCAAAAACACTGATAAGCTTTTAGTATTTAGTATTGTGGATCAAAACGTTAGCAACGCACCGAAAAGTATTCGGATCGAGAAAATAGCATTACTTTGCTTTTTAAAGCATTATCAATCATTACGGTTTAAGTTCACATAATACTCATGAGTGTCGAAATCTTGCTTCTTGTCGCAAACGGCATTATCTAAACGAAACCACAACATTGCGGAACAAAAAACCAACACAAAGAATCGCGATATCATGTCTAACTCACTCTGGTTGTTGTTAAAGTGTATTCGGCCGGAAAAAAAGTCCACAAAACATAGGGCAACCGAAATACGCCGGTATCGGTTTGAGCAGTTGGAGCCGCGGATGATGCTGTCGGCCGCCACCGTCAACTGGAACGACGTGCGGCAGATCATCGACGGCTTCGGCGCCTCAAGTGCCTGGATGTGGGGCACCATCCCCCAGACGGCGCTCGACCAGCTTTACTCGACAACCTCTGGTGCCGGCCTGTCACTGCTTCGCAGCCATATCTATCCCCAGGGCTCGAGCAGCGAAATCAGCGTGATGCAGCAGGTGGCTCCCTACGGCGTAACGGTATGGAGTTCGCCCTGGTCGCCGCCGCGCGAATGGAAGACCAACAACGACAACAACAACGGCGGATACCTCGATCCGGCTCATTACCAGGACTACGCCACGCAGTTGGCCAACTACGCCCTGAACATGAAGGCCCTGGGCGTACCGCTTTACGCCATCTCGCTCCAGAACGAGCCGGACATGAACGTCAGCTATGAGTCCTGCCTCTGGACCGAGGACCAGTTCGCCGCCTTTCTGCCGATTGTCGGCGCAACCTTCGCCGCCCGCGGCGTAACCACCAAGATCATGCTGCCGGAAATCTCCCATTGGAGTTTTGAATTGGCCAACTCGGTCATGGCCAACCCCAGCCTCTCGCAGTATGTCGGCATCCTGGCCGCGCACAACTACGACCCGACCTATCACCCCTACGTGGCCGTCAATGGAACCGGCGGTTTGCCGCTGTGGGAAACGGAGGTCTACATGGGCACCGGCGTTTCCGAGATCGCCGGCGCCCTCAGCCTTGCCAGCGACATTCACAAGGCATTCACCGTCGGCGGCGCGGACGCATATCACTACTGGTGGCTCTCGGCCAGCGACGTTGGCGGATTGATGACCTCCAGTTGGGGTGCGACCAAGCGTCTCTGGGCCATGGGTCAATACAGCCGTTTTGTGCGCCCCGGCTGGGTCATGATCGGCGAGACGGACGACGGCGGCCTGGACATCACCACGTTCAAAAATCCCGCTTCCGGCGAGTTCGCCATTGTTGCGGTCAATTCCGGCTCGACCGACATCAGCGAGACTTTCAGTTTCAACGGCTTCACCGCCACCAGCGTCACGCCTTATATCACGTCCGGCACGAGCGGCGATGACCTCAAGCAATACTCTGACATCACCACCACCGCGGGCGGGAGTTTCGTGGGAACCGTTGCCGCCGACAGCATCGTTACCTACACTGGTATTTCGAGCACCGCCCCCACGATCCAGGCCCCCACCAACCTCTGCGCCCTGCCGCAGTATCAGAACCAGACCACCCAGATCGCGCTTTCATGGGACGACAACTCCACCACCGAGGCCAACTACACCGTCGAACGCTCCACCAATGGCACCAGTTGGACAGTTATCTCTTCCACTCTCGCCGCCAACACCATTTCCTACGTCGACAGCGGGCGGGCCGAAAACACGCTCTATTACTATCGCGTGAAGGCCACCAACGGCACAACCAGCTCGGATTACTCGCCCGTCGTCTCCTGCCGGACGATCCTTGCTGCTCCCTATGGCGTCGGGACATGGGGTTCCAACCCCAGCGGCGTGAACTTGGGCTGGAACAACGCCTCCTCGGTCAATACCGGCGAGACGATCGAACGATCGACGGACGGCCTGACTTGGACGCTGATCGCCACGCTCACGACCCAGACGACCGCCTATTCCGACACCATTCCCGGCTACAACGCCAACCAGCTTTACTGCTACCGCATCCGTAACACGGCCGGCAATGTCGTTTCCGCCTACGCCTCTTACAACACAACCCTGAAGGCGCCCTCATCGTTTACCGCCTCCAGCATCGGCGCCACCCAGATTACCTTCACCTGGGTCAACAATACCAGCAGTTCCAGCGGCAATTGGATCGAGCAGTACAATTCCTCCACCAGTTCCTGGAGCACCATCTCGCCGACCAATCTTGCCGGCTCCGCCACCACTTATACGGTCACCGGTCTGACCGAAAACACCTCCTATCGATTTCGCCTGCGCTCTTCGGCGGCCGCCGACCTTCCTTCGTGGGTCGCCGGCTCGATCTGGTCGTCCTATACCTCCGAAGCCACCCCCACCACGCTATTCGCGGCGCCGACCAACCTCACGGCCATCGCCGCCAGCAGCACGCAGACCAACCTTGTCTGGACCGACAACTCCGCCATCGAAACCAACTACACCGTCGAACGCTCCACCAACGGCACCAGTTGGACAGTTCTCTCTTCCACTCTCGCCGCCAACACTCTCAGCTACACCGACAATTCCACTCCCACAGGCACGGTCTACTACCGTGTTAAAGTCACCACGTCCACAGCCTCTTCTATCTACGCCACCACCCAGCGGATAGCTGCCGCTCCAGTGATAACCGCCGCTCCAAGCCCCGTCACTGGAACCAGTGCCGCGCTGAGCGTTCCCGCGCTTGTCGGCTTTGGCAATGGCAGTCTCACTTACACCTGGTCCACTATTGGAACGCCTCCAGCCCCTGTCACCTTCAGCGTTAACGGAACCTCCGCCTCGAACAGCACCACCGCCACCTTTACCAAGTCCGGCGCCTACACCTTCCGCATCACGGTAGCTGATTCCACCGGCCTTTCCACCACGAACACCCTGACACTTACAGTCAACCAGACCCTGACGACTATCACCGTCGCAGCCAACGGCGGCGCCATCGTCAAGAGCACCTGGCAGCAATGCACGGCCACCGCTTACGACCAGTTCGGCGTTGCCATGACTACCCAGCCGACATTCACCTGGTCGGTCGTCTCCGGCGGCGGGTCAATCACCAGTGCAGGGCTCTACGCCGCGCCTTCTTCGGCAGCCGCGCCAGTCGTGAAAGCGGCCTCCAGCAGCGTATACGGCCTGCTGACACTTTCGGTTCTCGATACCGCCCAGCTCAAGGCCGTTTACAGTTTCAACGAAGGTTCGGGTAACACCGCCCACGATCAGTTGGGCGTTGGCGTGGATGGCATCCTCTCCTGGGGCGTCAATTACGCCACCGGACGCCTTGGCGACGCATTGCAGTTTGACGGATCGACCGGATCGGTCTGGATGGGCAACCCGGCATCATTGGACATCGTCGGCCAAATCACCCTGGCCGCCTGGATCAAACCCACCAGTTCCTCCGGAATCCAGAACATCGTAGGCCATTCTTATGGTCTTTGGCCTAACCAAGCCGAAACGGTTCTCCGCATCAATGCGGGCAAATATGAAGTCGGCGTCTGGAACGGTGCAACTACTGTCGCTTCCTACACCATTCCCGCCGGAGACATCAACACCTGGGTCCACCTGGTCGGCACTTACGACGGCAAGACATGGCGGCTGTATCGCAACGGCGCTCTGGTCGCTACCGCCACCACGAGCATCGGCTCAATGCATGTGTTAAAAGC
>JBEKZY010000465.1:0-4488 GCA_049509395.1 Thermoguttaceae bacterium | reverse complement strand
GATCCTACCGGCGAATCGCCGGTGACCACCGCAAGCCGCTCGCTCGCTACGGCGCTACGAAAAGCGCGCTTCGCGAGCGGCTTGCTCCCGCCGAGCTACACCACTCCCGGGGACACGATCGCCGACTTTGCCAAGATAGAGGCGTTGAACGGTAGGAAGGATGTCTTCGAGCCTGGCGCGACTATGGGCGATCGCGGCCCGCTTTGGTTGGCTGACGCGTGGGATTGCAACCATGTCGTTGACGTCGATCGATTGCGAGACCTACTCGGCTTGGTCCATCGCCGAGCTAAGGAGCCATTGATGGTTGTAGAGATCGGTGGCGACGCGTTGACAACCGTTAAGCGTCCCTCCGCTCTTGACGCAGGAGGTCATCGGCGCTTTCGGGCGAGAGCGGACCAGCAGCCTGTTCGCAGAACAACCGGAGCGCCCCCGCCGAGGGGTTTCGATGAAGGCTTCACAGTCGACCTCTTTCGCTTCGCCGGGTCTCGCCCAACGCGCAGGCTCAACGGTGTGCGTGAATACGTTTCTCCCCCAGTGCCGCTGCCGGCCCGTGGCTACGTGTCATGGATGGGTCTCGGTTTCACTCTTAGGAACGCTGAGCCGGACCCAGAGGAAACCAGGAATGCGGAATTCCTTAAACGTCTTCTTCGCGGAAGAAATTTAGCCGCAATTCGGAAGCGCATTGAGGTGATCTAGGCAGCGAGCAAAGCGCCCAACTGCGTTGAAACGAATCTAACGGACAACCACCAGTGCTGATACGCCCGCAACACGTAACCAAAATGGAGACCTGGTCGGCGGATCGGTTTGCAAGCTGGCTGAGAGTCGGTTTGTTGGAGATGTTTCGGACGGGCGATCGCCAGAGGCGTTTGCGCCGCTCAACATGCTTTTCGTCCCCACCGAACCTGTTCTCGATCAGATCGCGCAGGTCTATGATTATCTCACCGCTCCGGCGAAGGAACGGCTCGCGGAAGGCATTGGCATCGCGGCCGGCGACTTGCCCAACGCCCCAGTGGGCGTCAAGACGCTGCGGGAGCTAGCGCATCTCTGCGGCTTCATCGCGACACCGCAAGCACTGAGTCGATTGGTGGATCGGATCGACGATCCAGGCTTTCTCAGCTCAGTAGGCGCCGAGGAAAAGAAGGAGACGTACGCGCTTTTGCTGAACATCGCCGCGGGTCTAACGCCGGCGTCCGCCGCCAAAGCCACGCTCATGCGCTTGATCACTTCGCCTGGGTTCGCGCTCCAGTTCGAACCGGATTACGCACCTATGGCCTTTGACGCCCTTGTGCGGGCTGAGCCGGAGCAGATTGCCGGGCACCTTGCGACACTCGATCGGACGCTCCACCTTGACACTGCCCCGGACGAGTCCTTGGACGCCGTCGTCGCGTCGGTCTTGTCGCAAGTGGATACCGAAGCGTTGACGCCCCAAATGCGAGAATTATCCAAGATATCTCAGCGGCTTACAATGAAAATCCTCGATAAGCACGAACTCCCGTGGCCCGACCTGACCACTGAAGGCGTTGCTGGTCAATTCCGAATTTCGCGACGTCAGCCCGAGGGGCCTTGGGTCGACATACCCGATGGATTGTTCAATTTTGAGTTTGCTAGCGTGCTTGGTATTTGGCATTCGTCCCGGACTTTAGCGAGCGGGTGGCCGATTCCACCACACGAGTCTGCTGCGGCGCAGCTCGAAGTCGCCGCCGTTGCGCCCCAGATCAACGAACTTGTCCTGATCATCGTTGCGCGCCACGACGCAAGAGCCTCCAGCGGCGCCTAGCAGGCTGTCGAAAAACTCATTTTCGCCGCACTTTGATTCGTGAAGGGTCCGGGTTTGATTCTGGTTCGTTCACGGTTTTCCAGTCGCTTCTGGGACTTTTTCAACACCCTGCTAGAAGGAAGAACTCAGTGGATACGCCGTCGGCCGAGAATTGGACCGCCCTCATCAAAGGGGCGTGTTTACTTTGGCTGCGCCTCTCGGCGGCAGACCGAGATCGCCAACTTGCGTCAACCGGGACGGCCATCCACTACGCGGTCGACACCGACCTGATCAAATTATTCGCCTCGCCGTACGATATGCGACGCTACGCGGACCTTTTGGGAATTCTGGACGACACAAGCATGACCGCCCTGGGTCGATGCTTGTCGCACCATGTTTTCTTCGGCGCTCCCGGAAAGGCGGACCGCGAGCCAAGCCTCCTGGTTCCGCCCTTGGACGAGGAGATTCTGGAGGTCTACGCGGCAGTCCGTCGGGACGCCGCCAAAGAGATCGCAAGCGCGCGCATTCAGGTTGGTGATCTTCTCGGTGCCCTCCAAAGAGCGTCGCGCAAGACGGATGCTAAGGAGATTGTCGAGCTTGTGTTGGCGCGCAACGACCTCTTCAACGTCCTTTTCGGCGAGCGGTTCACAGGCCACGTCAACGAACTGGACAGAATGAACCAGCTGTTCAGCGAGAAACGGCTCAAACCCGTAGTCTCCGACAACCGCTTTCCCCAACCTCAGGAATTCGATCTGAGGGCCTTACGGAATCGATCTGAACAGTGGTTTGACGTCCTGCGCCGAAAGAAGAATCCAAAAAGGTCGTCCGTGAGAATCAGCCGCGACGCGGAAGCGATGTCCTTCGTGGAATGGACTAACGTCAAGTTGGCCCAGTCCGGATCGAGGCACGCGATCCGCCTCGTTACTGGGGACGCGGGCCTCAGTGAGATAGCGATCCAGGCTTCCGGGGAATTCGGCCCGGCCGCCCATGAGTTCGTTCGCGATCCTCGAATCTTTGTGGCCGAATTTCCGATCGCTTTACGAAATGAAACGTACGACATACGGTCTTGGCTGCGGGTCTTTCTCGCTCCGCTTGCGTCCGGCGAGGACCTTGACGTCGCCTCGGTGCGGCGATTTGCGCTTGGCGAGGGCGACGATTTCCGGTCCGTCGTCATCGACGCATTCGCGCGACATCACGGCCTCCGTCGCCTCGATGAAGCCCGAATGGAATGGACCAACTTCGCCCAACAAAGCAGCCTGGTCTACGGCATGCGAGTAAAGTCCGACACCGATGCCGCTCGTGGCATCGTTAGGCTGCTTTGGTCAGATGATATGAACCGTGTCCGCAGGGCAATCGATGACCGTTTGATAAGTGTTCTTGGGGACCTAAGTGCGACGAGTGCAGTCGCAGGGATTTTTCTTTCTGCTCGGCAACCAGACAAACGCGAAATCCTGATCCCTAGTTCGAGGCCTGGTGCGAAAAGTCAGTCGCCAATGCTGTTCGCAATCAAGTTTCGTGACCCGCAAACGCGAGATAAGTACTTCAGCAGCCTAAAAAAAGCACTAATAGACGGTAACATTGATGGAATGGAAAGTCTCAACAGTCGCGACAAAATTTACACTGGTCACCTCTTCTACGCTATATTCTTTGCTTCGTTAGGCGATTGGGCTGCCACGGCCAACTTGTCCCGTGTTGCAAATTTGATTGTTGAGAATTCCCAAATGACGAAGCAAGACTCGCTGGCCGGTCACGAGGCGGCCTACCTGCTAGCGGTTGCTGTGCGTCACTCGAGTCGGACGTTTGCCGAATTTAGGGAGGCCATCAATGCTCTGAAAAAGGCAGAACAGCGACTGTCGAGTGAAAACGAAACGGAAAGAGACTTACGGTTTGTTTCTGAGAAAATCGCGCAGCATCTCTTTATCCATAACTACTTGATTTTTTCTCCGCGTGTCGAAGGGGAAGAGATACCTAACATACCGTCACTCAGAGAATGCCTCAATGACCTGCAGTCGCTTCTCTCGGAAGCGAAAAATGTTTCAGAGAGCGAAGAACTTAAATTGCCCTTGCTCTCACAGATATCAACGAACATTCTCGTTACATTCTTGCTTTTGAAGCATAAGCTCGATGTTCAGGAGCCAGAGCTTGCGCCTATCGCAAGGGAGGTATTCAACGTTCTGCAAGACACGACCAAGAAAGTGCGAGTTCGTCCACTGACGCCCTTGCTTTTTTCGCTCTCGCGATTTTTCGACACTGTCTTGGCTCTCTCCGCGTGGTCGCTCGAAGATGATCCGGCAAGAAAAGCGTCGTTGGCGCGCACCGCAAGAGAACTGTGCCGAGTTTCAATGAAGGCCCCGGAAACGCCGTACGACGTTCAGCGCTTCTCATTTTTTTGCGAGTTGTTGGAGCCGGATATCTCAGAGTCAAATGGGAAAGATAGTGAATTGGATTAATCATGTGTGACTGCAATTACGTCAATTACGCAATTACGCAATTACGCAATTACGGTGACGGTGCGCCGGGAGACTGGCGAGGAGTAGGCGGTGAAAGTCCGCTGCGATGAAGGGTTTACGGCAGGTTTACGGGGACAGCGGCAGGCTTACGGGGACAGGATACTGGACTGGACCCCGAAGTTGAGACACGGGTAAAAGGGTGACATGACGTCCGAGGAGGATGCATGTCGGAACCTGGGATAAGACTGCGACAATTTTCGAACGCGTTCAAGGAAGCGGCGG
>JBEKZY010000464.1:0-7869 GCA_049509395.1 Thermoguttaceae bacterium | reverse complement strand
GGCGCTGGGGTCCGACCCGGCGGTCAAGTTACTGTTAACGGTGATGGTGCCCGAATTGACGTTGAGGGTGCCGACCGCAGCGGCATCGGCATTACCGAAAATCAAACCGGTGCCGGGACCGACGATCACGTTTCCGCCATTGACATCCAGTGCGCCGGTAGCAGCCAGTTGGCCGAAGATCGTATTCGGAGATGATGCGCCATTGCCGTTAATGGTGAGCGTGCCCCCGGGCAAAACCGTCACGGTGCCGTTTCCGGCCGTATTGCTGCCGACCGTCATATAGCCGTTTACTGTGCCGGTGCCGCCGATGGTGGTCGATCCCGTAATGCTCAGGGTGGCTCCTCCTTGAACATAAACGCCCGCATATGAATTAGTCAGCAAAAAGTTGTTGGTTCCTGCCAACGTCAGCGTACCTGCGCCCGTAATCGGCTGACTTGCCACGTTATCCGTGATGTTGCCGCTGATCGTGAAGCTATTGGTCGTATTGAATGTACTGCCCACGTCAGCTTGGAAGTTGTTGGGGAGATTCACGCCGGCAACTGAAGCGGCGATTGTGCAGCCATTCATCGTCACCAGACCGGTTCCGAGAGCATTATTGCTCCCAACGGCTAATGTGCCGGCGGTGATAGTGGTGCCGCCGCTATAGTTGCTACTGGCGCCGCTGAGGGTCTGGATCCCGGTAGTGGTTTTGACCAGGGTAACGGTTCCGGCCCCGTCGTTGATATTGCCACTGTAGGCGCCGCTGTTCAACGTCAGGACGCTAGCAGTGCCATTGTTGGTAATGGCGCCGCCCGAGGTTGTGCTCTGTAGCGAGGTGAAGGTCGGGCTCAAGCCGCCCAGGTCTAACGTACCGCCATTCACCGTCACACTGCCCGTCCCGATGGTAACGCCGGTTGACAAAATGAGCGAGCCGCCGCTCACGGTGGTAGCGCCGGTCCAGGTGCTGAGGCCCGAGAACGTCGCGCTTCCGCCGGTCATGGTCACGCCGCCCGTCCCAAAGTTATTGTTGCCCGTCATAAGCAGCGAGCCGTTATTTACCGTTGTTCCACCGGTGTAAGTGTTGTTGGTGTTAATGGTAACGCTGCCGTTTCCATTCTTGATCAGTGCACCGCTCACAATGGCGAAGCCGCTTGATGATGAGATGGTGTAGGTCTTGCCTGTAACGGGCGTGGTGGTGTTGTTAAAGGTGACGAGGGTCGGGCTCACGTCGGCATCGGAGATGCTCACCGCGGTTGTGCCGGTGGCACTGTCGTCAAACAGCACTGAATCGCCGACGAGGAAATCGGTGCTCGCGCCTCCGATTTGCAGCTTCCAGTTTTTCAACGGTGTGACCGGGGTCGTCGTCCAGTTCCCGTTCTGAACGCCGGTCCACACGGGAATGTTGCCGCCGGTGATAGACAAGGCGAGATAGCCCGTCGAATTCGTGAGAGTTGCGCCTTGGCGTGGTGTGAGACCCGTAATGGTCCCGGTTGTAAAGGCCGAAAATCCCGTGCCGCCGATGGCGCCGGTGTAGCTGACCAAATCGTATACTGTCCCGCTGGTCCAAGTGGTGGCGGCGGCATTGACGGTAACTGAACCAGCGCCTCCGCTGGCGGTCAAGGTGGTGGTATTAAGGGCCACCGCGCCCGCAGTGTTCAAACTTAGCGCGCCCGCGCCGCTGAAGGTCAGCGAGCCGATAGTCAACGGATTCGTGGTGCCATCGCCGTTGGAGACGATTCCACCGGTTCCCGCAGTCACCACCACGGTGTTGACCGTCGTGGTGCCGTCGAGCGTGCCGGTGGTGACGGTCACGGGAGCCGAGACCGGAACCGAACTGCTTTGCACGAACTTCGCGGCGCTGCCATTAATAGTGATGCCGCTGCTGGTATTGATCGAACCGGCGCCGCTTAAGAGCAGTTTTCCGGCACTCACCGCGGTCGGACCCGTGTAGGTGTTCGTGTTGGGAAGTGTCAGCGTGCCGGCGCCGATTTTGGTGAGGCCGCCGGGATTGGCGTTGAAAGTGCCGGTGGCCGTGGCGGCGCTGCCGCTGGAGGGCGCGTCGATGCTGATTGTCGGGGCCGATGTGTAGCCGGAGCCGGGGTTTGTGACAACGATATCGGCGACCTGGCCGGCCTGGTTGAGTACAGCGATGCCCGTAGCGGGTGTAGTGCATGCGCCGATAAATGTCACCCCGGGCACGTAGGTGTACACACCATCGGTGTTGGTAAGGCTGGTGAATCCGGCGCTGCCGGTGGTTCCGGCGGCCAGAACACCGCTCCAGGTGAGATCGCCGCCGGTGGTGTCGATAATGGCGCCGCCGGAGTTGATGTTTGTGGTCAGCGCGGTATCAGTGCTGAAGGCTGTGCCGGTTCTAAGAGTACCGCCGCCGAAGTTCAGAGTGCCGGTGCTCCCTGCACCCTTCGTCAGGGTGCTGGTGATCAGCGTGCCGCCGTTAAGGAAGTAAACGCCCGGCGCGGACGCACTACCTGTGACGCTGAAAGAACCGACCGCCAACCCGTTGGTCGTAATAGTACCGCCCTGCTGCACAAACAAGTGGGTGCCGGCATCAGCATTGCTAAACACAGCCCCGACGACCAATTGATTGGCGTTATTATTAGCTGGATTCGCAGCCCCGGTGACGGTGAGCGAAGAGGATCCGCTCATGTAAAAGCTGGCTATGCCACGGGCGCCGACGGGCAAGCTGGCCCAATTGCCTTGGCCCACCGACATCGCACCGGTTCCGACCAAGTAGTAGTTGCTTGTTACGCCATTGCCGTCCGACATGCTAAAGCCCCGGGTCACGAAGGAGCCGCCGGTTTGCGTGAACGTGCCCCGGATTTGGTTCCAACTCGTAGCGCCGTTGGAGCACGTGAGCGTGCCCGACGCGATATTAAACGCCGAGTCGTTCGCGAGCATCATTAAGTTATTGTTATTGGCGGCCGTAAAAACGTTATTACCGAGAGTCACGTTGCCGCCGTTCATGTTGAAGGCAGCGCCGCTTGCGACAGAAATGTTACTGTCGGAGTTCGCCGAGCTGTCGATCGAGCCGCCCGGCCCCACAGTCAGCATGCCGGCGTTTACGGTGGTATTGCCGGAATACGTGTTCGCACCGGTAAGCACCAGCGTACCTAATCCGGCCTTGGTAATGCCAAACCCTGCGCCGCTGATAGCGCCGCCCACGGTGAGCGTGCCGGTGTTGGGGAGATAGGCGGTGTTAACGGTGATTGTTGGCGTGGCGTTCAGCGTCACCGCGCCGGTGCCCAGGTTCAGGTCGTTCGTGCCGCCGAAGGTGAAGTCGCCGTTCCAGTTCTGCAAATTGGCGGTCGTCAGAGTTATCGGCGATCCGCTGGTGTTGTCAATGGCCGTGTTGGCGGTGATAGTCAACGCACCAGTGCCGATGGCGGAGGCGTTGTTGATGTTCAGCGCGCCGTTGTTGAGCATAGTTCCACCGCTGTAGGAATTGGCGGTATTGAGAGTAACACCGCCATAGCCGTCAATGGTCAGGCTTCCGGCGCCGGTAATGCCATAAGATCCGGTGGATGATATGGTGTAAAGCCCTGCATTATTATTGAATCTTACCATGCTCGGAGAAACGTTGGCATCGGAAATATTGACGTTGTAAGTGCCGCCGCTTACGAGGACTGTGTCGTCAAACAGCACGTTGTCGCCGGCAATATAATCGGTAGGCGTGCCGCTGGTGATCAACTGCCAGTTCTTGGGCGAGGCAAGCGTTGCCGTTGTCCATTTACCGTACCCCGGGTTGCCCGACGCTATTGCACCGGTCCACACGGGATTGTCGCCGGCAATCGTCAAGGCGATAGTGTTGGCCAGGCTCGTGAGCGTGGCGCTCTGGCGGTTGCTTAGGCCCACAATGGTTCCCTTTGTAAAGGCCCCAAATCCCAGGCCGTTAAGAGTGGTATAGTTGACCAAATAATACGTCGTGGGGGCCCAAGAGGCGCTGCTGGCGTTAACCTTGATGGAACCGGCGACTGAGCCGGTGGTCAAGGTGCTGACATTAAGAACCGGCGACGTTGTCGTGGGGGTTGTGCTCAGTTGCAATGCGCCCGCGCCGCTGAAGGTCAACGAGTTGATGGTAAAAGGATTCGTCCCGATGCCGCCGCCGTTGGCGATGGTGTTGCCGATCCCGCTGGCCACTACCACGGAGTTGACTGTCGAGGTGCCGTCGAGCGTGCCGTTGGTGACAGTCACCGGAGTTCCAATGGGAGTCGAACTGTTTTGCACCAGTTTCGCGCCGCTGCCGTTTATGTTGATGCCGCTGCTGTTGTCTAGCACAGCGGAGCCGCTAAAGAGCAGTGTGCCGCTGTTCACCGTCGTTGTGCCGGTGTAGGTGCTTGTGCTGCTGGTAAGAGTAGTGGTGCCGGAACCGGTGAAAGTCATGCCGCCGCTCGTATTTGCGGCGAGGGTAAGTGCGGAAGTGCTTGCGCCGCCGCCACCGCCGCCTAAAAGACTAATCGTTGGCGTACCGGTGTATCCGGTGCCGGGATTGGTAATTACAATGCCAGTGACCTGGCCGCCGGAAACAGTTGCGTAGCCTGCCGCGCCCACGCCGTTGCCTGTGATCCTAACGGCCGGAGCGCCGGTATAGCCGCTTCCGCCGGCGGTGATCGTGACGGTGTTGCTCACGCCGCTGCCGGTAGGCGCCAGAAGCGGTAAGCCCACGGTGACTGCGACGCCATTGTTGTCGATCGTTCCGCCGTTGCCGTAGACGTAAACGCCTGTAAGATTGGCATTGGTGAGGAAGGTCGTGTTAACTGTAGACGCCTTGAGCGTACCGCCGTTGAAGTTCACCAGCGAGGTGCCGGTCGCGGAGCCTGGGGTAATACTGTGGGCTTGGAAGACGCCGCCGGTGAGAAGGTTGATCTCGCCCAATTTACCAATAGCACCGGTTTGCATCAAACTCACATCAGCCGCCGCCGCCAGTAGACTGGCATTTTTGACGTTGATCACGGTGGAGCTTTGGATGTAATTGTAACCGTTCCAGTTCGCGAGAAACTGGCCGGTAGGGCCGTTGTATGTAAGGGTACCGCCGGTCATGTTTATAACGCCAGTGCCACCAGTGCCGCGAGCCGGGACAAGCCAGCTTGTCACGGTCATCGACCCGGTGCCGGAAATATCCAAGACACCCACGCTGGCGCCGGTGAACCCACCGTCGTCGAGTTCAGACACGGTAAGCGATCCACCCGAAAGGCTGTAATAACCATACGAGCCGATGTTGGAATACCCGAGCTGCATCTGGTTAATGCCGGTAACCGTTCCGCCGGACTGATAAACAGAGCCTCCAACCCAGGGAGAATTGCCGACCTCCAAGCTGGTATTATTAACACGGATGTTTGCACCGGACTGGATGTTGAGTACGGCGTTGCCGGTGACATTGATAATGCCCGCTGCTACTGCCGGCGCGATACCGAGTGTGCCATACATATTGAGGACGCCGCCGTCGACATATGTCTGGCCGGTGTAGGTGTTCGCACCATACAGATTCAGTGTGCCGGCGCCGCTCTTGGTCAGGGCGTTGGTGCCGTTGGCGGTAATCGGGGTATTTATGGTCAGGGTGTCGTTGGGTCCGTCGGTACGAATGACCAATTCAGCG
Organism: Thermoguttaceae bacterium; assembly: GCA_049509395.1. Taxonomy (GTDB): domain Bacteria; phylum Planctomycetota; class Planctomycetia; order Pirellulales; family Thermoguttaceae; genus JBEKIK01. The sequence goes on along the minus strand of JBEKZY010000464.1, from coordinate 2,279 downwards.
CCGCTGCCCGGTGTAATGGCCGCGCCGCCGCTGATGGTGGCGCCGCCCGCAACGTTGCCGGTTTTGAGGATGCCATTGGTCGTCACCGTGGCGCCGCTAGCTAGTGTGAAGTTGGAATTGTTGCTGTCCTGCAGCGTGGTGAAGGTGGCGCTAGCCTGGGCCGTGACTGCGCCGGTGAACTCCTGGTAGTTGATCCCGGCCAGAGTCAAGGCGCCGGCGCTGGTGGCGCTATTGGCATCGCCGCCGTAATTGATGCCGCGGACAAATGTATTGAGCCCGTCCATATAAGCGTAATTGCCGCCGCCGAAAAATGTGCCTTGATCGATGAAGCCGGCGGCCTGTGTCAGATTGATTCGATTGGTACTGCCGTTGGCGCCTCCGCTGACAACGAAGTTTCCGGTAGCGCCGGCCGTGCGTGAACGCGTCGTAAAGGTGACGCTGGTGTTGAGGCCGCCGCCTCCGTAGGTGGACTGAACCGTGCCGTCGCCGGTAGTAAAGGCCAGCGTGGTATTTGCCTGGGCGCTCCCGGCAGGTTCGTTAAAGTTTAACGTGGCCGTGCCATTAAAGGCGACGGCGCCGGCTCCCTTGACGCCGTTTGTACCGTCCCCGATTTGCAGGGTGCCGGCCAACACGTTAGTCGCGCCTGAGTAGGTGTTGCCGTTGCTAGTTAATGTAGTCGTGCCATAGCCGTACTTGTTTATTGCTCCAGTGCCGGTGATGGCGTTCGCCACAGTGATGTTGTCTCCGCGATTGAGCGACAGCGTAGCGTTGTCGGTGACGGTCCCGGCGCCAAGAGAGCCTGTCAAACCGCCGACGCCAATCTGCAACGTGCCGTTGGTGACAGTTGTCGTGCCGGTGTAGCTGTTGTTGCCGGTGAGGAAGAGCGTATTGCCGGTGCCGGATGCCTTAGTTAAATTCCAAGGGCCGCCGTTTTCGCCGATGTTACCGCTAACGGTAGAGTTGCCGCTGCTGCCAATTGATGAATTCCCGTACAAAGCAACCGAGCCGGCATAATTCGCGCCTACTTCCATGCGCAGTTGCCCCAAAGTACTCTCGGCGGTAGTTGGCGCGCCCCACAGTTGCAGACTGGAATTGTATGTGAGCGGTTGGTTGAGATAGAGCGTGGTACCGTTATTCACCCTGATGGTCGCATTGCTGGATGGCTGAAATCCAGAAGCGCCGCTTAACCTCGTTTTCCCATTGCCGGTGGTGGCATTGGGGTATAGATCGATCAATCCTTGGAAACCGCTGAGGTCGCCGTTAATGATGGCGGTGCTCCAACCAGTGCCCGGACCCGTTATCTTCAGCGTTGCCCCGCTCGGGCCGCTTATGGCATTAGAAGCGTAGGAATAGTCGGCTTGGGTAGCAGATTGATAATTGAGCCAGAGGGTGGCGCCGAAACTAACCGAAACAGCCCCGGTTGCCGCGCCTAAACCGTTGAGGTCGGTGATCTGCAACGTTCCGGTGTTGACCGTCGTGCCGCCGCTGTAGCTGTTGGAGGCAGCGAAAGTAAGAGTCCCTGAGCCCGACTTGGTCAAACCGATGCCAGTCCCGCTTATGAAGGAGTTAATGGTCGCGGTAGCGCCGTTAGCGACTGTAATCGTTGGCGTTCCAGTCAGCGTAATCGGGCCGCCCGCCCCCGGCGTTAATCCGCCAATAGTATAGCCGTCCAGATTGAAAGTCATATTTTGGACCGAGATGCCGCCCGCATCGACCGTAACCAGGCCGCCCGCGGTAAAGTTGTTAGGAAGAATTCCGGAGCCGAAAACGGCGTCGTAGCCGGAGATCCACGTAGTGGAACTTCCAGACCAATTTGCAGTCCCGTAATCCCATGTGCCGACAGGCCCGCCCGCGGGGTTCCATGTAAGCGTAACTGCAAGTGAGGTCGCTGCCGTGAAAAGAAAGATACTAATAATCAGCAATCCAACAAACTTATTGAGGTAAGAACCATATAATTGCCGAATCATAAGACATTGTCCTTTCAAAAAGTAAAAAAAGTTAACGCGGGTAACATTCCAAACAGTTCTCAATATTTTGCCTTCTCCATTGCTTCATGGATGCAATTCACAATCAACACATTCTATTACCGACCTGCAAAAGCAAGTTGTGTTCGAGCAAATTCGGCCTTTTCCTATAAACAACGTTGACATGCACCAGGTCTATAAAACCGGCAATAGAACACGACCTCCGATCGGCGATTAACCGCGCGGACGTGCCTGTCAAATGCTGGGGTGAATATTCAACATTGCGGATAATTGCGTTGCTTGCCAACGGCGGTT
>JBEKZY010000463.1:0-10803 GCA_049509395.1 Thermoguttaceae bacterium | reverse complement strand
TAATCAATATGCGAGCGAAGCATGAAAAAACCGCAGCAGACGGCAGAGGATGGGAGCCATGCTAATCAATTTTGCGTGTGACTGTGGCAAGAGATTGCAGGTGGAAGGCAGTTTTGCCGGCAAGCGCGCTAAGTGTCCCGCGTGCGGCGCAACAGTAGCCATCCCCAAATCCAGCCCCTCGCCGACGCCTCCGGGGACCGCACCAGCCGAACAAGCTCAATTGGCGCAACCAGCCGGCGCACGAGACGTTCGCCATCCAGCAAACGCAGCACCGGCAGCCGCGGCGGTCCGCAGCCATACAAGCCCCGTAGGCAGTGCTAATGGCGACTTGCATAAGTCCGCTCACCCAGAACCTGGTGCAGTGCCGGGTCAGAGGGGATGGGATCGGGTCTTCAAGGTGTTCGGACTCTTATTTCTGCTACTTTCTGGCGCATCCATTATCTTGGGGATCGCATTGCACTTTTACGGCGCTACCGTGGCTTCATCCGCCGCCGCCCAAGTGAATTCACTCGCGGAAGGGGCGAATTCATGGTACTGGCAAGAAGTGCGGGCAGGAAGACACAATAGCGCCGCATTCGGTCAAGGACTGCTGGAGTGGGACAGGAAGAAGACGGAAGAAAATCGTCGCATGGCGGAGGGGCAAAGCGCCCAAGACAGCGGCGACGGCCTTATCTGGTATGGCTGGAGAGGTGCGATTCTTGCCATTGTTTTATTGATTGCGGCACGCTTCGCACCTCGCACAGATTTTCCCAGCCAGAGCGAATCTACTAAGAAGTGTCCGTTCTGCGCGGAACGAATCAAGGCCGAAGCGAAGGTTTGCCGCTTTTGCGGTTGTAATTTACCAGGATAAGATAACGTGTGGATTGTTACGCACATTTGGGGAGCAAGCAAAAGGGCATAGTATAAGTCCAATTTCTGGCCCCGTCAGCAATTGACCAGTGGCGATATTTGGCCAATGTTCCCAGCAAGACCAGTATGAGGTAGAATCGAAAGCGACAATCTGAACTGACGCCATAGCGTCAAATTTACTGCTTCTGCCAGAACCGCGAACCTGGGCCGCAAGGCCCTTAATTTTCGGAAGTGGCGCATCAGTAGCTTTCCACCGTCAAATCCGGGATGCCGGAAAAGTGCGAAGGATTGCGCGTAACTAATAGAGCATGGCCGCTCGCAAGGCTTGTGGCGGCTATCAACATGTCCAAATCGCCGGTGGGACGACCGATGCGCCGCAGGTGAGCAGCAGTCCGACCGAACGATTGAGCGGCCAAATCATTGAATTCCAGGATGGCGTCAATATCATCAAGAATATCACGAACTCGTTGATAATCTCGCTCGGGATCCTCTGCAAGTTCAATCCCCACGTATAACTCGGCTAGGTTGAACCGTGTAGTTGCGATAGTCTGGCCTACGGCCGACAACTGCTCGATCTTGTCCAGGGCGCGACGTTTTAATTGAAGATTTGAGCGAACAAGATCGACCAGTACCGTGGTATCCAAACAGGCCATTAGTACTCTCGATTTGAAGGCTTGTGGCGGTCCTCAATATGTTGTTCGATTGCTTCTACCGCCTTGTCGCTAAGTGAGAAATTTTCCACCTTTTTTCGAAATGCTTCGAAATCAAAGGGCGGTTTTACTACCCGTTTGATCGTTTGGCTGAACGATTCATTGTCTTTTCGCACGCTGCGAAGCCGTTCATAGGCTTCTATATCAATGCTGATGGTTTTAGTGGCCATAAAACTATCTCCATGTACGTGTATGTACATGTATTATATGGCAAAAAAAGAAAAACGCAAACCCAGATAAGAAAACTACCCGGCAAGGATTCGAACCTTGAATGAGGGAACCAAAATCCCTAGTGTTACCATTACACCACCGGGTATTAAACGCCCAATCTTATATCGAGCAGGCGGGTCCTGCAACCCCATGCCAGATCATCCGCAAAACTGATCCAAGGCCCGCTAAATCGGCCATGGCAGCCAGGAAAACTAAAACAACAAGTGCTGCTAGCCACCCCATAGTGGAAGGGGTAAGATATTCGACACGAAGCTGTCAACTGAAAAGACAAACAGCCAGAGGAGGAACCGATTCCTGGCACCTTTTCCGCCTCTCGCCTCAATGAGAACGGACCAAGATTCACATGGCTTTGGTCCATGCAAGAATGAATCCGATGATGAATGCGATGACTCCCCCGAGGCAGGCGATGAGCGTCACCTTCCACACCCAACCCTGTCCCAGTATCTTCCGCCGGGCTTGATACATCGTGCAGACGCCTGAACTTACAATGACCAAGGCCATCAAGTCCCAAGCAGCTTCGTTACGAACCGCACCTCGGTACGTCACATCAATGAGTAGTGCGTAGGTGACCAAGATGTAGGGCCATTTGTAGCTGGCATTCTCGACAGCCACCGTCCTCTCATCTCGTATCACGCTTTGGTGGGTACTCATAGATTTTCCTCCAGAAAAAAAAGGTCTTCAAACCGCTTGTCCAGGCGCTGGGCCAGGAGCAGCGCTAGCAAGGCCGAGGGGTTGTACTGTCCGGTTTCAATCGAACTAATGGTTTGGCGAGTTACTCCCGCCAACAAACCAAGTTGCTCTTGGGAAAGACTTTTCTCTGCACGTGCGACTTTCAAGCGGTTGCAAAGGCGGATATTCATCATGATTTGTCCTCCTGTGCCTATATCTTAATCCATTGACCATAAAATGTCAAGTATACTATACATTATGACATGCAAACTAAACATAATGACGTTTATACTTGGCGTGAGTCAACTAAAGCTTGAAATATACCCCTATTGGGTATTCCAAATCAGCGAGTGGGACGATAAATGTGCCACGAACCGTTTTCCGCTCTTGCCCCACTGCCTTTACTCTTGATCCGCCACGCCGACTGGAATCCAACCCACTTAACTCAAGGGATGCGGATATGAAAATATTACCAACAAAAAAGCCCACGAGTAACAACCCGTGGGCTTATGTTTTTGTTCGAATTTATTCTTATGCTATTTGAACATGCTCGCGGCAATTGCGGCATGACAAACAGGTTATGAATTTCTAAGGCTGGAGTTGATTGGCATAGTCGTATCCGGTGTGATCTGGATAAAAACTACCGTCAGTTTCATCGTATTGCCAACCGGATGCACCGCTATCCGCGGAGCCCGTGGGCGGCGTTCCCGTCGGGCTGGCGGTATATTTAACTAGTGCATTGCTGTTGTTGTAGGGATTTGTGGGAATCAGCCCTTGGAAGTACGGGCCGTAAAGACCGGAAGCAGTATTGACTGTGCCGTCAATATTAGTCTTCTTGGTCATTTGATCGGCAAATGTAGATTGCTTGGGCGCCGTCCCGTTGTGATTAACTATGTACATCCCAATCTGCGAGCGCATGGTATGCAAATTGAAATTCAACGCGCTCTTTTTCGCATCCGAGGTGGACGACGCGAACTGAGGGATGATCGTGGCGGCAAGCAACGCCATGATAATCACAACAATCAAGACTTCGATCAATGTGAAAGCACTTCGGTGAACCTTCGCGTTCATAAACACTTCTCCCTTTCTAATCTTATAAGGTTAGTTTTATCCACGGGCCGTTTGGCCACGGCCATCTGAAATAAACCGGATTCACTCTTTTGGCCTGTCCCAAATAGTTCGCGCCATGTTGCGCAATACTTCTTTATTTTCCTGATTTCCACACGACATCGGGGCGAACTTTTCCCGTGGAACTTACCTAGCTGCAACGGCTGATTAGCAAGTCCCGTTAGGAATTCGTAGGTCAGAAGTCATTGAGTGTCAAGGAAAATCGATCGGCAGGTATCCTTTTTTGACGCAAGAGACAAAGGTCCTGCCACTGTTAAATAATAAACTGTAAAACCAGAATTCCGGTTATTTTACGTAATAGATGAAAACTGGTTAAAACAGGAATAACCGTAATAACTCTTGTATGCACAAGCATTTGCGTAATTATGACAAGCCTAATTGTTTGTTTTTTTCTACTCAAATTCGCGTAATTGTGCATACATCCTGTATCAAGCAAATAACCCATGTTGACGATAGTTACTGTAGTTCGGTGCTTTCATTGACTATTTACACAATTTATGTAAGTAACGCTGCACTATCATGCATGCGTATTTTAGGCAATGTAGCTAATGCACGAGTTGTGCATAATCCGAATTAATTAAAGGCGAGTTCGCCTTTTAGACCAGGCCCTATCGATTTTTGTGGAGTTTGAAGGAGGCATGCAATGAAAAGGATTGTTGCTATACCGCTGATTGCGTCGGCATTGCTGGTTATTGCGGCTAGCATGGCCCAGGCCTGCTACTGCGGAGCGGCACGGCTGGGTTGCTGCGAACGCGAAAACTGCTGCACAACCGATTATGCCTGCTGCAAACAGCAGTGCTACACGGTCATGAAGACCTGCAAAGAAGTCGTTTACGAACAACGACAATACACCTGCTACAAGACTTGTTATGAGCGAGTCTGCGAGCAAAAAACGGTCAACTGCGTGAAGTATGTTCCCGAAACCTGCTATCGGGAATGCACTTACACGGTGTGCAAACCGGTTTGGGAAACCTGCGTAAAGACTTGCACCTATCAGGTATGCAAGCCCGTCTGGGAAACCTGCACCAAGAATATTTGCTACACCGTGTGCAAGCCTGTGTGGGAAACCCGCACTAAGAATATCTGCTACACCGTGTGCAAGCCCGTCTGGGAAACCAAGAGCAAGGAAATCTGCTACACCGTGTGCAAGCCCGTTTGGGAAACCCGAACCAGGGAAATTTGCTACACCGTGTGCAAGCCCGTCTGGGAAACCAAGAGCAAGGAAATCTGCTACACCGTGTGCAAACCGGTGTGGGAAACCTGCACCAAGGAAATTCCCTACACCGTGTGCAAACCCGTTTGGGAAACCAAGAGCAAGGAAATCTGCTACACCGTGTGCAAACCGGTCTGGGAAACCTGCTCCAAGGAAATCTGCTACACCGTGTGCAAACCCGTGTACGAGACTTGCACTAAGAATATCTGCTACACCGTGTGCAAGCCCGTCTGGGAAACCAAGAGCAAGGAAATCTGCTACACAGTGTGCAAACCGGTGTACGAGACTTGCTCCAAGGACATCTGCTACACCGTGTGCAAGCCCGTGTATGAGCAGTGCGAAAAGGTTTGCCAATATACGGTCTGCAAGCCCGTGTATGAGACTTGCACCAAGAATATCTGCTACACGGTGTGCAAACCGGTGTACGAAACCTGCCAGCGCGAGGTGTGCTACTCCGTGTGCAAGCCGGTTTGCTGCACTCAGACGGTGAAGTGCTGCTCCGGTCACTGGGAAACCCGCGTGCCGACTTGCGGACCGGCGGCCTGCGAACCGGCGTGCTGCGGACCGACGTGCTGCGCCCCGGTATGCCGCGTATGGGTCCCCGAAATCGTGGAAAAGCAGATCGAGTGCGTCAAATACGTGCGAGAGAACTGCGTAAAGCAGGTTCCTTACACGGTTTGCCGGATGGTGCCCGAGCAATGCGTCAAGACCTGCACCTACCAGGTTTGCCACATGACCAAGGAAGTCTGCGAAAAGCGGATTCCTTATACCGTGTGCCGGATGGTGCCCGAGCAACGCGTCAAGACCTGCACGTACCAGGTTTGCAAGATGGTGCCCGAGCAACGCGTCAAGACCGTGTGCTGGAATGAATGCCACATGGTGCGTGAAAACTGCGTGAAGCAGTGCTCGTACCAGGTCTGCCGGATGGTGCCCGAGCAACGCGTCAAGACCTGCACCTACCAGGTCTGCAAGATGGTGCCCGAGCAATGCGTCAAGACCGTGTGCTGGAAAGAATGCCACATGGTCCAGGAAAACTGCGTAAGGCAGTGCTCATACCAGGTTTGCCGCATGGTGCCCGAGCAACGCGTCAAGACCGTGTGCTGGAATGAATGCCACATGGTCCGGGAAAACTGCGTAAAGCAGTGCAACTATCAGGTCTGCACGATGGTGCCCGAGCAACGCGTCAAGACCGTGTGCTGGAACGAATGCCACATGGTCCGGGAAAACTGCGTAAAGCAGTGCAACTATCAGGTTTGCACGATGGTGCCCGAGCAACGCGTCAAGACCTGCACCTACCAGGTGTGCCATATCGAAAGAGAGTGCTGCACCAAGGAGATTCCGTATAAGGTTTGCCACATGGTTGCCGAGCAATGCGTCAAGCAAGTTCCTTACACGGTATGCAAGCCGGTGTGCTGCACGCAAACGGTTAATTGTGTAAAGTGCGTGCCCGTGCAGGTGCCGTACACGGTTACCCGTTGCGTACCGGTAGTGGTGTGCAAGCAAGTGCCGGTCACGGTATGCTGCCCGATGCCGTCTTGCTGCGAAGCCCCCAAGTGCTGCGCTCCATCCTGCTGCAACTGAAATAAGGGACTAAGCTCCCTAAACACAAAATCGGCGGCCGGCAAAAGGCCTGGTCTAGCCAAAAACGGCGGCCCAACCTCGGATGGTTGGGCCGTCGTGTTTTCTTGGCGAAACGTGTCGAAAATCCTACTTTATCATAATTAGTATGTGCCCCCGATTCTCGATTCTCTCTCCCGATTCTCCCCCGATTCGTTCTCCACGATCGACAGGTTGGAGTGTTTTTATTTTTGGGGTCAAAATCACGATTTTTCCACGTTTAGGGATGGCTTCGCCCCTTTGATTTTCATTAATCGGATTTCCAAAGAACACTAATGGTACGGAGCGATGAGCGTAGCAGATTGGAGAGTGGATTTCAAGAGAAAGAATTGGACAGGCGAGAAATGGTCCGGAAAACAAAGACTCCCGACTTTATATGGCCCTTCCGCACGGTTGGCAGGGTTTCCGGTTTAAGGTCCAAAAACTAGCTGCGTCCCCGTTTCAATTTCCTCTCGCCGGAACTCTCCCCGCAGCCGGCCCTTCGGCGATCCTGACTGGGTCAGAGAAGCGGCGATGAAATTGGGACTTGAATGGACCCTTCGATCCCGTGGAAGGCCCAAAATTACTTAAAAGTTGCCGTATTTTCACATATTATCCAAATTTGGTGGCTGTCACCTTTATTCCCCCTCTATTCCCTTAATGTTTGGAAACACATGGAGGGGCATTGACATTGATGTTGCTTTGTGTATATTAAGGTTGTTTTGCGAGTCCATTTCATAGGGCTTTGTTTGAGGCAGCGTAAGCACCTGAAAATCATCAATACGTGATGAAGTTGGGTGCATTCTCTATCATCTGCATGTGGCGGATGATTCTGTTTTTGTAATTATCCTTGATCGAAATTGTATGTATTCTTTTTACCGTCCGAAGATTTAATGTTAAAAAGATAACAACTTACATCTGACAGATTTCTTCTTCGTTTTTGGAGACAACTAAAATGATCATTATTAATTCGGTTAGAGGGTTCTGGATACGGTTTGTCCTAGCAGTATGGGCCATTGTCTTGATTGATCACAATGTGTGGGCGAGCACAATAGTATTTGATAACTTGGGCCCAAGTGATTCTTACGAGAACGTCGGTTACTGGATCGGCGACGCTGGATATCCCGACGACGTTTTAGCATTTGCATGCGATTTCTACCCCAGCAATAGCGGGACTTTTGATGAATTATGGACGGCAATGTGGAGCCATTATCCGTCAGATCCACTCAAATTGACTCTTGCGATTGATGAATCGGGTATGCCAGGTAGTGTCCTATGGAGTAGCACCATAACGAACCAACTGGGAAATTATCCCACTGTTTTGCATCTGGACAATCTAAACGGACCGCAGATTTTTGCTAATCAACGCTATTGGCTGACGGCCGAATTGCCATCTCCGGCTTCTGAGCACCATCATGTTTGGGATAATAATGCGTTGAGCGACTATGGAACAATTGCCTACAGTCAGAATGGCGGCCCGTGGCAACTCGATCAAGCAAACGCATTGCGGCTGGGAATGAGAATTGGCGTTGTCCCCGAACCTTCTACATTCGTACTTCTTGGCATGGGCGCTTTTAGTCTGCTCGTTCATATTTGGCGGCAACGAAAATAGAAGATTAAAAATAATTCCGTAATTCCGGTAATTCCGGGGTAATTCCGGTAATTCCGTAATTCCGGGCAAATTCCGGCAAATTCCGGGGACACCATACATAACTCTTGACAATTTTTGGCGATTTGCTAAAGTTCACCGCATGGCTCGATTAGCACGCGTGGTTGTACCGAGAATGCCGCATCATATTACCCAGCGCGGGAATCGCCGGCAAACCACGTTTTTTTGTGATGAGGATTACGCGGCTTATTTGGAATTAATGAGCCAGTGGTGCGGAAAACACGGCGTGGAAATCTGGGCCTATTGTCTAATGCCGAATCATGTGCATATGATAGCCGCGCCGAAATCGGAAGACGGATTGCGGCGGGCCATCGGCGAGGCGCATCGGCGCTATACGCGGCGAGTCAACTTCCGCGAGGGCTGGCGCGGTCACCTGTGGCAAGGACGTTTCGCCTCTTTTGTCCTGCATGAGCCGTATCTGCTCGCCGCCGCGCGATACGTGGAACTCAATCCGGTGCGCGCCCGACTGGTAACCGCGCCGAGCGAATATCGTTGGAGCAGTGCAAAGGCCCATCTGAGGGGAAAAGACGACATTCTGGCCAAGGTTTCCCCGCTTTTAAAAATCGCGGTAAACTGGCGGCGTCTCCTGACCAGCGCGGTAAGCGAAGAGGAACTCAAACAGTTCCGGGAACACGAACGCACGGGCCGGATCCTCGGAGAAGACGATTTTCAAAAACACCTGGAAAAGAAACTAGGCCGCGTGTTAATGCGTCAGAAACCCGGACCTAAAAAGATGCAATAATTATGTATGGTGTCCCCGGAATTTCCGGAATTTCATGTATGGTGTCCCCGGAATTTCCCGGAATTTCCCGAGACATTCGGCCTATAAATTTCACATTCAGTCATCCGAATGACTTGCCCCAATGCTATGTCTTTAGTAAGCGTCCGGCGGAACACGTGCAAGTGGTGGGGCGGGGCAAGTAGTTGGGCGAGAAGAATATATCGAGCAGGTTGCCAGCGGGGGGATTCCGGAGACACAAACCGATTATTGATGTTTGAGTAGTTTGGTTGGGCGGCTTCTTGAACCCGACCAATTCGACGCGCATGATACATCAACCCACCTGTCAATACTACTAGTTATCCACTCGCTTTTTCCAAAATTTCATAACCCATCCATCAGGTGGTGGGACGTGTGAAATTCATGCCTGTTGAGCATTATTTATCGATGATTATGCGGCCCCTAAAAAACGCGGCTTCTTATGCTTCTATAAGCCGATGCAATCTTGTGAATTGACCCTATTGTAGTCGACAGCTACATTACATATGGCATAAGATGTGTAGCGATATGCCGGGAGTTACTTGAATTAACGCCTTTGTCCCTGCCGCGACCGAGTCCATGGACCAAAACTATTACAAGCGCTACCGGATGGAAATCGAGCTGTTCGGCCGCGATTTAAGCTTCCGTCCCATCCCCCAGGGGTATCAGATCTTGCCCTGGGACGATTCGCTTTTGGAAGCCTTTGCCCTGGCAAAATATAATAGTTTCCGCGGCGAAATCGACTCCAATGTCTTTCCCTGCCTGGGCGATCTGAACGGCTGTCGGCGTTTGATGTCCGATATCGTTCACAAGCCCGGTTTTTTGGCCCAATCCGCCTGGCTGGCGGTCTACTCGCACAACGGTTCCAATCAGCCCGAATATTGCGGCACTATTCAAGGCATTCGCGATAAATCGGGCCTGGGCGCCATCCAAAACCTGGGCGTTACGCCCGAACATCGCGACCTGGGCCTGGGCACTTGCCTGCTGTTTTACAGCCTGGAAGGATTTCGACGCGCCGGAATTCGCCGGGTCTTCCTCGAGGTGACCGCCCAAAACACCGGCGCCATCCGCCTGTACCACCGCTTGGGCTTTGTTACAATCAAAACCGTATATAAAGCCGCCGAACAGGCCTTCTCGATGTAGGCGACAGACAAAAGTATTTATGTCGAGTTTGAGCGCATAATTCGCATATTTTTATATTGAAAATTGAACAATTGCAAATTGCAAATTGAACAAATAGACTCTTAACTGAATACTGTGAACTGTTAACTGAAAACCGAATACAAACAGTGACCGCACCCATACATTCTCATATTTTTCCCAACGGCCTGGTATTGGTTGCCGAACCAAGATCCTCGCTCAAGTCGGCGGCCTTTACCTTTCTGGCCCCAGCCGGCTGCGTGCACGACCCGGCCGATCGCTCCGGCCTGAGCGGATTCACCTGCGAAATGACCCTGCGCGGGGCCGGCACGCGCGACAGCCGGCAATTCATCCTCGACCTGGACAACCTAGGCGTGGAACGCAGCGAGTCGGTCTCCTACGCTCATACCAGTTACAGCGGCGCGACCCTGGCCGAAAACCTCCCCGCCGCTTTATCGATATACGCCGACGTTCTGCTTTCCGCCCACCTGCCGGACGATCAACTCGAGGCCGGGCGCTTGGGCATGTTGCAAGAGTTGCACGCCGTCGAGGATGAGCCGGCCCAAAAGGTCATGCTCGAATTACGCCGCCGCCATTATCCCATGCCTTGGGGCAGGCCTCCCCAAGGCGAAGAAAAAGCCCTGCAAGACGCCAACCTCGGCGATATCCGCGAATATTACCGCCGCCACTTCAAGCCCAAGGGAACTATCCTTGGCGTGTCCGGGCGCGTGGATTGGGAAAGTCTCAAGGATCTTGTCGGCCGTTTGCTCGGCGATTGGAAGCCCGGTGCGACTGAGTCCATCGAAGAGCAACCCGCCGTGGGCCATTACAAGCACTTTCC
>JBEKZY010000462.1:0-5666 GCA_049509395.1 Thermoguttaceae bacterium | reverse complement strand
GATTGGGATGGGGGATGGAAATAGAGGGGGAGCGATTTTTGGGTTTTCACTCACGGCTAATTTTTGTCTATTTTCTAATGGGAATGTACATAATTATAGTTTTAGTTTCAAGATAAGTTTTTGGCCGGGGGAGATAGAGGAAGGCGGGAAGAGGTGGACAGACATCAATACTACATAAAAATAAATATTTGTAAAATAATGAACAATACCTTACATAGTCGAGGGTATTGCTAAAAAACGCACGAATATGTGGGGGCGAATAGTTTTGTTTCTTAAAATGCATAGGATATACCAGTGGAATAAATGTGACTTGATATCTCTAATTTAAGTGGTTAATCTTAAATTAATCCATTTAGTATCGATGGGTTTTCATCCACACCCATAGAATTTATCATTGATTTAGCTTGCTCATACAATTCATCACAATATTTATTCGTGAAAGGTACAAAAAAATCATCAAACATCGGATATCCCATCAATAAATATGCTGGTATGAATTCTTTATTATCGATTGTTTTTATATAAAGTTTAAAGTCATCATACTTCCTAGGGTCTTTGGCGATAAATTCATCAAATTCTTTTCTTCTGATATTTTTTCGAATAAGGGATAAACTAGCAAATAATTTTTGTGCGTAATCATTATACAAAATACTGGTTGGAGTATGTCTCATACCTCGCAATCCATCTTCCCCTAAATGAAAATCCACATTTTTCAAGAAATTATTCATGTCTTCTTGAGAATTATTTCTTCTGGGATTTTCAAGATCAATTTTTGGTATATTGAGAAATGACAATATTGCTGGTACAAGATAATATTTATTGTAACGATAAACATCGATTTCAGATAAAAATGAAAGTTCTTGTTCCCAGTGATGTTCTGCAAGATATTTTTTATCAACTATTTTTTTGTAAAATTCTTGTGCCCATGGTTCTGGTCTTTTCTGAACAAATGAGGCAGTATAATACTCTTGCACTGTTTTGTGTATAAATCTATATTCCTCTCCTTCACGGAGAATCAAGCACGTGATTTTAACAATATCGTTAATGTAATGATCTGGGTTTTCATTTAAATTGCATTCACTAATTACTTTTTTTGAGAGATCATAAATTAAATCCTTCGTAAATGATTGACTGCCATTTTTCTTTGCTAAAATACATAACATCTCAAATAAATGGCGATATTGAAAATCATCTAAATCGCAACTTCTTTCCCGTGTATAGCCCGGTTTTGTTCCATCATGTCTTTGAAGCAACATTTGGAAAAGTCCGTCATAGAAATCTGACAGTTTTACTGGTAGCATTTGAAATGATTTATACGACATTACAAGAAGGGTTACCATTAAAGGTGTACACAAAAGATCTTTAACATGTTTTGCTTTTGTATCGATATGATCAATAAGGTTTTTGGCCCATTCTTCATTTTTTGCTAATTTACATATTACTTCTTTAAATTCATCTCCTCGCAAGTTGTCTAACGAAGTAACAGTAAAATGTTGCGAGTGTCTAATGCTTTGGTTGGGTCTTGACGTAACAATAATTCTTAAATTATCCTTAGAGGCTGCTATATCCTCAATATCAGTAAGAACTTTAGATTTCAATTCATCAGGAATTTCATCGAAAGCATCGAGAAATAATAAGATTTTTCCAGATGCAAGCAGGGATTGAAAAAGATCTTCATCGACGGTTAACCCAAGTGCTTCAAATTCAGCGAATATGCGATCTTTCAAAAAACATGTATTTGTGATACGGCGTAATTCTATAAAAACAGGGATATAATTTCCCAAATAGAGTTCTTTAATACAAAGATATCGCAATAGTATGGATTTTCCCTGACCTGCGATCCCTTCAATCAAAATGTTATCTTTTTCAGGTAAGTCTGCGATTTGATGTATCTTTTTCCTTTTATTTTCAAAAGTGAAATGAGCATCACAATAGAATGATGCGATGTCAACAGGTTTATCAATCTGCCAAATAGTTTTAACCTTACGGAAATGTGAAATTCTTAGATAAAGTTTATCTATTTGACGTTTAGTACTCCAGAGCTTGATTTTCTTGCCAAGCTGTTTTGAAACAAAATCATAAAGATCTTCAGCAACCTTTTCCAATGCCTTTTTGGCCGCGATGGCTCCTGCTCCAATAATAATCGAACTCATTCCATCTCTCCTTTTATCCGGATATCGATGATTTGTTTTACTGGTTGGCATTTTCGATGTAACTGAATATATTTCAATTTATACACATTACAATAGAGTAAATATTGCTGATTTTGAAGAGTAATACAGCAAATTATCCTAGCAATGCTTATAATGATTGTCAATCAACCATAATGCTAATATATGCACGTTAGTGTTAAATAAATACAAAGGGAATGTTGAATATGCAATGACCAACCTTCGGTTTGTGCCCGGTCACAGATAACCGGAAAAAACTGCGTATAAGAGTCATGCAATTCAGAATGCTCCATTTTGTCGAGCAGTGGTATAATCCATATATATCGATTATTAAGGCCGCCCTCTGAAAAGGGCTGAAGGGAAAAGGGAAAAAAGGTGCGGTGGTTTTTCGCATCCCAGGCGTGGAACGCCTGGGCTAGGAAAAAGTATGACTTTGGCGCGGAGTGCCGGGGTTGGAGAAAAGTAGTGGATGTGGTGATACTATGTGGCGGCTAAACATTGGATTGGACTTATTTTCGATCACTGAACCCTGACTCCTACTTAGTCTCCTTCACATCCACGCCGTTTTTCTTGTATGCCGCCGGCCCGATCAATTCTTCTATGTCGGCCTCGTCCAGGGTCTCGGATTTTTCCAGGGCCTTGGCAATGATCTCGAGTTTATCGCGCTCGCGGGTCAACAGATCAAAGGCCTTGTCCGAGGCCTCGTGCAGGATGCGGGAAATTTCCTCGTCGATCAGTTGCGCCGTGTGCTCGCTGTACCGGCGGGGCTCGGTCATCTCTTTGCCCAGGAAGGGATGGTCTTCGCTGTCGCGGAATGCCACCGGGCCTAGCCGATCGCTCATGCCCCAGTAAGTAACCATCCGCCGGGCGAGCTGGGTGACGTTGTTCAGATCGTTTTCCGCCCCTGCGCTGAACTCGTCGAAGATCATCTTTTCCGCGGCCCGGCCTCCCAGGCCGATCACCAGCCGGATGTGCAATTCCGATTCGCTGATGTTCAGCCGATCTTCTTCGGGCAGAAGTTGGGTTGCGCCCAGTGATCGGCCGCGGGGGATGATCGAAACCTTGTGCACGCGGTCGCCGGAAGGCATGTACCAGGCCAATAGCGTGTGGCCGGCCTCGTGATAGGCGGTCATCGACTTTTCCTTGCCGGATAGAACCTCTTCGCGTTTTGCGCCCATGAGGACTTTGTCGCGGGCGTATTCGAAGTCGGCCATATCCACGTTTTTCTTGTCGTTTCGGCTGGCCCACAGTGCGGCCTCGTTTACCAGGTTCTGGATGTCGGCCCCGGTCAGTCCCACGGTGCCGGCGGCCAATCGCTCCAGGTCCACGTCCGGCGCAAGGGGCACGTCGCGGGAATGGACTTTAAAGATGGCCTGCCGGCCCTTGAGATTCGGGCGATCGACGGTAATGTGGCGGTCGAACCGCCCGGGGCGCAACAGGGCCGGATCGAGGACGTCGGGCCGGTTCGAGGCGGCCATGACGATCACCGATACGGTTTGCGTGAAGCCGTCCATTTCGCTGAGGATTTGGTTCAGGGTTTCCCGCCGCCAATGCCGGCCCCGCGATGTCGTCCGACGGCGTCGATTTCATCGATGAAAAGTATGGCCGGGGCGTTTTCCTTGGCCGTGTTGAACAGATCGCGGACCCGGCCCGCGCCCACGCCCACGAACATCTGAATGAATTCCGATCCGTTGATGGAGAAAAAAGGCACTCCGGCCTCGCCGGCCACGGCCCGCGCAAGCAGGGTTTTGCCTGCGCCGGGCGGACCCATCAACAGTATGCCCTTGGGCACCCGTGCGCCAAGGCGCTGGAATTTTTCCGGATTTTTAAGGAATTCCACGACCTCTTCCAGTTCGTGCTTGACGCCTTCCAGTCCGGCCACGTCGTCGAATGTGACCGATTTATCGCCCGCATCGTAGCGCCGTGCGCCGCTCTTGCTGAACCCGCCCATCAGTCCGCCGGTGAAAATCGAGTCGCGGGCCCTGCGGAACATGAACCATAATCCGGCAAAAAGTGCCACCGATACCAGCAAATAAACCAGCAGCGCGGTAAACGTATTGTCGCTGGGCTCGGCAACTTCGTAGTCTGCGCCGAGCTGTTCGCGAAGTTGGCGGTCCAGGCCCTCGTCGATCGAGGCGTATGGCGGCAGAATGGCGATGAATTTCGATTCCAACTTGGGAGGCGGGGTTTTGAATTCGCCATAGGCCGTCGAGCCCTGGATCTTTAGCTTGGCGATATTCTTATTGTCCAGTTGAATGCGGAAAACGCCGTATGTGATTTCCGACCGCTTTGTGTGGTCCGATGAGTAGTAAAGCACCGCCATCACGGCCACTAATATCAACAAAAGCCAAAATACGGAATTACTGCGTACTGTCTTTGGCAGCGGTTTGCCGGGTGTGGATGGTAATTGATTTTTATCTCTTTGATCGTCCATGGACTAATTGTTCCATTTTTTTTGATGCCGGCCGTTGCCGGTCGTCTTATTATTGGGAAGGAGCATTGAGTTTTTAAAATTTACCCTATGAATTGTATCGAGTTACGTGGAAATATCGATGGCCGGCCCCCCTATTGGGTAAATTATCGCGAAACCGCATGCGATTTTCTAGCAAATATAAACAATTTAGGACTTATGTCCAGCTTCCTAATGCCATGTGAATCATAAAACTAATGTCGCACGCAACAGCCGGCGGCTAACAGCCGCCGCTGAGAATTCATAGAAACTAACGTCATTTGCAATAGCCGGCCGCTAACAGCCGCCGCTGTGAATTCGCTTATATTCCGGTCCGCCAAAGGCGGATGGATCGCTGGCTAGTGATATTATTGAGTCCGAGACTCAACCGGAGTATTCGGCAATGATTTCCAGCAAAGATTGGCCGAATTGTTTTGCCTTGGCTGGGCCGATGCCCTTGATATCGAGCAATTCCAATGCGGATTGCGGGCGGCGGGCAACCAGTTCATTCAAGGCCGTGTTATGGAGAATGCAATAGACGGGGATGCCGGCTTCGTCCGCAATTTCCAGACGCCAACGCTTCAGGGCAGATAGCAGATCGGCGTCGGTTTTGCCTGAGACCGCCTGAGCGGGCTTTTTATCCGGCGGGGGCGATTTAGAAACGATAGTCGCGTCGCCGTGGATTTTATGGAAAAGATTTGCCGGAATCGGCAGTGGATTTTGAAGCTGGGTTTGGGCCCTCATTACATCGCCGCCCAATTCTGTGAGTTTTACCACGGGCCGGAATTTATCGATCTCCTCTTGTTCCAGACAGCCTATCGAAATCAGGGCCTCGATCAGTGTAACGACCTCCGCCTGGGTTAAGTGCGCGAGCAGGCCGAAAGTGCTCAGCCGATCCAGGCCGAGTTTTTTCAATTTCTCGTTTTTCGAGCCGCACAACATTTGCGCGATAAGATTTTTTCCGCAGGCGAAGCGGGCTTCGGTGCGGGCCACCCCGCTAAGCGCCATGCGCACGGCTTCGAGCGACTTGCCGCTGGCGATTTGTT
>JBEKZY010000461.1:0-4014 GCA_049509395.1 Thermoguttaceae bacterium | reverse complement strand
CATCCCGCGCGCTGCTTTAGGATGAATTGCCGCATCGCGACCGGCTACGACATCAATCCTCTGTTTAGCGTCGATGATAGCTCTTAGAAAAACGGTTGGAAGTTTTCTAAGGGCATTACGGACAACCGCAAGAGATTCCTTGCTGGGTTGCTTTCCCGCAATCTCATACGGATAGATCGCCGGCAACATGCCGCTTTCAATCATTTCATCAATCAGATCGTCGATCTCAATTTGCATCAGTTCATATCGTCGCCGGTTCGCGTTGCGTTGGTCCGGCTCGTCGGGCGGGAAAAAATAAGTATATCCCGTTTCCATGTCGATTTCCCAGCCGGGGGTGTGTCCTTCCCACGGCTGAAAACGTGATTGTGCTTGTGACGGCGGAAAGCATGGCGTTTGTACTCGATATGTTTTCGACATGATTTTAATTCCAAATTTTAAACCCGACCGGCGGCTTGCTAATCGCCGGCCGGGGCAACCGAATAATGTAAAAAGGTAAACATCATCCGGTTTACATGGGATCACGGTAAAATTTCCACTTCGCTGTCGGCGTCAGCATCAGTATCAGTCAGCACAATTACGGCGGGGATAATTGACGAAACGGAATTATCGTTTAGTGCCCGATGCAAACCTTTCATTCCAATCCCCTGACCTGAAGCTTTGAAAAGCGTAGAGCAACCAAGAGTACCGGCATTTTTTAATTTTATGCCGGCTGGTTTCGATTCGTCAATTGACATTTCAAAACACACGCCTTCGGGGCTGTTGGAAAGTAAAACTTCTCCTAACCAATTTTCGGTCGCGCGTTTTAAAATATATTCGTCCACGCACGAACCGATGTATACAGGGGTAGGATTTTCCAATCTCAGTTTTCGGGTTGAATCTAATCGGTTACAAAGTTTTCCTCGGATTCGCATGATAAAAGTATCCTTTCAAAGATTGGTTTTTAGGTTAGAAAATTTCGATTCGCTTCGCGGAATGCTGGGAGAGACATCCCGTCGAGCACTCTGGGAAATCCGCCACAGTTTGAAAAATTTACCATTTCGTAATGTCCAAATGTGCCATTGTTGAGGGCACCAACTTCTGGATGCGCCATTTTATGGGCTTTTGCTCTAACTTTGTCCCACTTTATTTTCACCACAATTACTGCCTCAAATAATTCTTTTTTATCTTGAAAAAATTCTGGCTCCCATGCCTCGCGAATTTCCAGCCGAAGTTCAGACTTAAGGAGTTCATTTTTGGTTTTTATTTCTGCCAGAGCATTTTTCGCCGCTTCATCGTTCTCCCAAATCGTCGCAGGGTCCGGTTCGGGGGGCGGTTCGGGCTGGCCTGAGACTTTGGCCAACAGTTTTTTTACCAAAAATGCAATCTTGCTTTGCCGCGGAGTTGTCGGTCGAACACCTTCCATTTTGCGGACTTCCTCCTCGGCTTTTGCCGCTTCGATTTCTAAGAGTCGGCGGACTTCGAGGGCGGCTTGCCATTTTGGGTGGTCAATAATTCGGCGGATTGACCCGGCTTCGTTGGTACTTGTCTTTCTTTGCGTAATGGTTGCCATTATTGGCACCTCCTATAAAAAGTGTTTATGCCATTGGCGAAGTGCCGCCGGCGTTTTTTCTATGTAATACTGCAAATTGCTTTTGCAGATTCGCGTTAAATGAATTTTCGATTTCGACGGCCTGGGTATACTCCCACTCGTTAATCAAGCCATGTCGATGTAAAAATTCGTGCTCACTCTCTTGTAGTGGCGGGGTGGAATGTCCGGTATGCAAAACGCCATGCCGCAAATATCTTTGACGATAGGGAGCACAATGCCGGTCAAAAAACTCCGTTGTTTTTCGTTCGCCATGCTCGGGAATGATTTCAAATTTCCATTCTGCAAAACATCGGGTGCCAGGCTGATTGTTGTCTATCCACTCTTGGCGGAGTGATTCACGATGTAATCGCCATGCTATTTCCATTTCCGAATCATTTTGAAAACCAAGACAATCGGTAATCGCTCGGCCAAAAAATAATTCGTGTTTTTCGTCCACGGTTAAAAAACTTAAATCACCACGGCGTCGCGGGCCTTGCTTTCGGATTGTCATAATGTCACCGCCTCTTGTAGTTGTAATTTTTTTTCTTCATCGGCAGTAAGCAAACCTAACTGTCTTAACTGCTCAACTTCGGAAATATCGTTATCGCGTTCGACCGGCGAATCGAACCACCACCAGCCATGAGGCCTGTGCCCGGGCCAGTTCCACGCCGACAAAATTTCTTCTCTTAGAATTTCCCAGCATGTTTTCATCTCGGCGAAAATCCAAGATGGAATTTCATTACGCGGCACGACTCGGTCGGGATAACGGCGTCGATGATCGACTTGACCCACCCAGCCGAAACCACGCATCGAACAAAAAAAATCAGTTCCATGCGATAACACATATCGCTCTCTTTTGGATAATTCCGCCACTCGCCGGCGTCCACTTCGTCTCTCAACCATGATAATTTAATCCTTTCCTTAATAGCGTTGTCCGCCTGCCCGGGGTGGTCTTGATTCAGGCGGGCCGTCGAGGTCAAGTGCCAACTCGCGGACCAACCGGGCAAAAGCTAATCGACTATCGCGTTCGATTGCAACTTCGGGCCGCGCTCGAGGACAGCCGAAACGATCTATAAAAACTGTGCCTGTTGTTTTCAAAGTTTCCCGGGCCTGTTGGCCTCGATCCCACGCTTCGCCGGCAAGCGTCAATAATCGCAGATGATGCGGTTCGAGCACGTAAGTTTTTACAACGTCCTCGAACCATCGACGGGTCGGCGCAGATAAATGTTTTGGGGGCTTGATAGTTTTTTTTGTTGGTGACATTTTCAAAATTTCCTTGTTGTTTAAAATCTGTTTTCAACCGGGGGGGGCGGCAAACGCGGGAAGCAACAATGTGGTTTCTCAGACCCCATTCCGTAGAGGTATAACGACCCCTCCGGGGGGTCTATTGTTATCCTTTCCATCGCAAGTCCTCCGGTAAGTACCCGTCGTAGCCTGTGTCTTGCGGATCGTCGGCGTCATCGCTTTGATGTTCCCTGATAAACTTGGTTAGGTCAGCCAAGGCATGTTCCATTCGCCGTCGGCGTGCTCGGGCTCGTTGTCGTTGTTCTTCGATATATGCCTTTGATAGTGCAATCACTTCATTACTCCTGCGTTAAGCGTTGCCCAATCAACCCGGGCTTGCGTGCCCACATCGGCGGGCTTGTTCACTTCGTTGTCATCTTGCTCCCACGGCTCCATGATCGACGGCGGTTCCTGCCCGCCTGGTTCGCCTGTGGTGAGCAAGTGGAGCAACCGCCCTATTAACCGCCGGTATCGGTCCCTGTTGAACGGCTCGGCGTTGCGAATCGCGTCGGCATGTCTTTGCCAGAATGTTTCCCAGCGTTCACCACGGGCATGAGCATCGACGGCTCGGCGTTCGAGGTCTTGTATTGATTGATTCATGCTTTCACCTTTTCACATTGCAACCACTCGCCACAGTCGCGGCATTGCCGGTTTATATACTTACCGTCACTTGTCGGGGTTTCTTCCACAGTATCGTGGGTACAGGACCCTTGGACCGTGACACTACGGGGACTAGTGACAGTATTTCCTCCCCCTGCGTGTGCGCGCGTGTGCGCGTGCGTGCGTGCGCCTGCGCGCGTGCGATAGTTGAGGATAGTGTCACTACTGGCTTTAGTGTCTGGCTTGATAATCATCCAGACGGCTCCACAATTGCTATCCCGCCGGTCGAAACATCGACCGCCTACAACCCGCTGCCGGAGATGGTGCAATTTCATCCCGATGGATCGGGGGTTTAAGGTTTTTCCGTCCTTGGGGGGGCATAGTTCCCATAGTGCGGATCGGAGCATTTCATAATCGCCGGGAAAATCATTCAGAATTTTCACGGTCTGTACGGCGGTAAGACCCCTTCCGGCTGGGTCGATTTCCAACCACCCTGTCATAAGTTGGTTTAATGCGATTGCTTCCCGATCCGCCTGGGTGCGTAACTCAAGCCGGGTTTCGCC
>JBEKZY010000460.1:0-2636 GCA_049509395.1 Thermoguttaceae bacterium | reverse complement strand
TGTAAACAACGCTCGAAAACCGTGGCGCGGAGGGGGCCTGCGTAACGGTCGAAAAACGTGGCGCTCTTAACCTTACTCGCGAAAGGGTAAGCAAGACTTGTAGCGGTATAACCGTTACAAGTCTCACCCCCCGCGAGGTAACAGAGAGTGTACACGAACATGGAATTCTGGAGCGAAGTGCGACGCCGGGTGCTGACCGGCGAATTGTCGAAGCGTGAGGCCTGCAAGGTCTATGATCTACATTGGGACACTCTAAAAAAGATATTGTCCCACGAGGAGCCGCCCGGGTATCGGAAGCGGCGGGAGCGGGAAAAGCCGGTCCTCGGGCCGTTTATACCGTTGATCCACGAGATACTGGAAGCCGATAAAAAGGCGCCCAAGAAGCAAAAACACACGTCGAAACGGATCTTTGAGCGGCTCTGTGAGAAGGGGTATCGAGGCGGCATAACAGTAGTGCAGGAGGCGGTGCGTCGCTGGACGCAGAAGACAGCTGAAGTCTTCATGCCCCTGAGCCATAAGCCTGGAGAGGGCCAAGTCGATTTCGGCGCAGCCACGGTCGTGTATCGGGGCCAGGAGCGGCAGATAGCGTTCTTTGTGATGTCGCTGCCCTTTAGCGACGCCTTTTTCTGCCAGGCCTTTCCGCGGGAATGCACGGAGACGTTTCAGGCAGGGCATCGCCGGGCGTTTGAGTTCTTCGATGCCGTGCCCAAGCGGATCAGCTACGATAACACGAAAATCGCCGTGTCGAAGGTTGTTCAGAAACGGGGTAGCGTGCTGACGGCGGAATTCCTCCGCCTGAAGAGCCATTACCTGTTCGAGCACCATTTCTGCCTGGTTCGCCGGCCGAACGAGAAGGGGCACATCGAAACCCTCGTCGGTTACGCACGGCGGAACTTTATGGTGCCCCTGCCGGCATTCGATGATTTCGAGGTCTTTAATGAGCAGTTGGCAGAGTCCTGCCGCCAGGATCTAAAGCGTAAGCTTCGGGGAAAGGCCGATATCAAAGCTGAGCTTTTGGAAGAAGATCGCCGCGCCATGTTGCCCATGCCTGAAAGACCCTTTGAAGCGCGGCGTGTGGAGCCTTGCCAGGCGAGTTCATTGTCGCTGGTCCGTTTCGACCGCAATGACTATTCTGTGCCTACGCAATACGCCCATCATGCGGTGATGGCGATCGGGGGCATCGAAAAGGTGCGGTTTGTGGTGCAGGATCAGGTGGTGGCCGAGCATCCTCGGGATTGGGAAAAGGAGAACGTGCATTACGATCCAGTGCATTACTTGGCACTTTTGGAACGCAAACCCGGTGCATTAGACTTCGGAAAACCCTTTGACGACTGGGACTTGCCCGAGGGGTTCACTGTTTTACGGCGGCGGCTGGAGGGCGAACTCGCTCAGGCTGGCAGACGCGAATTCATCAAGGTGCTACGGCTCTTGGAGTCGTGCGAACTGAAAGAACTGTCCAAAGCGGTGGATCGGGCGCTTGCGATCGGGGCCTTGACCGTGGAGGCGATCCGGTTGTTGCTTGAGGACGGCCGCCAGCAGCCGGCCAAGTACTTTCGCCTAGACGGCCATCCGCACCTGCAAGGCCATGAAGTTCCCCCACCGAAGCTAGTGATCTACGACACCCTGCTACACGAGGAGGTTTGCCATGAAGAAGCTTGAAACCAAGAGCACGGTACTGTTGAAACATCATCTCAAGGCGCTGAAGCTGCCGACCTTTAACGGCGAATGCGAGAAGATTGCCGCCCGGTGTGCCACGGAAAACGTCGATCACCTGGGCTTTCTGCTGCAACTGTGCGAGTTGGAGCTTATTACTCGTGAAAAGCGGGCAGCCGAACGAAGATTAAAGGCGGCCCGTTTCCCCAACAGCAAGACGCTGGAGGATTTTAAATTCGAGGCCCAGCCCTCGATTAACCGCGTGCTCGTCGGCGAACTGCTGCGGGGCGAGTATATTGACAAACGGGAGTCGGTGATCTTCGTAGGTAATCCCGGCACGGGAAAAACGCATTTAGCCATCGTATTGGGGATCGCCGCGTGCCAGCAAGGCAAAAAGGTTCGCTTCTGGCGGGTTACCGAGTTAATTACTCAACTCATGGAAGCCCGCGAGGAGCGCCAGTTGGCGCGGATGAAAAATCAACTCGCCAAACTGGACCTCTTGATACTCGACGAATTAGGCTACGTCCCGGCCAGCAAGCTTGGCTCGGAGTTGCTCTTTGACGTGATAAGCACGGCCTATGAACGGACCAGCATCATCGTGACCACGAACCTGCCCTTCGAACAATGGCCGGAAGTGCTCGGCAGCGAGCGTCTGACCGGCGCCGTGCTCGATCGGTTGACGCATCGTTGCCATATTCTGGAATCCAGCGGCGAAAGTTACCGCCTGAAAGACGCCCGCCGCCGTGCAGGCAGTAAACGAGCCTCTGGCCAAAAACCTGCTGAAAGTGTGCCGGAATCCTTGCTAAAATCACCTGAAGAAATACAACCGCCCCCAAAGAATTAACCATTGCAACCGGCCCTGACCTAGGTCAGGGTAGACTACTTTCTTTCCCTTAACATCGGAGTTACAATAGAACCATCTTTCATCCTGAGCGCTACACTTTTCAACCCACACGCGCCACGGTTTTCAACCGTTGTTTACA
>JBEKZY010000046.1:0-21525 GCA_049509395.1 Thermoguttaceae bacterium | reverse complement strand
TTCGCCGCAACCAAATGCCCACGGCGTATATGCCCCCGGCCGCCAGATCGATAAGCCGATCTACAAATATCCGATCGATCCAATTGTCCAAACGCGAGCAGGCCATGACGGTCATGGCCAGGTGATCGGCTATCCAATCGATGACATTCTTATCGCAGGCGGCCACCCAGCCCGAAACGCGCAGCACCGGCCGGACAAAAAGGAATTGATATAATTCATCGAACCACCACTTGTGATAGAACAAGCTGTAAAAAGGGGCGAACGTTCGCCGGGCGTCGTTGGGGTCCAGCGATTGCACGCCGTAAAACGCCGTTGCTAGAATAAAACCCGTCAAGGCCATGGCAAAGGCGAGCATCGAGGCGGTAAAATGCACTTCTTCCATCTGCGGGTTATATATGTGTTCCGGCGGCACCGTAACGTGAGGCCAGATCCAACCGGCCGCGCTGCCTTGCGAAATTCCCGCCGGAATGGCCTGGTTCAGCAGCGGTTCCAATCCATAATTTGTAGCTAAAAGATTCCAGCCGGCCACGATGCTCAGTCCGGCAAGTATAACCAGGGGCACGGTCATCGTCGGCGGCGACTCGTGGGCGTGCTCGTAAATATGCTCGTCGCGGGGCTTGCCCGTAAAGGTCATGAACCACAGGCGGCACATATAAAAGGCCGTCATGCCCGCCGCGGCCACGGCTATGTAAAACAGCCAGGAAAACATGGGATTGGCCGTTTTAAAGACCAGGGCCTGGGCGATGATGTAATCTTTCGAATAATATCCGCTCATGCCGATGACCGTGGGCACGCCCGCCCCGGATATGGCCAGGCAGCCCGCCAGCATGGTCCAGGCCGTGTATGGCATTTTCTTCAATAGGCCGCCCATCCGCGGCATTTCGTTGGTCCCTGTGGCATGAATCACCGAGCCGGAACAAAGGAACAGAAGCGATTTGAAAAAGGCGTGCGTGAACAAATGGAACACGCCCGACAGCCACCCGCCCACGCCCAAGGCAAACATCATATAGCCCAGTTGACTCACGGTGGAATAGGCCAGCACGCGCTTGATGTCCGTGGCGGTCAGCGCCATAGTGGCCGCTAAAAACAAAGTAATGCAGCCGATAATGGCGATAACCAGCAGCACCTCGGGCGTAAACAGCGGATAACACCGGCCCACCATGTACACGCCGGCGGCGACCATCGTGGCGGCGTGGATAAGCGCGCTAACCGGCGTGGGGCCTTCCATGGCGTCGGGCAGCCACACGTGCAAGGGGAACTGCGCGCTCTTGCCCACGCAACCGCAAAAAATTCCCAAACCGCCTATGACCAACAGCCAATATCCGTAACCCTGTTGCCGCCAGCCGTTGATTTTCTTGCTAATGGCTGAATCGGAAAGCTTTTGCTCTTCAATTTCTTTTTGTGCGGCCAGTTTTACCATCCCATCCGGCACTTGTATGGCATATTGATTATTTTCCGGACGGACCTGGCTGAAGATGCCGGGCATGGTTCGGGCGTTTCCGGCGGCATCGGTGGTTTTATAATCCGAAAAGGAAAATGTTCCCATGCCGGCCCACACTGCCGCCAGCCCAATCAGCATGCCGAAATCGCCCACGCGATTGACGATAAACGCCTTATTCCCCGCATTCGACGCGCTTTTGCGCTCGTGGTAGAATCCGATCAGCAAGTAAGAGCAGATGCCCACCAGTTCCCAAAACACGAACACCATAGCCAAATTGCCGGCGATCACCAATCCCAACATGCTGAAACAAAACAGGGATAGATATTGGAAAAAGCGGCAATAACGGCCGCGGCGGTGCAGGGGTTCGCCGTTGGATAGCGTGACCAGCGTATCGGTCACGTCGTGCAATTCTTCGTGCATGTACCCGAACGAATAAACATGGATGCAGGATGCCACCAGCGTGACCATGCAAAACATGGCGATGGTCAGGGCGTCGATGTAATAACCGATCGTCACCCGCAGCGATCCGAACACGGCCAAGGCGTACCAATCGCCGGAAATGGCCGGCACTGGCAGAGGCATTGCCCCGCCATGGGCGCCCGGTCCATGAGCGGCCCCGGTCAACGGATATTGCATTAACCACAACACCAACGCCGAAGCCGAAAGTACGAAGGCGGCGATAATCGCCAGAGTAGCCAAATACGCGGCGCAGTGACCTGCCTTGCCCATGCGCGGTCCGAACAGCACAATGAGCGCAAACGAGACCAGCGGCAGCAGCCAGGCCAGTCCCATAAGCATCGGCAGTGTTTGGTTGAGATCCATGGATTTATTAGTTCACAGTTTACAGTTATCAGTGATCAGTTTTCATCGCGAAACCGCAAGCGGTTTCATTCATCCCTCACCCTCATCGCTTATCTCTCATCCCTCATCCTTTAAGTTCATTCGCTTTATCCACGTCGATCGTGGCATGCGTATAGTAATAATTCAGTGCAATAGCCAGTGCCACGGCGGCCTCGGCGGCGGCCAGGACGATAACGAACATGGCGATCAATTGCCCGTCAAGGCCCAGGCCGCTATCGCCCGTCAAGAACGGGCTGCCAAAGGCGATGAAGTTCAAGTTCGCCGCGTTTAAAATCAGTTCGATCCCCATCAGCACGCCCAAGGCGTTGCGCTTGGTGGCCATGCAAATTATCCCGCAGACAAACAGGATAGCGCTGACCACCAGGTAATGCGTCAGTCCGATGGGTTGCGTGAGCAGGTTCATTTAAATGTTTAAGGTTCAGGGTTCAGGGTTCAGTAAGTTTAGCCGCGACCGGGCACCGACCGATGGTTGGTCGGGGAGCGAGCTTTTTGGTGATTTGTCATAAAATTTTATCTTGTTCCCACGCTCCGGCGTTGGAACAGAGCATGTATTTTCATTCCACTCTCCGTTTTGCCCGGGCCAAATATGCCGCGCCTATGAGCACGACCAATAAGTGGACCGAAATAATTTCAAATACCAGCACGTAACCCGACATTCCGCGCCGGGCGATCGGATCGGGATTTTCCAATTGATCCGTGCGAACGCCCAAAAGTCCCATGCCCAGCCGGGCAGATGTGGGCGAAAGATCGGGTGCAGGTATTGGCGGAGCCGTTTTGGCCGCGGACCAATCGCCCACGCTTAACGACGTTTGTAAAAGTATGGCCAACAAGATAATGGCCAGGATGGTGGCCAAAATCCACTGGCCGCCGCCGGTTTTCATGGACACGAACGGCCCGCGCGCGGTAAGCATCACGCCGAAGACCAAGAGGACCATGGTTCCGCCGACATATACCATCAACTGCACCGCGCCGAGGAAATCGGCCCCGGCCAGAAAAAACAAGCCCGCCACCGCGCCCAGCGATACCACCAAGTAAGCGGCCATGCGCACGATATTTCCCGTCATCACCACTGCCACGGCAAACGCGCAGGCAATGACGGCGAAAAACAGAAAGAAGAAGCTTTGCCAGTTAATCGCTTCCATAATCCGTGCCTAGTATCTTACGTTTATTGAGTTTCAAATTAAAAAATCACTAGCCGGCGGTCAACGACCGCCGGAATAAGCGATTTCCTGCCGGTGGCTGTTAGCTGCCGGCTATTTTATGCGATATTAGTTTTCCAATCCTTAATAAATATTTTTTATTTTTTCTTGTTTAGTTGATCGTTAATTTTCACTTGTGCGATTGATGTCGGCATGATTTTTCGCACCACGCCGCCGGGAAACACAAACGTCCACAGCATTGCCCCGGCCAGCATCGCCGAAACCAAAGGCAAACAATATTTCAAGCAGGTTGTCATCACCTGGTCGATGCGCAAGCGGGGCAGCGTCCAGCGCAGGCACATCATGAACGTCACCCCGGCATAGGCCTTGATGAGCATATTGCACAGGCCCAGCAAATTGGCGATTGTGGTTACGATAATAACGCCTATTTCAGGCTCCAGATGAAGCAGTTTGGCGAGGGCATTGCCTGTTTCAGGTGTCAGATGCAGCAGTGTGGCAATGGGGATCGGTCCGTTCCAGCCGCCGAGGAACAAAATGGCGGCCAGTGCGCTTATGGCCAGCATGGCCCCGTACTCGGCCATGAAAAACGCCGCCCAGCGGAACCCGGAATACTCGGTCATGAACCCGGCCACCAATTCGCTTTCGGCCTCGGGCAGGTCGAACGGCGCCCGATTAGTATGCGCCACCGCGCATGTCATATATATCCAAAACGTCACAAACGTGAATGGGTCGTGGAACAGATACCAGTTCCAGAACCAGCCCGATTGATCGTTGCCGATTGCAACCAGGTCCATGGTGCCGGCGATCAATACCGGCACGACCACGCAAAGGCCCATGGGAATTTCGTAACTAATGACCTGTGCCGCTTCGCGCATCGAGCCGTACAGTGACCATTTCGAGCCCGAGGCGTATCCGCCCAAAATCACGCCGAAAATTTCCAATCCCGATACGGCGATAATGAAAAACACGGCCGCATCCAAGCGGATAGGCACCCAGCCGTTGGCCCAGGGCAAGGCCGTAAACACGCCGAACATGGTGACGAAACTGATGTACGGCGCGGCGCGAAATAGCATCCGGTCGGCGGCGGCTGGTATGAGGTCTTCCTTGCAGAATAGTTTAATGCCGTCGGCCACCGGTTGCAGCCATCCGAACCGCCCGCCCACGCGCGTCGGGCCCAGCCGATCTTGAATCCGCGCCGAAACCTTCCGCTCCATCCAGGTAAAAACCGCCACCGAAACCATGACCAACGCCAACAGCAAACCGCATTCCACCAGGCCGACGACCGAGTAGGCGATCCAAGGCGATACGTATTGTGCAAAATATTCGGCCATTAAAGTTTTCTGTTGTCAGTAATCAGTTTTCAGTTCTCACAAAGCTATCAGCAATCAGCCTTCAGCCTAAGAAAGTGTTGCGGCTGAGTGCTGATTGCTGATAGCTGATCATTATTAAAATTCATCCTTCATCCTTCATCCCTCATCCTTACCTATCAATTTCTCCCAGCACCAGGTCCATAGAGCCCACGATGGCCGGGATGTCGGCGATCAATACGCCGCGGCAGAGTTCGGGCAATACGGCCGTATGGCAGAAACTGCTGCTGCGGATCCGCACGCGCCATGGAATCGCCGTGCCGTCGCTTATGACCATGAATCCCATCTGTCCCTTGGGGGCCTCGGTTTCCAAATAGGCCTCGCCCTTGGGCAGTTTCTTTTTCAGCGGAATAATTTCTCCGACGTCGCCTTTCGCTTGGGAATATTTCTCCATCCCCTGCCGGATCAATCGCATGGATTGCACCACCTCGAGCATGCGCACGTAAAACCGGTGCCAGCAATCGCCCAACACGGCCTCGGCCGGCACGGGCGGATAAGGCTGATCTTGCGGATATTTTCCATCGACTTGGGCGATCACCTCGAACTTGTAATCTTCGTACATCCGTTTATAGACCGCTTCGCCGTCGCGCCTCAGGTCCCAATCGACTCCGCTGCCGCGAAGCACCGGACCGGTGCACCCGTAATTGACGGCCAACTCCGGCGAGAGCACGCCGATGCCCGCCGTGCGACGGATGAAAATGGCTTGGCTCGTCAGCACCGTGTGCAATTCGTCGATCACCGGCTCGAACTGGTCGAGGAAGGCCGCGCATTTTTTCAGCCAGCCGGGCGGAAGGTCGGCCGTCACGCCGCCCACGGTGATGTAACTGTATGTCAGCCGCGCCCCGCAAAGTTCTTCAAACAGGTTGAGGATCAATTCTCGTTCGCGGAAGGTCCACATGAACGGGGTAAAACTGCCCAGATCCAAGCCATAACAGCCCGCCGCCACCAAATGGCTTGCAATGCGGCTCAGTTCGCAGGCCATTACCCGCACGTGCCGGCACTTCTCGGTCACTTCCAGGCCCATCAGCTTCTCGACCGCCAAGGCCCAGCCCAGATTCATGTTCACGCCGGCCAGGTAATCCAGCCGATCGGTGTAAGGCAGGAACTGCCGGGGCGTAAGTTTTTCGCCGATTTTTTCCGCGCAGCGGTGCAAGTAACCGATGTGCGGAACGGCCTCGGAGACCAGTTCGCCGTCGGTCCGAAGGGCCACGCGCAACACGCCGTGGGTGCTGGGATGCTGCGGCCCCATGTTGATGATCATGTCATCGGTCCGCAGATCGAATTCCATCACTTGGGTTGTATCGCGCTGGCTTTGCATGGCTTTACCTCGATCGAACCCCATGATACTCGGCCGGCATTTGATAGTCTTTGCGCAAGGGGTGCCCGACCCAATCCTCGGGGCAGAGTATCCGCCGCAAATCGGCATTGCCCGGGAAATTCACTCCCATCAAATCGTACACCTCGCGTTCGTGCCACTCGGCCGTGCGCCACACGTGGCTAACGCTTTGGACCTCGGGCAATTGGCCCTCGATGTCGCCGAGCCAGCGGGGCAGGCTGATTTTTAACACCAGGCGATGACGATGCGCCATGCTCGAAAGGTGATAAATCAATTCGACGTGCGGCTGCCACTCGACCTGGGCCGCTTTTTTGGCGTCGGGTTCGATATAATCGACCGCCGTTATGCAGTGCAACATGTCGAAACGCAATTCCGGCTCGTCGCGTAAAAACGCGGCGATCTCGGGCAGCCCTTCCGCCTTGATTTCAATCCAGGGATCAAGCGCCTCAAAGTTGCTGCCGACCAGCCATTGCTGGAACGCCGGCTGCAATCGATCGTATACGTCGTTTATCTTCATCGGTTGGAAGCTGTCAGCTATCAGCTTTCAGCTATCGGTTCTCGGTAATCAGTTTTCAGTTCACGGTTTCAATTAAGAGCACAAAATACGGAGTAAAGCAATAAATCGCTCAAGTGATTTTGGTTGTTCAATTTGCAATTTGCATTTTGCAATTGTCAATTTGCAATAAAAAACATATCTGCAAAATGCGATCAAAAATCAAAACTTAGGCTTAATCTCCCTTTCTTTTATGGCCCGCACCCAGTCCAGGTCGCCCCGTTTCCACAAGTACGCAAAACCGACCAGCAGCACGACAAAGAACACGCCCATGTCGATCATTGCCGCGGCAGCCAAGGTCCGGGTCTGGGATTCCAATTCCGTGATAGACGCAGGCATAAGACGGTGAATGCCGAGTTCTTGATATTTTTCCAGCACAGCCGGAGAAGGTTCGTTTTCACCGGACGCTTGTGCGGTTTTGTCCGCCGGAGAGCTTTGGCCCGTTGTGTGACTGAGAATTTGAGTAAGTTTGCCGAAGACCACAGCCGGAGGAAAGAAAAATGCTAATTCGACCTCGAAAACAAGAAACAGCAAAGCCACTACGTAAAACCGCAAGTCGAATTGAACAAAACTGGAACCCACCGGCGGCTCGCCGCATTCGTAGGCCTGCGACTTTTCCTCCGTGGGCGATACAGGCCGAAACAACCTGCCCAGCAGCAATGCCACGATCAAAAATATTACGCCCACCATGATAAAAAGCGTCAGGTAGGCAACAATGGCGGTAGGCGTCATCAGGGTGTGCAGGCTCCACCTTCTTGGGAAATAGTCTGTTAAGAAGGTGATTATTTTAGAATATGCGTAATCTTTTGCAAGCCTGCACCATTAGAGGTATGACTATATATGCTAGATTAACGGTTTGGGGTGTCTACAGTATTTAACTAACCGCATCCGCACCGGGCATCCCACCCGATACGCTTTCGGCCGTTAAATTTTGACGCTGGGTACAGCCGCCGTCAGGATCATGCCAGAAAAGCACCTCGTCTTCGCCGAGTTTCCAACAAAGATAAATCTTGCGCCCGTCCGAAAAAGCCGGGAAATCAACAAAACCTTCCGGCCCGTTTTCCGACTCCACTCCCAGGGCGCGGAGTTCTTCCCGATAATCGTGCAATCGGCGAGTATCTTTTTCCAATTCTTGTTCAATCTGAACGAGTTCTTCATGGTACAAATCATGGTCGTTGGGATTTCGGCCGGCAAGAAGGAACGAAAGCCGCCGACGTCGATCATTAACATCGCGTGAAAGTTCCGTCAGGTCGGCAACAATCGCACGAATCAGCGGAAGCATGGCATTGGCTTCCTCGATTGAGAAAAATTCCCGGCGCTTGGCACGTTTATGAGTCATTGGGAAAAGTGGTTAGTAGATAGTGGTTTGTGATTAGTGGTTAGCGGCTTTAGACAAATTCATTATACAGCATTAAACATTTCCCTAATCTCTAGCCCCCCAATCTCCAGCCCCTAGCAGCCCGTTGAAAAAGGGTGCCACTGCTGGCTTGTCCAGCAGTGCATAGGATACACTCCTGGAAAAACACTGCTGGACAAGCCAGCAGTGGCACCCAAATTCTCAAAATTCGACTTTTTCAACAGGCTGCTAGCCCCTTGTATCTGACTTACTGATTTGGGCCGCCGTGGACGGGCTTTTCAATAATCTTGGACGCGGCAACAACCGCGGGATTCAACGCGGCCCGGCCCCAGGCCACTTCCAGCGGCAACCGTGAAAAATCCACAACGCAACCGTCCCGGCTGAAACAACTCAAATCATAAGACGAGCCTAAAAAAATGCAATCCACAGGACACGATTCGGTGCATATCCCGCAGAGCAGGCATTTTGTGTAATCAACCGTGAAACTAGTGATTTGAAAGCCCTTACGCGGCGGCTTTCGCTCTTTGCCAATGTAAATACATCCCGGCGGGCAATCTCTTGCACACCGCTCGCAGGCAATGCAACTGGTCAGGTCAAAACGGTGGAAACCGCGAAACCGCGGGGCTACCACAAGCGGCAACTCGGGATATTCGTAATGCTCGGTGAACGTTCGCCGCATTGGATAATAAGTTCGTATCCAGTAGCGTATCGAAACCCACAGGGCCTCAGCCACAGTAATCACTGCTTCATAGATGTTTCTCAGCCAGTATCGCATAAAGATCTTAATTTTTTTAAATTGGCCTAACTAAAACTTTTTCGGGCGACAAAGATGGATTATAGGGGATGGGAGTACAGCGGCAAGCAGACCTTACATAAAAGGCAGATTTCTCTAAATAGCAAAAAACTGTCCAGTTAATTAACTATCGATAACCCATAAGGCTGGTACAGGAGTGATTTTTTTACCGGCAAAACTGAGAAGATATTAGATTACTAATTGTACAATTTCAGCTAAAGATTGCCACTCGTCGGGCAAATCTTATACGATGTAACATATTATATAGCAATATGTTATGAATTATCATATCCTTTATTATCTTAACCTGGGTAATCTGTACCGAAATGGATGGTATAAACGAATAGATCAGCAGCATGTTATTTTGTCAAAAAACACCTGAAAAAATTGCGTAAACTGGCCCGCCATTCGCTTGACTTCCCTTAAATAAGGCGTATCGTACATTGATGGCAGTCTATTAATGCAGACGCCATTTATGTGCACGTTTTGGGGGGGGCACAAAGGATTAACTGGCGAAGGAACGTACCATGTTAGTGCTATCGCGTAAGAAAAACGAAAGTATTGTCATCAACGATGACATTACTATCGTGGTCGTCGAAATTCGTGGAGATAAGGTCCGACTTGGGGTTGAGGCCCCAAAGGAAGTCCCGGTGCACCGGCGCGAGGTCTTCGATGCGATTCATCGCAACGAACTCGCCGCGGGGAACAAATCGGCTGATAAAGCCGACACAACCGGAACAAGCAGCAACCCATAAAGACTCTTCTGCCTGTATGTGGGCGCTTGTCGGTAAGCCTCTTCCGCTTTGCATCCTTTTCTCCAAGCTTTCGCAATGTTTCGTTTTCATCAAACGAATCTGATACTCTACGCATGCATTTATTTTTTTGCACATTGCTCTTGCATTTGTAATGTGTGCATAATCTGCCATTCTGTCATACCTAACATGAGTCAGGGGCCACTAGAAAAAATGCGGAGGGGTCCGGCCATTCACCTAAGCGGGCTTCTAAAACCCCCTTGACGGATGCCTTGGCACCAAGGTATACAAACGGGTCCTGCCAGTTTATCGCCCTAGAACCGGCCCCGTCGTCTAGAGGCCTAGGACACAGGCCTTTCACGCCTGCAACACGGGTTCGAATCCCGTCGGGGTCACCTTCCTATCTTGCCAACCTTCGCCAAGTTTGGCCGATGCAAGCACAAAGCCTTGGTTTTCCAGGGCTTTATGCTTTTCTTGGGATGATCGGCGAGAATCGGCGGAAATCGGCTGCGCCTGATTATGCGCCGTCTTATCTGCCGAGAGTGCGCCGGATTTTGCGCCGCCTTCCAGAAGGGTCGATGCCTTCTCAAAATCAGTGTCCCTTACTTGGAGGTAATGTTTCGCTGCAACCTTTTGGGAATTGCCGATCCAGGCGCAAACAACATGGATTGGGAAGCTTTCGGCCAGTTCTGTCTCACGAGTGGAGCGAAGATTTTGCCAAAGCTTCGGCCAGGAGGTCAGCCCTGCCCGGCGGATGATCCGTTGCAACTGGGTCCGCAGATTGGTGTTGCTGTCTCGGCAACGAGTGATAACAAACTCAGTCCCCGGCTCAGCTTGCTCCCATGCCTCTTCCAAGAAAGGGCGGATTTCGGGGAAAATCGGAATCCATCGGCTCTCGCCCCCTTCATGCGATTCGGTCTTGGGCGAGCGGACGAAGATCCGGCTGCGTTCCCAATCCACGTCTCCCCACCGCAGGCCGCAATGTTCCGACGGGCACCGCAAACCGCCGAAACGGCTCAGGGCGAATAACAGCCGCCATTGTGCATCGGGGCAAGCCGCCAAAACCTTATCGGCCTCTTCGCGGGTGATGAAATAGAATCGGCTCGGGTTGCCCTTTACGCTGCATTGCTTCATATCTCCAAAAGGATTTTCCTTGATGATCCTCTTGCGGACCGCTGCCCGGAAGAATTGCTTGGCCCGGCCGCAAAACCGCCGCGCCGTGTTTTCGGCCAGTCGGCCCATTAGGTCAAGCCGGAAATCGTCAGCATCGCCGGGGTTGATTACCGAAAGGGGTTTGTCCTCGCCAAAGAATCGCAACAACTGATCCCGCGCTTGGTTCAAATTGATGCGGGTGCCCGACTTCACATCCACTCGGTTGTCGATGTACTGCTTGAGGAAGTCGCCCAGCGCGACTGCTTTCGTTTCGGGCTTGGATTCGCGAGGCGAAACCAACCCAACCGCCGCCAGCTTGTCGTATAGCACACTATCCCGGCTGCCCACCCATGCCGATGTATCGGGATCGGGTGCGTTCCCCGCCAGCGCAGCCGCCGCCAGGTTCTCCACGTGCCCCTTGATCGTTCGGGCCGCCTTGATTGGCACTCGGCCGAGTCGAATAGCTTGTCGTTTTCCATCGGCACCAACAAATAGAATCCGCCGCAGGCCCTTTTTATCTGTGCTGATACTCGCCATGATCTATCTGCCTTTCTTCGCCTTGCTCTCGGGTTTGTCGGCCACGATCCGCAGCCGCAAGTATTCGCCCAACTTGTCCAGGTTTTTTTCGGACAAACAACGCTCCCCGTGGACGAATCGGGATAGCGTGGATTCATCAATCCCGACTTCTTTAGACAACTGGTATCGGCTCATGCCGGAGTTTTCGACAATCTGCCGTAATTGGTCGGTAAACGTGAGGGTTTTTGTTTTCATCGTCTTGATTCTACACCTTACTTGCGATATTGTCAACCCACCCCTTTTGATTTTTGCAATCTTGCAGTCTGTTGCCGTAGCTTTGCTGCCCGATCCGCCAACCGCAGCGCCCTTTCGAGGGTTGCGTGTTCGCATTGTTGACAGTGTTCGCCGCCAAGTATATCCCACCACTTTTCGAGCGAACTGCACTATTTCCACGCTGTTGTGTTTCCGTCGGTCGTCTTGACTCAAAACACCAAAAACCCTCAACCTCGATTTTCTCCCTTGTATTTATCGGGGCCGGATTGCTTGGCGTCGATTTTGGAGTCGTT
This sequence comes from Thermoguttaceae bacterium, assembly GCA_049509395.1. Taxonomy (GTDB): domain Bacteria; phylum Planctomycetota; class Planctomycetia; order Pirellulales; family Thermoguttaceae; genus JBEKIK01. The sequence goes on along the minus strand of JBEKZY010000046.1, from coordinate 9,671 downwards.
CTCGGCATTTCTGCCGCCTTTCTTCCGACATTGGTTTCCGATACGGGTTTTTTCCAAACCGGAAAGGGAACAACTGGCAATCGACAACCGGGCAGAGTTTAACCTCATTGGCAGAGCCACCCGAACAATCAAGGCAGTTTAACCGAATCGCTTTTAGTGGTGATACTGGTTTCATGTAATTTGTTCCTTTGCTTTTCGGCAGTGTAACCACTCGCCACAGTCGCGGCATTGCCGGTTTATATATCCGTCGGCTGTTGGGGTTTCGGTCACGTTGGCGTGTTGGCAGGACTCTTGAACCCTGACACTACAGGGAGTAATGACACTATTCTTAGCCGTCTCTGGGGTCTCGCGGGTGTGCGCGTGCGCACCTGCGCGCGTGCGTAGGTTATGGCTAGTGTCAGTAGTGTCGGTAGTGTCTGGCTTTATAACCATCCACACCGCTCCCCGGTCGCTATCTCGCCGGTCGAAACATCGGCCACCCATGACGCGGTGGCGCAAGTGGTGTAATTTCATTCCGATGGATCGTGGGTTTAATGTTTTCCCGTCTTTGGGTGGGCATAATTCCCAAAGTGCGGAACGGAGCAATTCGTAATCACTGGGAAAATCGTTTATTATTCGCAAGGCTTGGACTACAGTAAGACCTCGGCCGGCCGGGTCAATTTCAGACCAGCCCGTCAATAATTGGTTGAGCGCCACGGCCTCTCTATCGGATTGGGTGCGCAGTTCCATACGGGTTTCCCCGGGATCAGGCAGACCTACCCAGACCACGGCAGAGCGGACCAGGGCCGACCATGATTCATAACTGCCCCACGGCTTGCCTTTCATATCCGGTCGATCAGCCTGCCAATACGCGGCAAGGATCGTAACCGCCGCCGCCGCAAGGCTCGGCCGCTCGGCGCGAACATAGGCCAGTAGATCGGCGTGGGCGAATCCCTCGCGCTCTTCTGGATTTTCTTCCGGCGACTCTAAACGAATATGACACACCCGCCGGGCCGTGTCGGCTTGCAATTGGACATTGTTGCCGGTTGCAAACCACGTCACGTAGAGCGGAAGATTGGACGCCATTTCACTGGAACCTAAAATTCGGTCTGACCATGTTCGGGCCGTTAGTGCGGCATCAAGTGATTGACTTCCAAAATTCCCCGATACATTATCCAGCAAAATTATTTGCTCACCTGATATGGCCACGGCCGTTATCCGCTTTCGGATTTCTTCGTCATCGCGGGGCACGGTCATGCGCGGCATTGGGCGGCCGGTGGCTATAATTCCGGTAGCGTCGGCCAGTAACGATTTACCGCACCCCCGGACGTTGGCGTCGATAAAAAATAGTGGTGCTGGGCCGTCAATCGCATATCGGGCAAACGGCGTAAAAACAGTGGCCAGCCACGCCGCACTATGGATGTCATCCTTAAACGGAAAATCCGATACCAGTTCTAAAAGTAAATCCCGCGCTTGCTCGGCGTCGGCTTTGCTCGGCTTATCGGTTATCGGCGGGAATGAAACATCGGACGAAAGTATCAATCCCGTTAATGGATCATAACCGGCAGTCTGTAAGACGGAACCATCGGCACGTAGGACCGGACTTTCGACGATGTTTTCAAGACGGCGGATTCCTGCCCACTGTCCGCGTGCGGCAACCTCTTTCGTTGCCCATTCCGGCGGATGGATATTTTCGGGGCCGTCATCGGTTATTTTTTGCCAGGTCGCGCTTTCGGCTAAAATTTCACGCAATCGCGGTAACGGCATGTTAGATATGCGTGGTGCATTTTTCGGCCGGGCAATTCCCCTTGGCGGTTGCAAATCAGTCACGATATGCACAAGACCGCCGCCGCGCTGATATATTCCATCATGGGTTGCCATAGCGGCTATGGCCTGATCGACTACGCGCTTTTCGTCGGTGCCGATGACGATAGTAGGTGTGCCGCTTTTATCTTTCGTGGATTTATCGGTTGACCATTCCGCAATTTGTTCGGCGGTCACAACCGGCGCGGCATCTACCAGCTTCAAAAACTCTTCCTTGGTTCCGCCGGCCGCAGTCCATTCGACAATATCGCCTTTAGCGGGCAGGTTGGGCAGTCGGATGATTTTGACCACCTGGTCGGGATTTTGCTTTTTGAGAATCGCGGCAACGGCTTGGCCGAATTTCTCTCCGGCGGGATCGTTGTCGATGATAATTACAACCATTACATATCGTGCAAGAGGCGTCCAGTCGGTTTTATTGATTGCCGCTTCGCCGCCTGCGTTGGTTGTGGCAAGCAAACCCAAGGTGGCCGCGGCATCGGTCGCCTTCTCGCCGCCGTGGACCGTGACAAGGGCGATATCAGTCGCGTCGATGATTTCCTTCTTGCGATACAAGGGCCTGGGCGAATCAGGAAACCCAGCTATCCAGCCGTTACCAACTTTAACGGCTGGGCGAAACTCTTTGCGTTGTTTCTCACCATCTGGCGTTGGTAGATTGAAACGCAAAACGTAAAAATCATCATTGTATTTCCATTTTCCAGCAAGCGCAACACCTTTACCATATTGCTTGGATAGTGTGCGGATGTAATAACTCACCAATGCTTTATCAGTGCAAACAGGCTTTGTTATTTTGGGCTTTGATTTTTTGCTGCCGCTACCGTTGGCCGACGACTTGCCGAGAAATTCGGATAATTTATTTATGACCGTTTTGTAATCCTGCCCGGTCAACCATTGTAAGGCCGCTATTCCATCCCCGTTTTTTTCAGCAAAGCATTGGTTGCAAAACAAAGCGCCTGCCTCCTGGTCAATCATCCGAAACCGATCTATACCGCCGCACCGCGGGCAAGGATGATGTTTGCCGTCTAAAATATCAGCCGATATGCCGCCGAGAATCAAAAGAATTTCCGGCCAGCGTCCGGCCGCCTGTTTTTTTAGGGCCTCAACGTCGATGCCCTTGTTTGACTTATTCATGGCCTTGCCCTCCATCGCAACGAGGGCATCGGTTCTTGATCCACTCCAATAAGTCCGAACGTCGGTATCTGGTCGATCCGCCGATCCGCACCGGGGCCGGGGCCGCGCCGCTATGAGCGTGCCGCCAAAAAGTCCGCTCGCCAAGACCGCATAATCGCGCTGCTTCCGCCGTGGTCAGTAATTCCGGTGTTAGAGCGCCAAGAGCTTGATTTCTCGCATACATTTGCTATACTCACTTGTGATAGTAAGTCTTGTTCGGCACAGCGCCCAGCCCTATGCTGGGCGTTTGGCCTTTAGTGGACCGGCGGGAAGTCGAATCCCGGAAACAAGGATAGTAAGCCCTGTTTGGCACCGTGCCCCGGCCCAAAACAATCAAATGGTTTGCCGCCTTTCGCTTGTGCGGTCGTTGGGGGACTTCATTGCCGTGCCTCCGTCAACTGTTTTCCCGTCAGTCGTTCCAACTCTTCGCGGGCCTCTCGGGCGACCTCTGCCGCGCGTAGGGCCTCGTCAACGGTTCCGAAAAATCGCCGTAGCGCTTGCCGGACCTGCTGGTCGTCGTCCTGTGGCTTGGGATTTTCTTGCGTCATTTTCTTAGTCTACAAAACGCGCAACCACGGATTTTTGCGCGCTGGCAAGAAACGAAAAGAACCCCGCAGAAAACCGGGGTTCTTTGTTTGGTGAAGGGAAGTAGTGGGGAAGTAGTAGGGAGATTGCTACTTGGTCTTACCCATGAATGAAGGCCATGGCGCTTTCTTCCAGTTTTTTGTTCAACTCGGCCTTTTTCAGCCGGGCTTCCATCTTCGCCCTTCTTGCCGGGTCGCTCATAATGGCGTCATCGCGGGAAATGGCCTCACACAGTGCCAAGACATCAATCTGCCGCCGCCGCTTATTGGGTTTGCCTGCCTTCGTAAGCGGCTTGTCCTGCCCTACGTTGGGATGGCGGTCAAGGAAGCAGGTCAATGCCTTGGGCGACTTGAAGCCGAAGATGTTCTGGGCCTTCGTCAGCAGCATCATCTCTCGGTTCTTGGCCTGGGCCGCCACGGCTGCGGTCTTATTTACCGCCACTTCCGCCTCGATCCGATCCGCTTCTTCGGTGAGAACGCGGGCGATCGTGTGGAAGTCCGAATATTCGGGCCGGATGATGACCGGGTATTTCTGTTCGCGATAAAGCGCAGGGGAACGCTGCGAGGGCATCACAGCCGGCATGTACCGCGGTTCCCTTCTGCTCTCTTCCGCTACCACGCTCCAGCGCTCCAGGTACGGCTTAGCCATCCGCTCCGTAACTTCATCGGGGTCTCCGCAATGCACGTCGGGCGAGAGAAATAGCTTGGGGTTTATCCTGGCCACAACATCAAGCACAGCGAACCAGAGCAGGGGAACCCACATAGGAACCTCAATGCCGCCGTCTACGACGATCGTCCTGTCGTTCTCGACGATGGCAGCCCGGATGTTGTCCCCGATACGGGCGTAGGGACCGTCCTGAAACGCGCCTAACTCGAATGCTTCCCGAATCGCCTGTGCGGTACCTTTTAGGGCGTTCACAGCAGTCGGCGTGTGCAAGTAGCAAGAACATCCATACCGCGTGACACTCTCGGCCAGCCGCCGTACTTGCGCCGCTGCGGTTGGCGATAGGCCAGAATGAGCCGCCGGGGAAACGCCTGTTTTTGCCATGTCACCACCTGAAAACTGACACCTGAAAAAAACAGCAGCGCGGCAGCCGGTCAGGTTTCCGGCTTTCGGGGGCGACCCTATCCGCGCCGGTCTGTTCTACCTGATTTCTGGCCTCGCGCCAGCCCGTCACCCTAGCCCGTTTTTAGTGGCCGGATCGGGCCGGAGCGTAGCTATCGCCCGCTAGCCGTCCAAATGTTGCATTCTACTCGATCACTTCCCTCTTCGGTGCTGGCACAAAGCCAGTGGACCCGGCTGTAGTACCCAACTTGTTAGCCGATCTTTCCACTTATTATCATTAGTAATCCCAGACTTTTTCACTTATCCTTGGCCGCATCAACGAACGTTGCTTGAAACTCCTTATGATTCAATACGGTGTCAAAAAGGCCGACATCTTCGCCTTCGTGCTTGTCTATACCCGTGTAAGTCAAACTGGCATCCTCGTACCGCTTAAACTTATAAACCGCGTCATTCATCAACGCGCTATTAAACACCCCAAGGCTGACAAGAAGCTCGAAGTCTTTTACGCTCAAGCCGGTAACTTTCTTGAATAATCCCGGCTCAAGTTGCGTTATCACGTCCTTCAAGCACCGCTCCCGGTAGTCGGTCAGATACATGAAGATTGGCACGCGCGTGGCAAACTTGATTAGCTTTTCCTGAATCTGCTTCCGCAGACTCTTGTATTCCTTTTCCTCCTCGGTCAGCTTCTTTTTTTCCTTTGCCGATAACTCTTCGTCATTGGCTTCTTTCCTCGCCTTCTTAACGGCTTCCGATTTGTTGATGATTGTCTCGATTTCTTGATTTAGGTTACGAAAGCCTTCAATGCTCATAAGAGCATCCATAGCTTCTTTGTTGCTCATAAGCCGTTGCAAAGTGGCGTTGTCCACATTCACCAGTAAGGCGCTTTCCCAGCGACGCGCCAATAGTGTTGCAGTTGTCCCACTCATCGCCATATCCAGAATGCCGGCCGCGTCGATCTGTTTCATGGAACTGCCGTCATAGGCAAGTACGGGCAGGAAACTGATGAACTCCTCCACTTTTTTCTCCGGGTTTGACTCATTGACGTTCAGGCGGCAACTGTAATCGGCGATCTGCCGCAAAGCCCGGTCCGGCGCAAAGTCAAAAACATAGCATTCCTCTTTGATGATCTGCTCCTTGTTCGGCGAGGTATTGTCCGGATTATTGACGGTCCAGGGGGATTGCACGCGGAATGCGGCCTGGAAATACGTTTCGGGACTAGACGAATTGCGCAGCATGAGAATGCCGGTCCATGGTCTTACCGTAACCCCGTTGGTCAGTTTCCCGCAGGAAAGGGTGATCGTCTTCGTGTTCAGAGGCTCGTCCATTGCCTCCTTTATGGGCGGCAACGCTGCGACACCAATCCCAGCGTCACTACCAGCGGCCACAATCACACGATAATCGTGATAAAACTTGTTTTGCTTCTGCTCTATAAGGTTGCGCATGGCATGACAAGAAGCGACGCTGGGCAGGAACCAGAAGGTATGCGACAAGACATTCAGCAGGCGAAAGTCCGAGTAAGGCATCGGCGGTTTTTTTGCGCCCAGTTTCAGATTGTCGATAGTGGTTTCCAGAAATCCGCCCCGGATCAACGAGAGCCACTTCTGTACCTGATCCTGATAGGCGAACTTCGCTTTATCCCCAATACCCGAAGCGGAAAAGAAGACATTCAGATCGAACTCGTTGAACTCGCCCTGCATGGCGATTTCGCGGATCGAATCGGGCAGTTGATAGGTCAACAACACCATGCGGGGCAGTGCGGCGTAAGGGTTGTCCGCGCCTTCCCAATCCTGCTTGGCCCGCTGTTCATCCGAGTAGGTCCAATTGAAAATCTGCTCCTCGATAAACTCACCTGATGCGATGGCCCGAAACGGTGTGCCGGAGAGATACAGATAGCCGCCCGTCGTGATCGGCATAATCTCTTCGTCGAAATCCTCAATCCCTTCGCCTTCCCCGAACGCGATTTCCTTCTTGTCTTCCGCCTCAAAAAGCTCCTTCGCGTTCTCTCGCCATGCTCCGTAGTGATATTCGTCGAGAATCACGCAATCCCAATTGGTTGCATGAACCCATTCGTTTTTGGTCTTAATCCCTCCCGTGCTTTTGTTTTTGCCCAGATAATCCTGAAAAGACCCGAAGCACACGAACGGCTTCTTCTTATCCGCATCCTCATACGACAAGCCGCCCGGCGAAATAAACTGCCAGCCCTTGAAATCAATGTGGCGTTTCAAATCTTCTTCCCAGGCATTCTGCACCGCCGGCTTGAAGGTAAGCACCAGCACTTTGCGCCAGCCCATTTTCTTGGCAAGCTGATAGGCGGTAAACGTCTTGCCGAACCGCATTTTCGCGTTCCACAGGAAGTGCGGCGGCTTGCCCGAGTTTTCTTTTCCGAAACTCTTGAAATAGTCGGCGGTTTTCCCCACCGCCGCCGCCTGTTCCGGCCGCATCTTGAAATCAAGATCCCGGTTGGCCTCGTTCAACTCGCCGGTCTTGAGCGCGATGATCGCCGCCTTGATCTCTTTCTCCGCACACTTGAACCACTCGCCTTCGGGATTTGGGATGCCGGCATGTCGCAAATGCCGGTGAACATCGTGATCGGTGAAGGTTGTGCCGTCATTGCGCATCGCAGAATCTTCAAGAACGATCCGGTAGGGCGGTTTGCCGGGCTTCAACGTCGGATACTGCTGCGCCACCCGCGTCTGCGCATCCACCGTCGTGTAGCCGATTTTGAGCAAGCCCCGGTATTGCGGATTCGTGTCTTGGTAGGCGTAGATGGTCGGACGCGAATCGGGACGCGGCGGGAAAAATTCTTTACTCATCTTCAGCCTCCATCGGGCGGACAACGGACTCGACGAAGGCGATCTCGCTAGCGGAGATGCCATATTTCGCGTAGAGTTTCTCGTCTGTCCAACGCCTCGTCCACTTCTGGGTTGGCACGAAGGAGTAGACCTTGCGCGTTGTGTCTTGTGATGGCTTATGCAGAAGAATCAGGAAGCGAGTCAGCCGACAGGAGAGGTAGGACAAGACGCTTTCAGCTTTTCTCTCGGAGTCGAACGGGCCAATGCAGAGATAGGTCTCCGAAGAAATAGTGTCCGGCTCTCCGAGGAAAGGCGTGCTGATGACCCTGTGCGGGTAGGTGTCCTTGTTGCCGGTCCCGGGAGCAGCCCTGCCTGTGAAAACCTTCCACTTATCGATGAGGTGAGCACCAGTAGAAATCGAGCTTCTCGGGACGTATCCCGTGCCGCCTTTCTGATAGACCATTACATCACCGGCACCCTTAGCAACCTTGCCCTTGAATGTTGTATCTAGCCCGAACGGCTTTCTGGAACTGACCAACCGGTCGAAACGCTTGCTTTCAGGCAGCGAAAGCGAATTGGTTTGTCCGCTCTCGACAGCAACGACCTTCTTGAGGATCGACAGGCCTTCATTGAAACGGATGAACACGTCAACGCCCTTTTCAAGAAGCGGACGACTAGCGGTCGAGACAGGCCAGTCCTTGAAATGAGTGGTGACTTGGCAGGGCCCGGTATTATCCCGGTCCCAGAGGAAGTAGCAAACGCCGCCCTTGAGACCCACGCCTGGGAAGACGTCCGACGCGCTGAGATAGTCGTCAATTGAGCGCAGGCGATCGTCGGCGAGCATCGACTCACGGAACTCGTCCAGCCCCTTGCCACCGGCGAACCAGCGAGATGGAATAATCATCGTAAGATAACGGGGGTTGAGTTTCTTTGACTGCTCAACGAACAGGTGATAAATCGGATTTGCACTTTTCCCGAATCCTCCATCGTTCAATTGATACGGCGGATTGCCGATGATGACATCGAATTTCATGTTGAATATCTCCTCTGGCTTTTCGGCGTGGATGAATTGGTAGGCGTGAGTTTCCAGCTCCTCGCCACGGGCATAGGCTTCCTCACTTGCACCGCAGAAAGCGCATCGTCCATTTTCCCAAGTATGGTTGACGCGCTTGAATCGGATATTGCCCTGCTCATTGTCGAAGGTTTCACACAGAGAATACTTGCCATTGGCTTTCTTGGAGCAGTACACCGACCGGCGGGACAGCAAGGCCGTCAGTTCCGTGATGGCAACGCCGAAGATCTGGTTTTGGAAAATGTGGTTCGCGCGTTTCTGCTCGTTGGGGATCTGCTTCGCCAATCCCACCATGAGCCGTTTGGCGATCTCCCGCAGGAAAACGCCGGTCTTGCAGAATGGATCGAGGAATCTGGCATTCTTATCGCTCCAGATTTCCTTGGGCAACAAGTCCAGAATCTGGTTGACCATTTGCGGCGGCGTGAAGACCTCGTCGTTGCTCAGATTAGCGAGACAGGTCAGCACATCGGGGTTGTAATTATGGCTGTTCAACATCCGCGAGCCTCAGATAATGAGTTAAGGGAAACTCCTTTACCGGTTCAGGAAGAAAAACCTTGTCCCCGCGATCTGAAAAAAGCGGTGTTTCTCTATATTTTGCATTGTCAAACAATTCATGGAAAGCAAAATCCCTGCGTTTTATCATGCTGCCGTTGACCGGCGACCATTCGGAAAAGATAATCGGCTGCGGATTTTCGCCTACGGTTTTCAAGGTCAGGGCATCGCCCCAGATGATGTTGCGCTGAAGGATGTATTGAATCGTATTAAGGCATTCCTCTTTGAAAAGGCTGTTGTATTTGCGGTCGAAGATAGCAAAAAGACGTTTGCGGCATTCCAGGACATTATCTTGCAGAATATCGATGCCATAGAGAGAGGATACGGCAAGAACGGCATTCCGCTCGTATTCCAACTGACTCTTGCGGTAACGCCTTGCAACAACGCGCAGTTTACGCTCCAAGATTTCCGCCAGGAAATTACCGGTGCCGCAGGCAGGTTCAAGAAACCGGGAATCGATCCTCTCTGTTTCCTGCTTCACCAGATCAAGCATGGCGTTGACCTCACGCTTTCCTGTCAACACCTCGCCATGATCGGCGACTCGCTTTTTTGAGATAACCTGCTTTTCCATCAATTATTAATCCCACTTTTCAAAGGCTTCCGACAACAAGATCATCCGCCGCAAAGGTACGACT
>JBEKZY010000459.1:1834-3293 GCA_049509395.1 Thermoguttaceae bacterium | reverse complement strand
CTGGGCCTTTTGCCCGCCGGAGAGGACAAAATGATCGAGGTGGAACTCACGGCGCGCCAATCGGGAAAGCTCGAAATCCAAGTCGAGGCCAAGGGCGATGCGGGCATACACGCGGAATTGAGCGAGAAGGTTCTAGTTCGCCGGGCGGGATTGGAAATCGGCGTGGAAGGGCCGAAGTTGCAGTTTGTGGGCACGACTGCGACTTATGTCGTGCGCCTGGGGAACCCCGGCAACGCCCCGGCCAAAAATGTTAATTTCACCGCTACGCTTCCGGCGGGACTAAAATATCTAGGCGGCATAGAAGGCGCGCGCAGCGAAAGCAGCGGCAATAAACTGCATTGGACCGCCGAGAGCGTCAATCCCGAATCCGTCCAAACCTTCGCGATCAAGTGCGTTCCAAATACAGCGGGCGTCAGCCGGGTGGAAGTCGCCGCGAGCGCCGAAGACGATTTGATCGCCTCGGCTTTTGCCATAACCCAGGTCGAATCGGCCGCTAATTTAGCGATCGAGGTGAAAGATCCCGGCGGTCCCGTGCCGGTCGGCGAAGACACCGTTTACGAAATCAGAGTGCGCAATCGGGGGACAAAAGATGCCGAAGGGGTCGAGGTAATCGGCTACTTTTCCAGGGGTATCGAACCGATCGGCGCCGAAGGCGGCGCAAACCGAATCGGACCGGGGCAGGTAGTCTTTATGCCCATCCCCACACTGGCCCCCGGGGCGGAAACGGTGCTTAAAATCCGGGCACGCGCCGATACTCCCGGCAATCACATCTTCCGCGCCGAAATGCACTGCAAGGCGCTCGGTTCCCGATTGGTATCGGAGGAAGCCACGCTTTACTACCAGGATGCCCTGGCGATACCGCAAAACTTGCAGGCCAGGCCGCCGCTGGATCGCAATATTCGTTAGCACCATAGCGGCTGTGCAAGAATGGGTTTGGAGTTTCTCCGCAGCCGGCCCTCACCCCCGGCCCCTCTCCCGCGACCAACCTTCGGTCGGTGCCCGGCAAGGGAAGTAATTCTTTAACACCCGCTTAGCCAACCTGTTATCCTTTTAGGCAACCTGTGATCCTTGGACGCTTGGTTGTTTTTCTCACCACTCCACATCAAAAGCGTCGTCTATTTTCAATTTGAGATTTGTGTTGCCGTCTAGTCTAGTATTTCGTCACAGCTAATTATTCGGGTTGGGCGCCACTGCCGGCATGTTGCAAGCAGTGCCTGCTAAAATACCGTATAATATCCAGATCGGGAGTTAGTTGGATTATTTGGTTTTAACGTCTTGGCGTCCGGTAGACTACTCATGTCCAAACGCAAGAGATCAGCCGCTAAACAAGCTTCCACGGCCCGATCAGGCATTTCTCTCCCAGGAGCATTGCCCCATCGCCTTCTGGCAGGCGCAGCAATAATCGTTCTTGCGGTCTTATTGGCTTACATTCCATCTGTAACCGGCGGATTCATATTGG
>JBEKZY010000459.1:0-1820 GCA_049509395.1 Thermoguttaceae bacterium | reverse complement strand
ACGCGCTTCTGACAAAAAACGCTTGTATCGGATCTCCGGACGGCCTTTACCAATTTTGGTGCACCGCCAAAGCCGAGGACTACTGGCCCGTAACAAATTCATCGCTCTGGATCGAGTGGCGCCTGTGGGGCATGAACTCGGCCGGCTATCACGTCGCCAACCTGATTCTACACGCCGCCGAGGCCCTGTTGATTTGGATCATCTTGCGGAGGTTGTCTATTCCCGGGGCATTTTGGGCAGCTTTGATCTTCGCCGTGCATCCTGTGAACGTGGAGTCTGTGGCGTGGATATCGCAACGGAAGAATATGATGGCCATGTTGTTCTTCCTGCTGTCGATTCTTTGGTATCTGAAGGCCGACATGACCAGGGCAAGCGTGGGCCTGGCACCCGCACGTTCCCACGGAGGACCGGGGGAACTAGAAAAAACTTTTTCATCCTTCATCCTTCATCCTTCATCCTTTCATTTCTGTTATTGGCTAAGCCTGGCGGCGTTCGTATTGGCGATGCTCAGCAAGGGATCGGCTGTAATCCTGCCGGTGTTGCTTCTAGGAATTGTCTGGTGGCTGCGCCCTTTGATCAGACTAGACCTGATGCGAACCGCGCCATTTTTCCTAGTCGCCATGGCCTTGGCAGCGGTAAACATGTGGTTCCAAACGCACGGCACGGCGATAGTGATCCGGACTGCCAGTTTTTCGCAGCGCTTGTTGGGTGCGGGCGGAGTGCTGTGGTTCTACCTTTACAAGGCGATTATGCCAGTCGACTTGGTATTTATCTATCCGCAGTGGAACATCAAGACCGGCAATCCGCTGTGGTGGCTCCCGCTTTTTGCGGCATTGGCAGTTACGGCGATTCTTTGGCGGAATAGAGCAAGCTGGGGCCGGCCGTTTTTATTCGCCTGGGGATTTTTCTGCGTGGCCTTGGCGCCGGCGATGGGTTTTACAGACGTGGGATTCATGAAATATTCGCTGGTGGCGGATCATTATCAGCATATTGCTATTATCGGGCTGATCGCCCTTGTATCGGCGGGCTGGAGCGCATGGCATTGTCTGGCACGGGGCAAAGCGGGCTGGGCGGCGACTGCCGTCGCCATTGCCGCGGCGGCAGCCCTCACAGGCCTGACTTGGCGACAAAATATGCTTTATCGCGGCGAAATTACGTTGTACCAATCTACACTGGAAAAAAATCCAAATTGTTGGTTGGCCCACAACAATTTGGGTATCGCAGTGGTCGAAGCAGGCCGGCCTCAGGATGCATTCCCTCATTATCGGCAAGCCCTATTGCTGAGACCCGGTTATCACGAGACGCTTTATAACATGGGCAACGCTTTTAGAATCACAGGCCAAAATCAACAGGCCATCGAATGTTACCGGCAAGCCTTGGAGCAAAAACCGGACTTTATAGATGCCCTGATCAACCTGGGTCTGGCGCTGGATCTAGCCAATCGGCCGAACGAAGCAATCCTGCAATACCAGAAAGCCCTCGATATTAATCCCGACTTACCCGATGCTCAATTTCATTTAGGGAACGCCTATAAGGAACTGGGCCAATATCAAAAAGCTATCGAACATTACCGGCAATCGTTGCTTCTGAAACCCGATTACATCGTACAAAACGACCTGGGCGACCTATTAGCCCGAACCGGCCGGATTTCCGAGGCCATCGAACAATACAGGCAAGCCCTGGCAATCAATCCCGACTTCTCCGTGACCCATTACAACCTGGGCAACGCGTTGTTTCAATCGGGCCGGACTCAGGAAGCGATCGATCATTATCGGATCGCCTTGGCATTGAAACCCGATTACTTCGAGGTTCATAACAAC
>JBEKZY010000458.1:0-2546 GCA_049509395.1 Thermoguttaceae bacterium | reverse complement strand
CGTGTCCTAATCCAGCCCAAGAAACAGCGGAAAGCAAACAAATCTGTTGTCCGGCGCCGCCCGACCCGCCAAAACCTTGGCATATACCGCAACCCTGTTTCTTTCAGTGCCATAATATAGACATGGGCGGCTGGATCCAACAAGGCATCACATTCAACAACCTCAGGCCCGCCGACGGATTCAACGGCCCCAATTACACGAACGACCTCGATCGTCAGTACCAATTGAATCAGGCGTGGTTGTACTTCAATCGCCCGACAAACACCGACGGCTGCGGCATTGACCTGGGCGGCCGCATCGACGTGGTCGAAGGCACTGATTGGCGGTTCGGACAATGTTTCGGCTTGGAAGACCGCTTTGACGATCCAAATAGTTTCTACGGCCTGATCCTCCCCCGGCGCCCATGAATTTCTTTTACTCGGATAGTTACTTGATGGGCGGTTATTTCGATCCCTTGCTGGTTACCGGCTTGCAGTGCGATTATAAGCTCAATGATAATTGGACATTGACAGGCGGGATCAATCGCGGCTGGGAGATGTTTGAGGATCCCACCAATACCTGGAATTTCCTCGGCGGCGGCAAATGGGTCAGCGACGACAAGAAGCAGACGCTTTCCATTATGACCGACGACGGACCTCAAATCGGTTTCACGGGAGTGCACGAGCGCGACAGCGTTTACGTAGTCTATACAAATCAACTCACAGAGAAACTATTATATGCTACGCAAATCGACGTGGGCCAGGAGAAAAACGGCTCCGTCGTCACTCCCGGACAAAACGCCAACTGGTTTGGCATGGAAGAAGTGTTTATTTACAAGCTGAACCAGAAATGGTCGGCGGGCGTACGCTACGAATGGGTCGCCGACGAGCAAGGCTCGCGGGTTGCAGGCATCGGCAACGTGTTGTTGACCGATAAAGGATGGGACGGCCAGCCCGGTTTCGCGGGTAGTTTCCACGATGTCACCCTCGGCCTTAACTACCGAATGAATCCGAACTTCAACTTCCGCCCTTGTGTCCGCTGGGACTCATACGATGGTCCGAGAAATCCCTCCAACCAATATCCCTACGGCGACTTTGCCCGCACCAGCCAGTTTACCTTTGCCACCGATCTGGTAGTGACGTTTTAATAGCCGTTTATAATAACAAACCGCAAAACGCCTCTCTGTGCCCGCGGCACGAGAATAAGTTTTGCGGTTTGTTGCTTTCTTGACGATCTCCAGCTAAGCTGCTATATAATTGAAATACAATTGCTAGTATTTAGCCCCGGGTGAATACACCCGGGGTTGTGTCGGCATTCGGTTTTATTAACGGAAAGATAATCAATTACGTGAAAGACGCCCTTTTATCCATCTTGGTCCCGCATGGGCAAGAACATTTATTGGCATTTTGGGACAGGTTGGACGACGGCCGGCGCCGGGAACTGGCCGAGCAGATTCGCCGCATCGACTTTGCCATGCTCGATAGGCTATATAGCCGACGGAACGATCAAAGCGGAGTCCGCGAGTTGGCTAACCGTGCAACACCGCCGCCGGCGATTCGTTTAAACACTTCGCAAAATCCCTTTACACCGCAGCAAGCCCGCCGCCGGGGACGCGAGGCATTGGCCGCCGGTCATGTGGGAGCGATCCTCGTAGCCGGAGGGCAGGGAACCCGGCTGGGTTTCGATCATCCCAAGGGGATGTACTCCATCGGACCCGTGTCGCGCCGCACTTTATTCCAGATTCACGTGGAAAAAATCCTCGCCGCCTCGCGCCGCTATGGGGTGAAAATTCCACTTTACCTGATGACCAGCCCCAAAACGCACGATGAAACCGCGGCCTTCTTCAATGAGAATGACCGGTTCGGCTTGCCCGAGGACGACCTGTTTATCTTTTGCCAAGGCGCCATGCCGGCGGTCGATGCCGCAACGGGCAAAGTGCTTTTGGAATCTCCTTCCCGGATTGCGCTGAGCCCGGACGGGCACGGCGGCATGTTGGCCGCCCTGGCGGCAAGCGGCGGGCTCGGCGACGCCCGGCGCCGAGGAATCGCACAATTATTCTATTTCCAAGTCGATAATCCGTTGGTCGACATCTGCGGGCCGGAGTTCATCGGTTACCACATTCTGGCAAATTCGGAACTCACCTCCCAGGTAATCGCCAAGCGCGATCCATTGGACAAGGTGGGAAACGTGGTGCAGGTGGACGGCCGGTCGCACGTGATCGAATACAGCGACCTGCCCGACGACGTGGCCCGGCGCCGCAATGCGGACGGCTCGCTGTTCATCTGGGCAGGCAGCATCGCGGTCCACGTTTTAGACACGGCCATGCTCGCGCGAATGGCCGAATCGGCGCGTGGCCTGCCGTTCCATTACGCCCATAAAAAAGTGGCCCATATCGATTCCGGCGGACAACCGGTTGATCCCAAGACGCCAAATGCCATCAAATTCGAGCGGTTTATTTTCGACCTGATGCCTTTTTCGGTCAATGCCATTGTCGTGGAAATAGATCCCCAAGAGGGTTTTGCCCCGCTGAAAAACGCCTCAGGGGCAGCATCCGATATGCCTGAGAT
>JBEKZY010000457.1:0-2537 GCA_049509395.1 Thermoguttaceae bacterium | reverse complement strand
GGAAAACTACTTGCTTGCATCAGGCCAATATTTTGGTACGATGATTCAATAAAAAAAGGGCCCTCTCCTAGATCTTCGACCTCATGGAGGAACTTTGCCGTGTCGGTTATAAGGGACGTGATTTTCAATGAAGACTGCATTGCCGGGTTTAAAAAGCTTGCCGACGGCGCGGTCGATCTGGCCTTTGCCGACCCGCCCTTTAACATTGGGTATAAATATGATGAATACCAGGACGCCCTGGAAAGCGAAAGATACCTCGATTGGAGCCGGCAATGGCTGGGTGAAGTGGTCCGGGTACTAAAACCCAGCGGCACTTTCTGGCTGGCCATCGGCGATGAGTACGCGGCAGAGCTTAAGGTCATACTTACAAATGAATTGAAAATGCACTGCCGCAGTTGGGTCGTGTGGTATTACACCTTCGGCGTAAATTGCACGGCAAATTTCAGCCGCTCGCACACGCATCTGTTTTACATGGTTAAGGATCCAATATCGTATACATTTAATGCCGAATCACCTGCATTGCGCGTGCCATCCGCCCGGCAGTTGGTTTACGGCGACAAGCGGGCGAATCCCAAGGGCCGGCTGCCCGATAACACCTGGATCCTCCGCCCCCAAGACGTGCCCGAGTCTTTTACGCCCATTGAAGACACCTGGTATTATTCCCGGGTATGCGGCACGTTCAAGGAGCGGACCGGCTGGCACACCTGCCAAATGCCCGAGCGTTTGCTGGGGCGAATCATTGAAGCCTGCAGCAACCCGGGCGAACTGGTGCTCGATCCGTTTGCCGGCAGCGGGACTACTTTGGCCGTGGCGAAAAAACTGGACCGGCATTATTTGGGCTATGAACTATCGAAGCAGTACGCACAGCAAACTAAAAAACGATTGAATGCAATTACAATTGGCGATCCGTTGGAAGGCGTAATTGATCCGGTCACAAGCGTTCCCAGCACCGACAAAGGGCGCCGCTTGGAAAAGTTGAAAATAAAACCAAGAGTCTAATTCAATAGCTTAAATGTCATCCTGAGCGTAGTGAAGGATCTAACAGAATCTGAAGGCTGATATCTGTAATCTGATGAGATTCTTCGCTTCGCTCAGAATGACAGAAGAAACAAAATCGAATAATCCCATGAAATTCGCCATCTGCAACGAAACCTTCCGGGATTGGCCGTTGGAAAAGGCCTTTGATTTCGCCGCCGATTGCGGTTACTCGGGCGTGGAGATCGCGCCATTCACCTTGGCGGATAATGCGAGGGATATTTCTACACGACAGCGGGAGGAAGTTCGTAGCTTGGCCGACCGCGCCGGACTGGAAATCGTTGGCCTGCACTGGCTGCTGGCCAAGACCGAGGGCCTGCACCTGACAAGCCCCGACGCAGAAGTGCGGCACAAAACGGCCGATTATCTGGGCGATCTGGCCCGGCTGTGTTTTGATCTGGGCGGCCGGGTGATGGTCTTTGGGTCGCCCAAACAACGGTGCCTTATGCCGGGCGTCACCCGCGAGTCGGCCATGAATTACGCCGCGGAGGTTTTTCAACTGATTCTTCCAATCTTGGAAGAAACCGACGTGGTGATCGCCCTGGAACCCTTGGGACCGGAAGAAACTGACTTTTTGCAAACGGCGGCGGAAACGGCCGGGCTAATCGAGCGAATCGGCTCGCCTCAAGTCCGTTTGCACCTGGACTGCAAAGCCATGGCTACCGAGTCGTTGCTGATTCCCGAGATCATCGCCCAAAATGCCGCCCTGCTGGCCCATTTCCACGCCAACGATCCCAACCGCCAAGGCCCGGGCTTCGGCCGATTGGACTTCCTGCCCATTCTTGAAGCCCTGGGCCGCATCGATTATTGCGGCTGGGTCTCCGTCGAGGTCTTCGACTACGCCCCCGGCGTCGAACGCCTCGCCCGCGACAGCATCGTCTATTTGCAGGATTGTCTGATCAAACTGGCTGTTAGAGAAAATTAGATTTGAATGATTATGATTTCTTGGATCGAGATATTGGCTTTGAACTTTTTCCGGCTTTTTTCTTTGTTCGATCCACTAAGGGATTCCGGCATATGCGTTCGGATTTCTGCAACGCTTTAACCATCGATTTTAAATCGTAATTATGTTGCTTGGCAAAATCGTCGCGATTGCGCCAAACTTCGAGCAGTATTTCATTCTTCATGATTTCCGATCTCCATAATTTCCAGTGGCGAACAAATCTCCGGACAATTATACCCTTTCGAATAACAGATTTCCCGTATAAGGGGTTTTGTGGCGGGATTGTCAATATGTCGGCAATTCCACGTCAGAAGAAAATCTACGCCATGTACAGACGCTATGGCAATGTGCAACCCGTCCGCTCCGGCCCTTTGTGGCAAAGCGCCTTTTTGGAGTAGAGCGTTAGCCAGATCATAAACATCATTAGTAATTCGGAGCGGTCTTGTTGACTAATTCCACTCGAACAAAGGAAGTCCGAAGTGGGTGAATTTGTTTAGGATTTTACTTCGCAGTCTGATTTCTGTTTTTTGATTTGGTATCAATCGGTTTTTCAAATGGT
>JBEKZY010000456.1:0-2546 GCA_049509395.1 Thermoguttaceae bacterium | reverse complement strand
AACATGGTCGGCGTTTTCATGGTGCGGGAAATGCCGACTAGGATCACTTCGGCCCGTTCCAGGTCGCCCGGATTTTGGCCGTCGTCGTGGCGAAATGCGAATGCCACGGCCTCGATTTCCCTGGTCCTGGCCTCGACCAACTGCTGGAACAGCCCCGGCTTCTCTTGCGGATCGAGCTTCAAATGCCTTGCCAAGCGGTCAAGAATGGGGCCCATCATGTCGAGCGCATCCACGCCGTGCAATCTTGTTTCCGAGACCATCAGCCCGCGCAGTTCGTCCGAAACCAGGGTGTGCAGAATGAGCGATTCACCCGCTGCCGCCTCCTCCACAACCACCCGCAACTTCTTGGCCGACCGAACATTCGGCCGCCGCACCAAGTTGACCGTCGCGTTCTCAAATTGGATTAAGGCCGATCGGGCCATCCGATCCGCCGTCCCGCCCGTGCCATCCGATACCACGTAAATCGTAAGCATAGCCGATCACCAATCCTAAATCACCAATTGTTCTCGGATTATCCGGTATAATGTAGCAGGCACACTCCGTGTGCCGTTCGCATGTAGTAGGCACACGCCGTGTGCCGCTTTATAATTTTAACGTGGTTCATCCATCTTTCAGACGGCACACGGAGTGTGCCTGCTACAATAATGTCACCTGCTGCAATATGGACCGTGTTGACGCCGATTGCCCATTACAATAACTTAAGAATCAGAGGAAATCAATTCAGGCCGCAAAATGAAATCTACCTTGATGCTGATTGTTGGCTCCAGGCTGCAAATTCCCATGCGGGAATTTACTTTTACCTACGCCCGCAGCAGCGGACCAGGGGGGCAGAACGTCAACAAGCTCAGCACCAAGGCTATTCTGCGCTGGCCGATGCGAACAAGCAAGAGTCTGCCGGAGGCGGTTCGCGCTCGGTTTTTGGCCAAGTACGGCAATAAACTAACTACGGACGGCGACCTGCTTATAACCAGCCAACGAACCCGCGATGCCGGGCGTAATACGGCCGATTGCCTGGAAAAACTCCGATGCATGCTAAGCGTCGTTGCCGAACCGCCTAAAACCAGAAGAGCAACAAAACCCACCAAGGCTTCGATACATCGCCGCCTGGAGCAGAAAAAACACCAATCCGGGCGGAAAAAACAACGCCGGCTGTCAGATCATGAAGAATAAATGATTGATTTATTGATATGTAATGCTGCTTTTATCATTTATTGATAACAGGGAAATAATGTCGTGGTGTAGATGGTAAATCAAGCCAAGCCCACGGGTTGCAACCCGTGGGCTTAACGACATTCATTACCTGATACTCAATAGCCCGGGGGCTTGCTCCCGGTGTTTTTTCCATACTCCACGGTATAATAAATAAGATGCTTTCCACTCCGCGTAACACCAGGCAGTCACACACCATGCCACAGCGACAAGACATCGATTTCATCCTCCGCCACTGGTCTTTTCAACCGGGAGTCGTGAGCGCCCGGTTTGCCGAGGCCTCGGACGGGCGCAAAGTAATGCAAATGCGGATCGAAATGGGACTGCTGCAAATGGAGCCCGCCGGCCGGCCTGACGGGCAGCGACCGGGCGGGGCCGAAACCTATCTAGATTATCTCAACGCCCAACTCGTCCACCAGGGCGAGGCTTTCGCGCTGACCGATGAAAACCGCGCGGAGATCGACCGCGAGTTCCTGCAATTTTATCACCGGCGGATTTGCTGCCTGGCCCTGCGCGAGTTTCGCCGGGCGGTGGCTGACGCCGATCATACCTTGGCCCTGATGGATTTCGTGGCCCACTGGTCGACCGATCCGGACTGGACCATGTCGCACGAGCAGTACCGGCCGTTTGTGATTTTCCACCGCGCCCAGGCCGCCGCCCTGGCCGAGGTGCAAGATTCCAATCCGGAAGCGGCCATCGAACAACTCAACCGGGCCTTGGATCGCATTCGGGAAGTGTACGTCAAGCTCGAGGCCGAAGAACAATTCGGCGAGGACGAGTTGGTCGGCCAATTAACCGAACTTAAAGAGTCCCTGCGCAAAGAATACGGCCTGGGGCGAACGCTTATCGAACAACTCGACGACGCGGTCGCCGCCGAACAATACGAACGCGCCGCCCGCCTGCGCGATGAAATCGCCCGCCGGCATAGCGGGCAACATTAGTGCGATAAAAACAAATCGATCATCTGCTGGCCGCCGTGATCGGGATTGCCAATAAGCCGTTGCCCGACGGGATCGACCACGAAATCCAATGACTCCAGCGGAATCTGGCCGATTAGAACCGGACATTCGTCGGCAACCTCGACTACTTCACTCAGACAATCCCGTCCTTCAACAGTCAAGCGAACGGCTTCGTAGATGCCGAAAGAAACGATTCCCGTTGGGGTGCGAGCGGTTCGAGAACGGTGTTGCCGCAATCCTAGTTGCTGAACCAGTTTTCGCGGCAGCGACAGGAATGTGGCGCCGGTATCGACAAGGGCATCGGAAATATCAGCCGCGCGGACATTCTCTCTTGGAATATTGCCCCGCTCGGCATCATATATATCCTGCAGGTTTTCG
>JBEKZY010000455.1:0-2591 GCA_049509395.1 Thermoguttaceae bacterium | reverse complement strand
ATGAGTTGGGGCGGCAGTTGTACTGCCGACCCTGATTTATAGGCAGGGACGTGAGTACAACTCCCGTCCCAACGTAGCTTTGTTATTCTGATTCTCAATAAATGAGTCGTTTCCAAATGGACATGTACGTGGATAAATAAATATGCCTGTGGATTTTCGCGTCGATTTGAACCTGTTTCGCGGCCCTTTGGACCTGCTCTTGTACCTGGTGCGAAAGCACGAGGTCGAGATAGTGGACATTCCCATTGCCGAAATCACCGATCAGTATTTGCAATACATCGCGGTGCTGGAGCAAGTGGATGTAAACGCGGTGGGCGATTTTTTGGCCCTGGCCAGCACGTTGATCGAGATCAAGTCGAACGAGGTTTTGCCGGCGAGCGATGAAATCGAGAAAGAGATCGACGATCCCCGGCAGGAATTGGTCCGCCGGCTCTTGGAATATAAAAAATATCGCGACGCGGCCAGCATCTTGGAAGAGCGGAGCCGGGCGTGGCAGGAGCACTATCCGCGGCTTTCCAGCGATCTGCCCGGCCGGGTTCGCGATCTGGGCGAGGAGCCCATCCAAGAGGCGGAATTGTGGGACCTGGTAAGCGCGTTCGGGCGGATCATGCGGGAGACCGAGGCCGCCAAGCCCTCGAACATAGTTTACGACGAGACCCCGATCCGCGTGTACATGGCCCGCATCCACGCCCGGCTGGTGGAATGCGGCCGCATCGCCTTTTGCGAATTGTTCCAGGCGGGCATGCACAAATCGACTTTGATCGGCATATTCCTGGCCGTGTTGGAGTTGGTCCGCCATCGCCGCGTTCGCGTGGATCAAAACGCCCTGTTCGGCGAAATTTGGCTCCTGATCGAGGAGAATTGCAAAGAGCCGCTGGATTTCTCCGACGCCGATAATTATGAAAACGCCTCGCCATGATCCACAATCTGCCGGTTAAAACACTCACGCACAAGGATATATCGATCGAGGGCTACTCTCGGGCGGCGGTGCAGACTTATTGGCGGATCCCGGAATTAAAGATCGGTTTTGATCTGGGCGCGCAGCCCTGGTCGTTCATGGGCACGCCCACGTGGTTTGTATCGCACACGCACATGGATCACCTGGTATGTTTGCCGGTGTACGTGGCGCGGCGGCGGATGATGAAAATGGAACCGCCCACCATTTATCTGCCCGAACACGCCGTAGCCCCCATGGAGCGGATATTGCGGCTTATAAGCCGTTTGGACCGGGGGCGGTTGCCCTGCACGTTGGCGCCGCTCAGGGCCGGCGACGAAATCGAACTTTCCCGCGAGCAGGTGGTAACGGTCTCGGCCACGGAACATGCGGTGCCATCGCTGGGTTTTGTAGTTTGGCAGCGGCGGCGGAAACTCAAAACGGAGTTCGTGGGTCTGCCGGGCGAAACCATTCGCGATCTCCGCCTTGGCGGCACGGAGGTGACGCAGGAAATCCGCATCCCGCACGTGGCGTATTTGGGCGACAGCGCCCCGGGCGGCCTGGACGCCTGCCCCGCCATGTTCGAGGCCGAAGTGCTGATAATGGAAGTTACCTTCGTGGCCCAGCGGCATCGCAAAGACAAGATCCACAAATTCGGCCACATTCATTTGGACGATGTGATCGAGCGCAGAGAGAAGTTCCGCAACGAATTGATCATCGCCAGCCATTTCAGCACCCGCTATAACTCCAACCAGATTCGCGCGCATGTGCAAAAAGCGATTCCCGATATGCTTGACGGCAGATTGCATTTGTGGATTTAATTAACGCGCTTTGAAATTTTAGTTAGCCCCCCGTGAATACACAGGGGGTTAAGATAGAATAATCATCCGCGCAACCCCCGGTGTATTCACCGGGGGCTAAATGAGTATATTTGACAACTATAAAGGGTGAACTGACAACAACCATGCCCCAACCACGACGCATCGCTGTAATCGGCGCGGGGATTGCAGGATTGGCGGCCGCGCATCGCCTGGTGGAATTAGATCCGACGAGCGAAATAACGCTTTTCGAGGCCTCTGATCGCCTGGGCGGCGTTATTTCCACGGTGCACCGCGACGGTTTTCAAGTGGAACGCAGCTCCGACAACTTCATCACTACCATCCCCTGGGGCGTAAATCTTTGCAAGCGATTGGGCCTGGCCGAGCAACTCATTCAAACCAATCCCGCATACCGGCGGACATTCGTGGTGCATGCCGGGCGGTTGTATCGGCTGCCCGAGGGTTTTTTGATGATGGCTCCCACGCGGATGTGGCCGCTGGCAATCACGCCGCTTTTAAGTCCGTTGGGAAAATTCCGCGCGGCAATGGAATATTTCATCCCCGCGCGTAAAGACCCCTCGGACGAAAGCATGGCCGCGTTTGTCCGCCGCCGCTTGGGACGCGAAGTTTTTGATCGACTGGTAGAGCCTCTGGTTAGCGCGGTCTACGCCGCCGATATGGAAAAACTCAGCCTGCTGGCCACCCTTCCCCGCTTCCGCGAGATGGAAACTCAATACGGCAGCCTGATCCGGGCGATGCGGCGTCAAAAAAAGCTCAATCGGCAGACAGCTTCCGAAAGCGGCGCACGCTATAGCATGTTCGTCACATTGCGCGACGGA
>JBEKZY010000454.1:0-2595 GCA_049509395.1 Thermoguttaceae bacterium | reverse complement strand
CATACGTGCGAATCGCCAATTGCATTTTTTCTGGATCCTGTAAATACCGGTCGCCTGCGCGGCGAAGGACTTCAAATTGACTCCGGGGAGTGTAAACCGCTTTTTGATCGGGCGGACCGGCATAATCGGGCGGCAATTGAGCGGGTGCGACCGATGCCGATCGTTTAGCAGTATTATCCTTGGCAATTTGTCTTGTTGATGGTCTTGGCAAATCCTCTCCGCCGGATCGCCAAAACACTACCGTCCCCATGCCGGCCAGATAAAAACCCAATAGCGTGGCCGCCACCGTGCATCGCTTCAGCCGGCGCCGGCGGCGGATCACGCCAAGCGTGCCGGCAAGCACCGCATGGCGCAAATTATCGTTCTTTCTTATTTCTTTATTGCCGCCGAGCACAAGATCGAGCGGATCATTTTGAGATTCGTCGGACAACATAGGAATTCTCCCAATGCGAACTCGTTCAATTTGCAATTTGCAATTTGCATTTTACAATTTGCAATAAAGATCTTAGCTATATGCTAAGTTTCACATTTAAGTTTCAGTATTCCTTCTGGAAAGTTTTTCATATAACTCGCGAAATGCCTCTCGCGCCCGGGTCAGCAGCGACTCGACGGCCTTTGGGGTCGCGCTCCAACTCGCGGCAATCTCCGCAACCGACAGGCCGTCCAAGTATTTCGCCCTTAGCACGGCCTCGTGCCGGTCGGGCAAGGCATCCAAAACGGCGGCGATTTGCTCCTCCTTTTCTTTGCCCGACTGCAGCGATCCGGCATATCCGTTTTCACCATCCGCATCATCAACCTGTTCCCTTGTTTTCAACAGCCTTTTCCGGCTGCGAAAATGGTTTCGAATCACGTTCGAGGCAATTCCGCGCATCCAAGCCAAAAAACTGCCTTGCCTGGGTGCGAATCGACGCATCCGCCGCACGGCCCAAAGCCAGGTCTCCTGGACGATCTCGTCGGCCCAATCCCGCCGGCCGCCGCAACGCCAAAGCACGTACCGATACAGGTCGTCGAACGTCTCGCCGTACCAAGTCCCCCACGCCTGCTCATTGCCGGCCAGCACCTCCCGGCGCAGCATTTCCTCGCGTAGCACTCGGTCATCGGAGTCCATGCTGCAACCTCGGTCCCGGGCAAAACTGGCTTTCAAAGATATATTGTCGCGTGGGGCGGGAAATCCTTCGGAGAGTTTGACATATTATCTTCCACTATAATCACTCTAGTGTTGAAAAGCAGTTTTTTAACTGATGTGAGTCAATCGCCCTCACCTTAACCCTCTCCCGCAGGGAGAGGGGACTTTCAGAGAATAAAGCGGGTTTGGAGCGGACTTATAAGCCGGGTTCTGTGCCCTCGGGTTATTAAGCCAGGGGTGATGATCATTTCTCTAGGGCGCCGATTGCTCGGCGTCTCGAGCGGTCTACCCGGAAGTCGGTAGCGGTCCGGACCGGCCCGCGGCAGCAGCCGGATGAACAAGTCAGCCGGCGCTGCACTGCTCCCTGCTTGACCTTGCTCCTGGTGGGGTTTGCCGAGCCAAGCCGGTCGCCCGGCCTGCTGGTGAGCTCTTACCTCGCCATTTCACCCTTACCTCGCGCCGGGTGCACGAGTTTGACCCCGTGCGCCCTGTAGCAAGGCGGTATGCTTTCTGTTGCACTTTCCCTGACCTTGCGGCCGGTGGGCGTTACCCATCACCACGTCCTACGGAGCCCGGACTTTCCTCTCGCCGAAACTCGTTGTTGGGCCGATATGGCAGCCCGCCAAGTCCCGACCAGCGATCATCCGGTCTACTCCAAACCCAATCTTAAGATACCCGGTTGAGTTGCCAGGGGGAAGATAAGGATGAGGGATGAGAGATAAAGTGGACAGTGGTCGGTGGGCAGTGAACAGAGAGGGCTGGGCAATTCATTGCCCAGTTTATACCGGATGAGGGATGAGAACCGCTTGCGGTTTTGCACTGGGCACTAATGTGCCCAGCCCTATGCTGAATCCTGAACCCCGAACCCTGAACCCTGCCAGGTGCCGCGGCGGAGGAATTCGGCCTCGACGGCCGCGCGAATGGCTCTTTTATCCAAACACCACTTAGGGCCGATCAGGTATTGAGGCGGGGCATCGCCGCTAAGCCGATCGATAACGCACTCCGGCGGCAGAAGTTCCAGAAAATCGACCACTCGATTGACGTAGTCTTCGAACCGCGGCAATTCCACCTCGCCCCGGGCGACCATTTCGGCCAGGGGCGTATTGCGAACGGCATACAGATTGTGGAGTTTTACCGAGTGGATCTCCAAACCGGCCAATTCCCGGGCCGTGGCGAGCATATCTTCACTGGTTTCGCCGGGCAGCCCGAGGATGACATGCACGCCCACAAGTAAATTACGCTTTCGGCTGCGTTTATAGGCGTCCACAAAGGCCTGGAAATCATGCCCGCGCCCGATCCAATCCAGCGATCGGTTGTGGATGCTCTGAAGCCCGTATTCCACAACAAGATAAGTTCGCTTGGACAACTCGGCCAACAGATCCAGTACGTCGTCCGGCACGCAGTCGGGCCGGGTGCCGATGGCCAGTCCTACAACTTTGGGGTGGGCCAAGGCTTCTTCAAATACGCTT
>JBEKZY010000453.1:0-2613 GCA_049509395.1 Thermoguttaceae bacterium | reverse complement strand
GAATCGAGTTGGAATATACTTTCATCATGCCCGCTGTGAGCAAATGGGCGCCTATGACTCCCAATACTACCCCCAGGAGCGTGCCGATTACGCCCATTGCAAAACCTTCCAAAATCAGCATCCGCATGATTTGTTTTCGCGTCGTGCCGATTGCCCGCAGGATGGAAAGTTGCCGCCTGCGTTCTCCCACGTTCATCAGGAAGGTGTTGAAGATCATGAAAATGGCCATCAGAATATTCAACCAGAAGGCGAAAGCCAGGCCTTGCTCGGCGTTTTTCAAGGTATCCGGCGACATCTGCAAGCGGGACAAGGGCGTGCGGACCTGCAAACCGGCCGGCAATGTCCCGGCCAGATCGGCTTGCACTTTGTTTTCATCCACCCCGGGTTCCAGAACGATCCGCGCCAGGTTGATGCCGCCCGTTTTGGAATAATAATACTGGGCCGTGCCAAGCGGCAAAAATACGATGCCGCCTTGATTGAAATTCGAAGTGCCCCGAGGCGCCAACAATCCCACGACGGTGAAAATTTTCACCGTGCCGTTGCCCACGGTTAATTTAATCTCGTCGCCGGCTTTAACGCCCAACGCGTTGGCGAAACCGACTTCCATCATGGCGATATCATCGTCGGTATTTTCCTTGGGAAAACCATCGCCCTGTTTAAGCTCGTATTCCTGGGCTAATTCACTGCGGGCCGAATCCACGCCCATGACTAACGCAAAAGGGCGCAGTTTATTGAATGCCAGCCGAGTGATTTTTTGGATAAGGGGGATAACCGCTTTAACTCCCTCGACCTTCCCCAGGGTTTTGACGATTCGCGTATCGAAAAAACGATCTTGATCGGCTACAACCTCGAACGCCGCCCGGCCCGCCACGCTCTCGTACATGTCCTTGTACGCCTGGTGCGTGGTGTTTTTCGATACGGTTACCGCCACTACTGCGGCCACGCTGATCACGATGCTCAAAAGCGTCAGCGTCGCCCGGCCAGGCCGGCTCTTGATCTCGCGGAGTGTGAATTTCCAGAGGACCATTTCTTTTCGTTTGCGGATGGCTTTTTATCGGCGCATGCTTTATGGCGGGAAGGCAACGGATCGGCTGATTTTCATCCGCTCTCGCT
The DNA here is from genome assembly GCA_049509395.1 of Thermoguttaceae bacterium. GTDB lineage: Bacteria > Planctomycetota > Planctomycetia > Pirellulales > Thermoguttaceae > JBEKIK01. The sequence continues at coordinate 1,500 of JBEKZY010000453.1, read as the reverse complement.
CTATACTTTCCCACTTACATCGATCTTTTAAACAAGATACTTCGGGCAAGGGGTTTTGATTGGGGAGTTTTGGCGTCCATAAGCGGCAACACTTCCTTGATAAGGGGAGTTTCCTTGTGCACCAGACCGTCTTTTTCTATCAATCCGTCGCGAAGCCGGATTAAACGGTCGGCCTGCTTGGCCACCTCGCTGTCGTGAGTGACCATCACGATGGTTTGTTTTTGTTCCGTGGCCAGCCGCCGCAACAAACCGGTTACTTGCCGGCCGTTGACGCTGTCCAAATTTCCGGTCGGCTCGTCGGCCAGCAGCAATGCAGGCTCCATGACAAGCGCCCGGGCAATGGCCACGCGCTGCTGCTCTCCTCCCGACAGAGTGCTGGGTATGTGGTGCCGCCGGTGCGTCATGCCCACCATTTTCAGCATATCCAAGGAACGCCGCCGGGCTTCGCCCGAAGGTATGCCCGATAACTCCATAGGCAAGGAGATGTTTTCTTCCGCGGTAAAAGCGGGCAATAAATTAAACGACTGGAAGATGAATCCCATCCTCTCGCGGCGAAGAATCGTTCGCTCATCGTCGTTCAACAATGCCAGATCCACCCCTTCCAGTAATACTTGCCCGCTTGTAGGCACTTCCACGCCGCCCAGAATATGCAACAAAGTGCTCTTGCCCGATCCCGACGGACCCATAATCGCCAAAAGCTCGCCTTCTTGTACGTGAAGTTCAACCCCGCGCAAGGCGTGGACACATACCTCTTCTATCGACCCGTAAGACTTGGTCAAACCCTGGGTTTCAATTACGTACATTCAAGTTCTCCCTTATCGGGGCGGCATTTAACTTATACGGCCACAGCAGTCTTATAAATCCAACGCATCCTGACAAAGATGCCAGCCATTCGATAAAACCTCGCTCGACATAATCACATAGAATCTTCATCGGCTCACTACAACCCTACCAGTAACAGTGCACACAATTATCGATAGACTCGCAAAGTATTCCACCATGCCATGATAACCAACCGTTTAACTCTTCGCAAGCTGATCGCTTATCAGTAAATAGGCAGTAAGGGGTAAATGGGTAATTAAGTGCCTGAATTTTGACTTGACTTTTTTAACTTCTAAAAAATGTTACAAAAAAAGGTCAGGATGAGTTTTTGTCTTTCAATGCCATTTTTTTTAAACTCTCAAAAAGAGTGGAATAATCGCAGTTTTTTGGCCACCGAAAAGATTGTGCTATCTATAAAATCCCCACTATGGCCCCCTCAATTAATCATTATCTTTTTTCGATTGGCAGGCAATGGGGGTAGAATCCTACTTATGCTTTTCTGTCGTTACCATATCTACCCCCCTAAATGCTCATAAATTGTCCTCTCCCCCCAACTAGTCGGATAAAAATCTAGCCAACTGGTCAAATCGGTGCAAAGTCTATGTTAAACTTTGCCGATTATTCCGGCAGTGTAGATTAAGTGGAATTTAATACCTTTATGCTTAAATCGGCCATATT
>JBEKZY010000452.1:0-2623 GCA_049509395.1 Thermoguttaceae bacterium | reverse complement strand
TCAGGTGGCCCATCATGCTCTTGGTGCTGGACACGGGAATTTTGTAGGCCCGTTGCCCGAACACTTTCTTGATGGCCAGGGTTTCAACTTTATCGTTCACGTTGGTGCTGGTGCCGTGGGCGTTGATGTAGTCGATTTTGTCCGGGGCCAACTCGGCGTCGGCCAAGGCCATTTTTATGCAGGTGATGGCGCCGCGGCCTTCGGGGTGGGTGTCGGTAATGCGGAAGGCGTCGGCGGTGGAACCATAGCCGACGATCTCGCCGTAGATGTGCGCGCCGCGGGCCTGGGCCGCTTCCAGGGACTCTAAAACGACCATTCCTGCGCCTTCGCCCAGCACAAAGCCGTCGCGATTGCGGTCGAAAGGCCGCGAGGCCTTGGCCGGCTCGTCGTTGTGGGTGCTTAAGGCCGTAAGCAGATTAAAGCCGGTCACGCCGAAGGGGTGGATCATGGTATGCGTGCCGCCGGAAAGCATCACATCGGCTTCGCCGCGGCGGATTATTTCCACGGCTTCGCCAATGGCCTGGCTGCTGGCCGCGCAGGCCGTCAGGCAATTGATGTTCGGTCCTTGCGCGCCGAACAGGCTGGCCAAATGGCCGGCGGGCATGTTTGGTTCTTGTTCCAGTTCGGCGATTGGGTGCAGGGTTTCCAGGCCTGCGCGAGTGAAGCGGACCAGATCGAACTCGCCCCCGCCCGACAGGCCGGCCACCATCATTTGAGTGAAGCGGTGGAAATCCTGTTGACCTTCGCCGCTGCCCAGGTACACGCCGAAACGAGTGGGATCGAGGCGCGAGACGTCCAATGCGGAATCGGCCATGGCCTTTTTCGCCGCACCGACGGCGAAATGAGTGTGCCGGCCCTGATATTTCCAATCCTCGGGATTTTCGCCCACGTCGGAAATATCCCAGTTGCGCACCTCGGCGGAGATCTTGGTGGGAAAGTTGCTGGCGTCGAAAATCGTGGTGTAGCCTATGCCGGATTCGCCGGCCAATAACCGCCGCCAGACGGTCTCCATCTCCGCGCCCAAGGGCGTAACACAACCGATCCCGGTAACCACAACACGTCGTCGCATGGTGCAGAGTCCTTAAATTACTTTAACTTGTCTTGTCCGCCGTTTTTGGCCGATTTAACGGAATTCAGAAGCCTGGGCGGAGGGGCCAAACGGCTGCCGTCGGCGGCATGCCCGACGTCGAATGCGCCCAAGAGGCGCATCATGCGGAGAAAGGTTTCCGGATCGAACAGGCTTCCCATCCGCGAGTCGTTAAGGTGGGCGAAGACGATTTCGGCTTCGGCGTGCAAGACGTCGCCCTTGTAACTGGTGGCCGAGACCATGGCCCCTTCCTCCTTGATGTATTCAATAGTAGTCGTGTATACAAGGGTATCGCCGGGCACGGCGTCGCAATAAAAGCGGGCTTTGGGAATTTTGGCCAGGACCACTTTTTCGCTGAATTGGTTGTGTTCGCAGATCAACAGCCCGCCGGTCTGGGCCATGCCTTCAATCACCAGCGAGTTGGGAATCAAGGGATAAAAGGAGAAATGATCGTGCAGATGCTCCTCGGCCAAGGAAATGCACTTGACGGCCTTGGCGTAGCGCCCGCTTTCGAACTCGATGAATCTATCAATCCAGTACCAGCGCATTTAATCGGTAACTCCCACTTTGCTTTCCACAAAACGGCACATGTCGGCCACCTTCAAGAGGTTGCCGAAGTCCTGCACAACGGGATTTTTGGAGAAATCGTCAAGATTGGCAAACGGCATGCGCTTGCGGAGTTCGGCCAAGCCGGTTTCGGTGACCTTGCCGTCTTGGACGTATTTCGAATCGGTGAGGATATCTTCCGGAAACAGCTCGCCGCGGGGGATCTTGATGTCAAAAGCTTTTTCCAAGCGGAAGACGATGTCCAAAAAATCGATCGACTCGGCCCCCAAATCGCCCACCAGGGTGGCTTCCGGGGTAACGTCTTCCTCATCGACGCCCAGGGCATCGATCAGTGCAGTGCGGATTTTATCGAAAACTTCATCCTTTGTCGGCATGTCACTCAACCTCCAAACTAAACTAAGTAGGAATACAAAACAGGGGACGGGAAATTCAATTTTATTGCTGAAAAACAGGGTTTAAACAAAATCATCCAATAAGTTTTATCGCTTTTCAGGATAAACGAGCAATAAAAAAATCCCTATTTCCCCAGTAAAATATAACAATTACACCGATTAACCGCTACAGTGTGACGACTATTAATATCCTCCCAGGCTTAATCCGCCATCGACGCGAATCACTTGTCCAGTGAGGTATGAGGCCTCATCGCTGGCCAGGAAAGCGACTACGGCGGCGATTTCTTCGGCCTTGCCGATGCGCTTAAGGGGGATGATTTTTTTGATCTGCTCGCCCGCCACGCCGCGGACGACTTGGCTCATGTCGGTTTCGATCATCCCTGGCGCGACCGCGTTGACGCGGATATTCCGCGCGGCAAGTTCCTTGGCCATGGCCCGAGTCAGGCCGTCGATGCCGCCTTTGCTGGCGGCGTAATTCACCTGCCCGCGGCTGGCGAATTCGGCGGCCGTGCTGGATAGATTTACAATGCTGCCGCGGCGCTCCATCATCATGGGCTGCGTTACGGCATGGCAGTAA
>JBEKZY010000451.1:0-2673 GCA_049509395.1 Thermoguttaceae bacterium | reverse complement strand
GCTGGCAAGGCGACTGGCTGCAAGGCTGCGATGTCTGCTGACGATGTCGCCGGCTGCGAAATTGCTGTACCTGCAACCGCCGACAGCGGTTGCAGGGCGTCGCCGGATGCCGGTGGAGCACCTACGGGCGCGGCAATCAATTGCAGAGCAACGCCTGCGTTATGCCGAGCAATCAGATCATCGGTTGCATTGACTTTTCCGTCGCGATTGTAATCGTAATGATTGTTGATTGCCGCCGCCGTAAACCCGGTTTTGTGCGTGCGCGAGCCCGTTTCGTCCGCTGCATCGACCACGGCGTTGGCCGGATTGTCGCCCGACTCGCCCACGGCGTTGCCGAAGTAGAACACGTCGGCAGCGGAAAGTCCGGTGTTCGAATTGGCCAAAACTGTCACTTGCAGCCATTCGTTCTGTATGGCGTTGTCGGCCCAGATGATTGTCACCCGGTCCGATCCGTTTGTGCCCGTCCCCTGGCTCACGCCGACGCTTAGCGGCGCTGGGGCGGTCGTCCAAGTTCCGCCGTTGCCCACCTGAAATTGAAAGTCTGAGGCAGCGAGAGCGCCGGGATTGGCCAGGTATTGGATATCGACCATGATTCCGTTTATGCCGCGACTATAGCTGGTATAGTTGGCAAAAGCGGCCGTCTGACCGGGCAAAAGGGCCATTTTGTCGGTGGCAATAGCGCCATTGTCCGAGGTAGCATCGAATTTCGAATTGTTGTAAAAAATGTACCGCCCGGCGATGGTCGAGTACACCGTAACGCCAACGCTGCTGGTGATCGAGTATCCCGCCGCGTTCGTCGCCGTCACCAGAAAATTGTACGTGCCGGCCCTGGTGAACGTGGCTGTAGTGTTCTTGGCGGCATTGGCGCCGTTAGCGGAAAAAACCACGGGGGCGGGAGGCGTGCCGATGACGGACCAGGTGTACTTGAGGCTGGATTCGCCGCCGGTCGCATCAGCCCCGAGGACGGAGAGCAGAGCGGAGGTGCTGGTCACGGAACTGGCGTTCGCGGCCGTGACGATGGTCGGATAGATGAACTGCCGGATTTCCGCGGCGGAAAGGGCCCGGCCGATGATGCGGAAGTCGTCGATGCTTCCGAGCAGCGCCGGATCGGCAGTGTATTGGGAGTCGCCGAGGTAATTTTGCGTGGTGGAACCGAGGCTGCTGGGGCGCAAGGTCATATTGGAATTCGTGCCGACGACTACCCCGTTCACGTAGAGCGTCCCCGTGTTGCCCGAGAGCGTGACGGCCACGTGCTGCCAGGAGCCGGTGGCCAGCGCGGAGGCGCCGTTGATCTGCTGTTCGTTGCTGCTGCCCGAGGTGGTGATGGCAAAGCGGACGGCGCCGGAGCCGGAAAGCGGGGTAAGGAACATATTGACGGTAGTGCCGGTCCCGAAGTCGAAAATGCGCGACCAGGTGGAGAGCGTATCAATCTTGACCCAGGCGGCAATGGTGAAGTCGTTTAGCGTGCTGACGACTCCCGTCGGCAGAGAAGCGTATCCGCCGGTAAGATTCAGGGCATTGCCGCTGACGCCGGCTCCGAACGCCGCCGCTCCGGAGAGCGTGGCGTCCTTTCCGTTCCCGGAAGCATCGGCAAGCGTGGTGCCGGAGGTAGCGTTGGCCGGGTACCAGACCGCCTCGCTCATGAGCGTGGCGTTGGCGTAGAGTATTTGGCCGGTGGAAGCGATAGCGCGAATGGTGGCGATGCCGCTGCCGCCGGTCGGCGCCGTGTAGAGCCCGCTGGAACTGATCACTCCGCCTCCCGAGTAGACCGACCACGCTATGTTGCTTATCGGATTCGCAATGGCATCGCCAAACTGATCCGTGCCGTACACGCCGAACTGGGTCGAGCCGCCTGGCGCAACCGTCATGGCGGCCGGCGAGATGGTCGCATTGGTGCCGGTCAGAGTCTGGTTGACCGTTACCGTGACGACGCTGTAGACCGTGAGCCCCAGGGCGTTGGTGATAGCGACGGAAAAGTTGTAGGCGCCGGCCTTGGAGAATATGGCAATGGTGTTCTTGGCGGCGTTGGTCCCGTTGGCGGAGAAGGTGACGGCGGCAGGCGGCGTGCCCGTGGTGGACCAGGTGTAGGTGAGGTTCGACTCGCCGGCCGGGTCAGCGCCGAGGACGGACAGACTAGAAGTGGTGCCGCTGACGATCGCCGGCGAAGCTGCGGCGGGGGTGGCGACGGTGGGGACATCGTCTCCCGTGGAGAACTTCAGGATGGTGAGGGAGTAGGCGGGGAAGACCTGCGCGAAAGTGGAGGCCAAATCGGTGACGATGGAGGTGACGGGAGTGATAAGGGTTGGGTTGGAGATGGAGTTAACGGCGGTGGCGGAGGAAGCCGTCAGCGTGATCTCGGCGCCGGTCGAGGAGACGTTGTTTACGCCGGCAATGTTGATCGTAGTAGTGCTGGCGGACGCGCTGGAATTGACGACGGTGAGGTAGTAGGTATCACCGGTTCTAGTGACAAGGGCTTGCAGATTACTGGAGCCGATGATCGCGTCGCCAATGACCAACGATCCGTGGTTAAGGTTGAGCATTTGCTGTGCATAGTAGCTGGCGGAGCCGAAGCTGGAGGTGTTATTGAAACCGATAAGATCGGTGGCCCACTGCTCGGCGCCGGTATTGACGTTGACCCAGATGGGCGCATAGGAGGCCATGATCACGAGGTCG
>JBEKZY010000450.1:0-2674 GCA_049509395.1 Thermoguttaceae bacterium | reverse complement strand
GCAAAGGATTGCCGTTGGCTGCCATTGTCTCGCGCTGGGCCTCTCGGCGTTTATAGGCGATAGCAGCGCGAAACTGCTGCATTACCAATGGCCACAGCGCCGGATCGGTTTGCTTAAGGTCTTCCATCAATTTATTTTGGGCGGCCGGGTCGAGCGTGCCGAGTTGCCGCAATTCTTCCATGATCTCCTGCATGGCTTGAGCATTGGCCTGGCGATTGGCTTGTGCGCCCTGTGGATTTTGAGCGTTGGCCTTGGATGCATCGGCTGTTGCCGCGGTTGATCTGTCGGAGACCGGCGAGGGCGTTGTTCGGTTGGAGTTAGTGCCTGTCAAATACGGCGGAGAAACGCAGCCGCTTGGGATTATCCCAGTTAGCAAAAGCCCGATGATAAAAGACAATCTGCTCATGTCGGAATGTCGAATGACAAATAACGAATGAAGGACCTGGAAAAGCAGGGTGTCAGCCCGATAAGCCACAAAAGAGGGGGAATGGTACTTAAAAGGCTTGTTTCGTGCAATACGGATTTGGAGGTTACGATCCCTAATTATGGGTGGTTAGTCCATTGAATGAGGCAGGTCATTATGCTACCTTAGGTGTCCAGAATGGTCTTGCTAAATCCAGCAAGTCCACCCAAAAGTACAGTATTAGGTTTTCCCATACAATCATTCGCTCACGGTTCCACCTGGAAGTTTTTTTCCCGCGAGGCAGCGTTTCCGACACCTTGACGACGATCCTTTGATCTCGATTATCGGTGTCCGCTCTCTCAATCGCTGCCCTGGAACCGAAACTCTTCCTTTCTCGAACGCCGCGATTGCGTGCTGCGCCAATTATTAAAAAGCATTAGGTTTGCGCGTTTGCCGGCTTCATTTTGAGTTTTGGAATCGGCTTTTACTTAGATCATTAGAAGTTCTTAACTAGTTGCTTCGGCAACGAAGGGAATTTGATGAAGAAGTCACGTATAAAACCAATATTGATCTTGTTTGTTTTTTGTCTATTGAATATTGAGGCATTATTGTCAGTCCAGGCTGGGGACCCGGTCATTATTCGCGGCGTGGACTTGCTCGATCTATCGGCGGCGAGTAAACCGATCAGCCTCAGCACCCGTTCCGTATCGACTTTTGCCCACACATCCGTTGATCTGACTTTTGGGCCCGGGTTAGCGGGAAATATCCCCGCTCAACAGGCATTTACACGTGCTGCGGCACGTTGGTCGGCGGTTTTGGCCGATCCGGTGACGTTGAATATAACTGTAGACTACGAGCCTCTGGGTGCGGGGATATTAGGTCAAACCAACGCCACCATGCTTTGGGGCGGTTACTCGGAGGTGCGCGATTTGGTAGCCAACGGGGCCGACTCCGGATCGAGCCGGGAGGGATTGCTGCCGCAACTTCCCACAATCAGTCAGTACTCCATGTATGTGCCCTCTAATATTCCAACCTGGAGCGGCAACTCCTCGATTACCCAAGCCAATTATCTGGCCCTTGGGGGATACCATTTGGTCCCTAGCGACGGCAGCATTACCTTCACGAGCAACTACTCCTGGGATTTCGATCCGAGTAATGGGATCAGTCCGGGAACCTTCGATTTCGAAGGGGCCGCCATGCATGAGATGGGACACATTTTGGGCTTTACAAGCGAAGTTGATACGGTGGATTATTTCCTTAGTCAGAATCAAACCGTGGATCCTTACCCTACGCCTCTGGACTTTTTCCGCTTTCGAACCGCCGATTTAGGGGCGGGCTTTAATTTTACAACAACGCCGCGGATTATGGCGCCGGGCGGGTCGCAGTCTTTTTACTATGGCGACGGGTCGGTCCCCATGTCCACGGGCGCATACAACGGCGACGGCAACCAAGCCTCGCACTGGAAAGACGACATGAACTTGGGCATAATGGATCCCACCGCCGCTCCGGGCGAAGTCCTTAATATCTCGGAGAACGATCTGATTGCCATGGATCTGATCGGCTGGGAGGTCGTGCCGGAGCCTTCGACGATGACATTGCTGCTCATGGCGGGGGCAATGATGATTGCCGGTCATGCCGGTAAGCGTTTGCGAAAATAGCTGATTTATTGCGGCCGGCCGCCAATCGGCCCGGCAACAATGCCAAGGGCCTCCTGCGGGGCGGCCAGGCGGAGCACAAGGCGTTCGAGGATCAGGCGCGGGGGCATGGCGCTGTCGCCTTTCAGATCAAGATCGGCGTCGAGCAGCCATTGATAGATCTGGGCGCCGCGATTGCGCCCCAAGCGGCGTAGTTGCCGTTCGGCTTTTTGCATTACAAACGGTTTGACTCCGGCTTGTTCCAAGGCTTGGGCCAGCGCTATCCGGCGGCCGGCGGCCTCGGCTTGCAGGACCAGGCGCGTGGCGGCGGCGAAACGCCGCAAGGAAGCGGAAATTTGCGCCAAAATGCCCACCGGCTGTTCACCGGATGCCAGCAGCCGTTCGATTTGTTGCATGGCCTCGGGCACTTTGCCGTCCAAGGCGGCATCGAGCATTTCCCAGGCGGTTTTTGCCCGCCACCCGCCCACGTAACGGACGACAAGCTCGGGCGTGATACGTTTTCCTTCACCCAGGGTAACGGCCAGTTTGGCGAGTTCCTGATCCAGCAGCCCCAATTCGGAACCTATCAGTTCCACAAGTGCGTCGGCAGCGGCCGCCGAAAGCAGCAGATTGTGGG
>JBEKZY010000045.1:0-21877 GCA_049509395.1 Thermoguttaceae bacterium | reverse complement strand
GGAATGCAACCGCGATATGTCCCGACTCGATGACTGGTATTCATTGTATCCGTTCGAATCGCACGAGATTCGCCTGAATGGCCTGCGATATCATTATCTGGACGAAGGCGCCGGGCCGGTGCTGCTTATGGTCCACGGCAATCCCACCTGGTCGTTTATGTGGCGGGATATCATTTTGCCGCTTAGGAAAAAGTTCCGGCTGATTGTGCCCGATCACATCGGCTGCGGATTATCGGACAAACCCCATCCGGCGCAATATTCATACCGGCTGGCCCAGCGCGTGGCCGACCTGGCGCGGTTGATCGAGCATTTAGATTTGCAGCGGATCACCCTTGTGGCCCACGATTGGGGCGGGGCAATCGGCATGGGCGCGGCCGTGGCCGCGCCGGGGCGGTTCGAACGATTCGCGCTGATGAACACGGCCGCGTTTCTAGTTCCGAGATGTCCCTTTCGCATCCGCCTTTGCCATCTGCCCGTTATTGGTCCTATCGGCGTGCAAGGTTTGAATCTATTCGTCAAGGCGGCCTTGGATCAAGCCGTGGCAAAACACGATCGCATGACGCCCGCGGTCCGCGCAGGGATGATCGCCCCTTACGACACCTGGGCAAATCGGACCGCCGTTTACCGCTTTGTGTGCGACATACCTTTGCGGCCAAGCCATCCTACTTATCAAACGCTGCTGGATATCGAAAAGGGCCTGGCCCAATTCAGCGGGCATCCGGTATGCTTGATCTGGGGCATGCAAGACTGGTGCTTTACGCCCGCGTTTTTACAGCGTTTTTTGGAATTCTTTCCCCGGGCCGAGGTCCATCGCCTCCCCGACGCCGCCCATTATGTGGTTGAAGACGCGCACGAACAAATCATCCCCATTTTGGAAAAGTTCGTGCCGCATTAGTATAAAATAAAAGTTGCAAACAAATAGTTTAAAGTATATGGTAGATCGTAGATGGTTATAAGTTTTCAGTAATCAGTTTTCAGTCAAGAGGACAAGGTACGGAGTAAAGCGGCGAATCGCGCAATCGATTATATTAGTTCAATTTGCAATTTGAAATTTGCAATTGTCAATTTGCAATAAAATACCATAATTACAAAATGCGCTGAAACATTAACACAAAGACTCTATCTCCTATTACCTATTTATGTCCAACTTTATCATCCGCATTGCCGGCGACGATTTGCTTTTTAGCGCATCGCATTTCATTACCTTTGAAGGCGGAGCGTGCGAAGCCCTGCACGGCCACGATTTTCACGTGGCGGCCGAGGCGCACGGACCGCTGAATCCCAGCCAATATGTCGCCGATTTCACCGTTCTGCGCGACATCATTAAAGGCATCCTCAAAGAGTTGGATCATCGCGTGCTCATCCCACAAAATCATCCGCGGATCCATCTGAGGACAATCGGCAACGAGTTGGAAGTGGCATTTGGCAGCCGCCGCTGGGTGCTGCCCACCGACGACTGCCTGTTGCTGCCCGTGGCCAACACCACCGATGAAATGCTTGCCCAATACCTTGCCGGGCGGATATCCGAGGCATTATCGGCCCGGAATATCTCTCTGCCCAAGGCGATTGAGGTGGAAGTCAGGGAAAGCGGCGGATTTGCGGCCCTATACAAGCTCGGCGGCGATGAATAGGCTTGTTGTTGGGGCGGCAGTTTAACTGCCGCCCCAACAGAGCAGGCGGCGATGAATAATTTCTCTTGCTCAAGGGACATTATCGGTCTAAACTAATTATATGTCCGAAGAAAAAATACGCCGCAAGGTTGCATTCGAGGCCGCTCGGTTGATATACACCCAGGAGGAGACGGGCTATTATCAGGCCAAGCAAAAGGCCGCCCGGCGCTTCCGCGGGGTGGGGATAAATGCGGGCAAATTGCCCGGCGACAGGGAAATACGCAATCAAATTCCCGCCGTGGTCGAGGCCGTCGAAGCCCTCAAACAAGTCCGCGCCGGCTCTACAAAAAAAACCTCGAAAAAGAAAAAGCCGCAGTGCGCGCCGTCTTCGATCGGCCCCGCCGATCGGTTCCGCGCGTATGAAATGTTGCTTTTGCCTTTGGAAAACATCAAGGAAGACCCAAAAACGCATCCCGAAGGCGACGTGCTGTATCACAGTTTGCAGGTCTTCGAGCTGGCCCGCGATGCATTGCCCTACGACGAGGAGTTGCTGCTGGCGGCATTGCTGCACGACGTGGGCAAGGCCATCGACTGCCGCAATCACGTTGCCGCCGGGCTGGAGGCATTGGAAGGCCATATCACGTCGCGGACCGCCTGGTTGATCGAACATCATACCGAGGCCCTATCGCTGCTGGGCGGCACGCTGGGCGCGCGTTCGCGCAGGCGATTGGAAGCCGGGGAAAGTTTCGAGGAACTTATGCTCCTGGCCGAATGCGACCGTCAAGGCCGCGCGGCCGGAGCCGCCGCGCCCGACGTGCCCGAGGCCCTGGCCTACATCCGCGAACTGGCGGAAACCTGCGGCGAATGACGCATACTGTGGTTCTTAGAGCCTATTCCAAACAATCATGTCATTCTGAGCGAAGCGAAGAATCTCAGAGTATTTGTGGGTAAAATTTGAACAGATTGGCAACTCCGCGGAGATCCTTCGCTTCGCTCAGGATGACGATGGATGTTTTAAAATAATCTATTAGAACCGGATAGCCCTTTAATGCCTAAGCGCGAAAAACCTTCCGATAAACTCGCTCCCCGGTCCCGGCCGGAAACCTCCGTTCCAACGGCGCCGACTGCCGGCATGTGGGCGGGAGCGGCGCTAATCGCAATTGCGGCTTTTATCGCATACCTGCCCTCTATCAGCGGTGGGTTCGTCTGGGACGACGACCTGCTGCTGACGAACAACTACCTAATCAAGGCCGCGGACGGCCTGCACCGGTTCTGGTGCACCACGGAAGCGAAAGACTACTGGCCGGCAACCAATACCTCGTTCTGGATCGAGTGGCGATTGTGGGGAATGAATTCGACCGGCTATCACGTCGGCAACCTGATATTGCATATCGCCGAGGCGCTGCTCGTTTGGATCGTTTTGCGAAAATTATCCATTCCCGGGGCATTTTTGACAGCCATGATCTTCGCCGTGCATCCGGTGAACGTGGAGTCGGTGGCCTGGATTGCCCAGCGAAAAAACACGATGGCGATGTTGTTCTTTCTGTTATCGGTTCTGTGGTATCTGAAAGCCAACATGCCCACGGCAAGCGCGGGCATGGCACCCGCACTTTCCCGCGGAGGACCGGGGGATCAAAAAACTTTTTCACCCTTCATCCTTCATCCTTCATCCTTTCATTTTTGGTATTGGCTGAGCCTGGCGGCGTTTTCATTGGCTATGCTCGGCAAGGGATCGGTGGCGGTCCTGCCGGTGATACTGCTGGGGATAGTGTGGTGGCTGCGCCCTTTGACGCGGTGGGACCTGGTGCGGACCGCGCCATTTTTCCTGGTTGCCGCGGTTCTATCGGGCGTGAACATGTGGTTCCAAACGCACGGAACCGGAGAAGTTATCCGGATAGCCAGTTTCTCAGAGCGCCTGTTAGGGGCGGGATGCGCGGTGTGGTTCTACCTTTACAAGGCGCTTTTGCCCATCGACCTGGCGCCCATCTATCGGCAATGGCATATCGAGACCGGCAATCTCCTGTGGTGGCTGCCGCTATTGGCGTCAGTGATTGTTACGGCGGCGCTTTGGCTTTATAGAGAAAGATGGGCTCGGCCGCTCTTGTTTGCCTGGGGATTTTTCTGCGTGGCGCTGCTGCCGGTGCTGGGTTTTACGGACGTTTTATTCATGCGCTACTCGCTCGTGGCCGACCGCTATCAGCACATCGCCATTATCGGAGTGATTGCACTTGTAACGGCGGGCTTCGTCGCATGGCCCAAGCGGTCGCGTGACATAACGCGCTGGGCGGCGATGGTGGCAGCAATCGCCGTAGTGGGCGCTCTCACATTTCTGACCTGGCGGCAAAATGGGAGCTACAGTGACGAAATCGCCCTGTACAAGGCAACGCTGGATAAAAATCCCGATAGTTGGATCGCCCATTATACTATGGGTTTCGCACTTGCCGAAAAAGGCAAGCCTCAAGAGTCGATTGAACAATTCGAGACGGCACTGCGCCTTAACAGCAAGTTACCCGAGGCCCATAACAACCTGGGGGCCGTATTGGCCAAAATTGAGAGGTTTCCCGATGCGATTGAGCATTTCCAGAAGGCAATACAGCTCAGACCCAGTTATGTCGAGGCCCGCTATAGACTGGCTTCAACATTCGTCCAAACAGGTCAATTTAAGGAGGCGATCGAACAGTACGAATTAGTCCTGCGGTTTCGACCCGACGATGTTGGTACACTTTGCAACATGGGGTATGCATTATTGCAAACAAATCGCCTTCAAGAGGCAGTCGAATCCTACAAGATGGCGCTGAAACTGAAACCTGATTGCCAGGCCGACAACATGCTGGGCATCGCCCTGGTCAAACTCGGCTGGCAGAAGGAGGCAAGCGAATGTTTTCAACATGCCTTGACATTGAATCCCAAAAACTCCGAGGCCCACTATAACCTGGGAAATATATTGTTCGGTTCAGGCCGAGTGCAAGAGGCCATCGATCATTACAAGCAGGCGTTAAAGATCAATCCAGATTATCCCGATGCACTCAGGAATTTGGGCACCGCGCTGGTCGCAACAGACCGGCCCGCGGAGGCGATCGAATATTACCGGCAATCTTTGAAACTGGAACCCGACGTTGCCTCGGTCTATTACAATATGGCTGTGGCCTATTCCCTAACGCATCAATCCGCCGAGGCAGTCGCCTCGGCCCAAAAGGCCATTGAACTTGCCCGATCCCAGGGGCAATCGGCACAGGCCAAGAAAATTGAAGATTGGTTGAATTCCTACCGCGCCGACCTATCGAATCTCCCCAACACGCCGCCGTCTTCTAAATCCGATCTTCCACGGCCGTAGCCCGCATCTTCCACATAACCCAGGTTCCGAAGCTATATGATAATTTTCGTTCAATTTGCAATTTAAAATTTGCAATTGACAATTTGCAATAACGATATGTGCATAAAACACACTCAAATCCCAACAAAGACTTTATTCCCGCTCGATATTGCACTGCGGCAGCGCCTTCTGTAATTTGTCAGCGCCCGCGGCGGTGACTTCCGTGTGCCGGACGGTAAGCGTCTTGAGATTCTTCAGGCCGTAAAGATGGGCCAATCCGGCGTCGGAAATCTTCGTGGAGGTTAAATCCAAGGTTTCCAGACCGGCCATTTTACCGAGATGCATTAAGCCCGCATCGCTGGTTTCGGTATCGGCAAGATTTAGATATTTCAAGTTCGCAAGCCTGGCCAGTTGTTCCAATCCGGCGTCGGAGATCTTGGTATGCATAAGGTTCAACCATTGGAGATTGATAAGATTGGATACGAGCGCCGACGTTTTGTCATTGACTCCGGTCTCGTTGAGATCGAGCTTTTTCAGGTTAGCGTCCCCGGCCAGGTTCGAGAGTCCGGACCCGTCGATGGGCGTTTCGCGCAAGGAAAGCTGTTTGAGTATTTTGAGTCCTTTCAAATTATTCAGACCCTCGTCGGTCACTCCAATGCAGCGGAAAATTGTAAGGTCTTCCATGTCGGGCATGTTTTCCAGGACCTTCAATCCCTTATCGCCGCAATTGCAATCCTCGATCGACAGCGATGTGAGTTTGGTCATGCCGGCAAGATGGGCCAGACCGGCATCGGTAACCGCCGGGTTTTGAAGTTTCAGACTTTTCAGGTTGGCAAGGCCCTTGAGATGCTCCAAACCGGCGTCGCCGATCCTTGCGCAGCCGCGCAGGTCCAACAACCTTAGTTTGTTCAAGTCTTTCAGTTCGGCCATGGCCGCATTGCCGATGTCGTTATACAACAAGGAAAGATACTGCAACTGCGGCAAGTCCTTGAGCACTGCCAGGCCGGCGTCGGTCATTCGCGACGTGCGGCGGAGATTGAGCAGCTTGAGCTTGGGCAGTTTTCCCAGCACCTTCAGCCCTTTGTCGGTGATCGCGGTATTTTCCAGGACTAATTGTTCGAGTTCCGGAAAGGCCGCAAGTTGGGCCGCACCCTCGTCGGTGATTTTGGCGCCCCATAAGGATATTTTTTGAATTCCAGGCAGCAGCGAGAATGTTTTTATGTCGCCATCGCTCGCCTGGCGATCCAAAAGATCGATGCCGATCGGTTTTCCTTTCGCATCATATTCAATAGTGCCGTGCAACTCCTGGACGCGTTTGATCACCGTTGCCGCGGCATCGTTATCGGTCTGGGCTTCGTTTGCAGGCGAATTATCCCCGGTATTTTGCCGTGTTTCGGCCGCCGTGCCAGGTTGTCCGGCCGGGGCTTTGCACTGGGCAACGGTCCGTCCCATGAGACAAATCGCAGTAAAAGCAAGTATTGCGAACAGACGAAGGCACACGGATCAGTTCCTTATTATGAATGTCGAAATGTCATAAGGGCAGCAATGCCTAACAGCGTATCGGAGAAAGAAGCGGAGGGCAACCCTCCCTCAATCTTGGTGGTATTAAAACGCCGGCGAATATGCTAAAGCCCGCGAAATCCTCGTTCCCACGGTCTTCCGTGGGAACGCAATGTTGGCAAAGCTACGAGTCTCCACAACCAACGCTGGAGCGTCGGAAAAGTGGGTTCCCACGCTGGAGCGTGGGAACCAGAACAAAATGCGATTTACATGCGTTTCCCACCTTGCCGTCCAAAGCCTATCAGTATAATCTGATATGCATGGCGTAAACCGCCATCGTTCGAGAATTACCAGCCTGCGCACCCTTGATGAACAGGAGTTTAAGGCCATGTCAAAGCGATCGAGTCGCCGTCAATTTTTACAAACCACGGCTTTAACCGGCATCGGCTTTTGGATTGCCACGCGGAGCGGAGCGGAGGAGAGCAAATCGCCCAACGGGCGGATCTCGATGGCCAGCATAGGCGTCGCGGGCAAGGGCGGCGAAGATTCCGAAGATGCCGGGAAAGCGGGAGACATGGTCGCTATTTGCGACGTCGACGAAACCCGGCTTAATACGGCCGGCGATAAGCAATTTCCCAAGGCCAAGCGGTATGCCGATTTCCGCAAGATGTTCGACGAGATGGGCAAAAGCATCGACGCGGTGACGGTCAGCACGCCCGACCATGTCCACACCGCAATCGCCATAATGGCCATGCGCATGGGCAAGCATTGTTTTTGCCAGAAACCGCTGACCCGCAGTCTGTACGAAGCCCGGCTTATGGCCAACGTGGCCCGGGAGATGAAAGTCGCCACGCAAATGGGCAATCAGGGCACGGCCAATCCGGCACTTCGAAAAGCAGCGGCAATCGTCCAGGCTGGAACGCTGGGTGCGCCCAAGGAAATCCACGTATGGACCAATCGGCCCATTTGGCCGCAAGGCACGGAAAGGCCCGATCCCGCGGATTGTCCCAAGACCTTAAACTGGGATTTATGGATCGGACCGGCCCCCATGCGGGCCTATGCCGATGGTTATCACCCTTTCAAATGGCGCGGTTGGTGGGATTTCGGCACAGGCGCGCTGGGCGACATGGCCTGTCATACCATCAACATGCCGTATTGGGCCTATGATCTTCGCGACCCGATTTCCGTTCAAGCCGAAACCTCGGGCCATAACAAAGACAGTTACCCGGCCTCATCGAAAATCGTTTACGAGTTTGCCGCCACCGACAAGCGCCCGGCCGTAAAACTATTCTGGTACGACGGGGGCAATCTGCCCGACGAACATGTCATCGGTCCAATGTACGACCTCTACAAGAAGGAGATCGGAAATGACAAAAAATTCCTCATAAGCGGGTGCCTGGTCATTGGCGAAAAGGACACTCTATATGTTCCCGGCGATTACGCGGAAAAACCCCAAAAACTCTCGGGCGATAAACCGCTTCCGGAAGTCCAATTCGTCAAATCGCCCGGCCATTTCCAGGAATGGGTCCGGGCCATCAAGGGCGGCGAGCCGGCCAAATCGAATTTTCCCGACTATTCCGGCCCATTGACCGAAACCGTGCTTTTGGGCAACCTGGCCGTGTGGGTTGCATACCAAGGCCGCGGCGAAAAAGTCGAGTGGGACGCCAAAAATCTCAAATGCACCAATATCGAAGGATTGGAACCGCTCATCAAGCCCAACTACCGGCCCGGTTATATGCTTGATGCGTAGAGTCCCCTCTCCCTTTGGGAGAGGGTTAGGGTGAGGGTTATTGTGCTTGGGCGCCATGCCCGGGCTTGCGCTCGCATGTCGGGCATCTCGATTAGACGAGCGTAGACGAGCCATCAATTTAATCCGCTGCTGGAAGTGCCTCGGGGGCCTTCCTTGCCCCACCGCACGCTCATGCGGCCGTCACTGCCGTCGCGGAGATTGATGAACCGCTTGGTGTAGTCCTCATCCAGCGGCTCAGGCGGCGTCGGAGACAGTCCTTCCAGTTTCGGCACGGCAAAATCTCCCGCCGGCAACGGTTTGTTCACCGCGTCGTATAGGAACCGAGTGCGCGACACGGAACCGGGGCGAAAGCCAGTTACCTGAGTCAGGCGATAGGTTCGAGGATCGATATTCCATTGGATCAGAGTCGCGAACGGGGTCATTTCGGGAATTATGAAAAGCTGCCAAGCCTCGACCACGTGACAATCCGCATTGCCGATTTTGGCGGTGCCGGCGTAATTCAATCCGCGTTTAGTCGCCACGGCAGCGGGTGACGAGTTCAGTAGGTCAAAGGGATCGCAGATCGAAACGTTCAGTTCGTGCATATCCTTTGCGGGACAGACGATGAATTTGTTGCTAAAAACGGATTCGATGTGCCACCACCAACTTTGTCCGTCCGAGCTGATGCGAAAATCGGAACATGCCATGACGTCCGAGACATCACCGTAATACTGATTGGGTTTCTGCCATTTGAAGGTCGAACTTTTGGATTGCAGCCCGACAAATAATCCGTCTTTTTGTTCAAGATCGAGGTTCTGGACGCGTTCGGCAAGCGAAGCAAGTTGCATGCGTTTTTGCTTTATGCTTTCCAGCAGGTCCAACAGGCGCGGTTCCTTTGCGCCGGCTTCGATCTTTTCCCGGTCAGCTTTCGCGAGTTCCTCTTCCAATACCTGGTACTGAAGCTTGATTGGCTCGGCCAATATGCCCGTTGCACTGCGGAAGCCGGCCAGGCTAAACGCCACTTTTTCCTTGGGCGACATCAACAGAGGTATCCGGAACGCATGCTTGGCGGCATCATATTCTACCCGGGAAATCATCTGGGCTTCCTTCAAACCCGGCGCGGAGAGCAAGTAGGGCATTGCCTCTGCCGGCGGGCTCATGGGCTGATCGAATTGAACTTCCAAGAACGTTCGAAAAGGTACTTGGCTTCCGGGCGCAGGTGAGATGATTGTCGCTTGTGGCGGCGGAGTTTTCGACATCTCCGGTGTGGCTTGCGTGCGAAACCGCCACACGAACAAACCCGCCAGATGGTGATCCGCGGACTGGAAACCATCGCGGGGATTCTGTTTGCGTCTCTCGCTGAGATTCTCATCTCCAAAATTCGGTTCGTTCATTACTATCTGTTGAAGCGCGCCGGGAGCAAGATGCATCGGAATGGTAAACTCATATTTATCCGCATCGTATTTGGGAAATTCACAGTCCAGAAAACCGCCTGCTTCCCAGGTCAACTTGAGCGACAGCGGATCCATCGGCCGGTCGAACCGCACGTGAAGTTCGGTGACCGGATTGACCGCCGTTGCGTCGTTTTCGGGCGTGACCAAAACCACCTTGGGCCGCGACGGTTCCCGGGCTTCTTCCTTCACGCCATAAGTTTGATCCGGCAGGTCCGCCGTCGAGCGATCCAACGCGGGCCCCTCAATTGGCTTCTCCGGCAAAGGCGCCTCGCTCAGACGCGCAA
Source organism: Thermoguttaceae bacterium (assembly GCA_049509395.1). Taxonomy (GTDB): domain Bacteria; phylum Planctomycetota; class Planctomycetia; order Pirellulales; family Thermoguttaceae; genus JBEKIK01. Next base: position 11,987 of record JBEKZY010000045.1, on the reverse strand, counting down.
GCGCGGCTTTAAGCAGGTCGTCCCGATCGCCTTCAAACGCGCCGGGTTCCGGCTTGAACAGAATCTGCGGCTGGAACCCGCGCTCGTCCAGCGGCGTGCCGTCAGGCAGGTAATCGATCCATTGCGGCACGCTCACCGTCATTTCCAGCGGCAGGTTGACGATCTCGGGATTGCCGCTGGAGCCGCAAGTATGATCGCCCATCGTCGTGACCTCCGGGTCGCCAGTCATCATGCCGATGAACGATTCATTGCTGCTCATGCATTTTTGGCCGATGAGCAATATCACCGGCCGGTTGTAGCGCCACGGCCCGCGCGGCGCGACCTTGCGTTCGTATTTCTCCGTCAGGTCGGTGTGGTTGGGGCCGTTGCGAAATTGGCTGTAGGCATAGACGAACTCCTTGTCCAGAAAACGGCCCGCGAATTGTTGGGCCAATGGCTCGCCGCCGCCGCCATTCAGGCGCACGTCAACAATCAAACCGCGCGTATTGCGCATTTTTTTCAACGCCTCGTCGCACTCTGTCGGAATCTTCGGATCGTTCCACCCATATATGTTGATGTAGCCGATATTGTTGGCCGTAATTGCCCATGCCACGCCGCCCTTTTCCTTGAGGTCGCCGAGAATGGCCCGATAGGCTTGCGGGTTGGCATTCGCCGACCGTGGCCGATCGAACACCGGCACATTCGCGCCCGCCACCGTCAGCCAGACGTGCAGGTCTCGCAGCTCTTTCAGCATGTCGGCACATACATCGGCAAATTCGTAAGTGGATTTGCTGGCCAATGCTTTCTGACGGTACTGCTCGCGTAGCTTTGCCCAATCAACCTCCGGACGTAGCACGAACATGGCATACTTCCCATCAAACGCCTCCCACAGTTGGTCGAAAGCCGCCTCCGCCAGTTTCGGCGTCAGGACGGGCGGCTGGCGCACGGAATGTTTCTCGAGCGCAGCCACGTACCGGGCGGTTTGGGCTTCCGTATCCACACCAAAGAAACGACGCGGACCATCCTTGGTATCCACGTCCACAGTCATGTCCTTCGGTTCGGGAATTAGGGCGTTCATCCCGGCGTGCCAACTTGATGCGAACTTGGCATTGGCGATAGCACGCATTTGGGCCAATAAGTTGGTCGCCCCGCCGGCCGACACCGCCTCGGGCGGGAACAGCCGCGTTATTTCCTTGGGGTGAAATCGCAGCCACACGTGGGAGATGGCTTCCTCTCCTTTGGCGGCTGGACTGGTCAGTGTTCCGCTGACTCGCGGGATGAGCACCGCCCACACTGCGCCATCCGCTGAGTGGCCGATGCCCACGTCGGCCGTGCCCACTTCGATGCGAAACTCCTTGCCCACCTCCAGGCGAAACTGTGTCACCCGAAAGATATCGCCGTTGGTGAACTCCCACGGCCTGACTTGATCCGGCCTGGTGTCGCCCGCAATTAATTTCGTCGGATACCGCTTAAGCAGGTCAACTTCCCCGCGTTCCGCCGTCCCGGCCGCAGGTGGACTTTCATCGGCATTGGCTCGCGGCAACAGCGCCGGAAACAAAGCTAAAATCAGAATCGCGGCGGCACCCATCCTTTGCAGAGACATGGCAATTCCTCCCGTCACAAGTGCCGTGATTATTGAGAATCATAAAACTAACGTTACACGCAATAGCCGGCGGCTAACAGCCACCGGTGGGTATACACTTCTATTCCGGCGGTCGTTGACCGCCGGCTATAGACACTGTTAATCCGAGACTCAATAAACGAGTTCTAACCCAATTAGAATTTTACGCTTTGCAGCGTTTGCCGCAAGACATTGGCGCTCGTTTGCAGTCCTTGCAGTTCCTTGGGCCAAAGTTCGATTTCGAATGTCCCCAGGATGCCGCCCTGACCCACGACGGTCGGCACGGATATCGACACGTCTCGCAAACCGTAGCAGCCGTTTTGCATGCTGGAGACGGGCAATATCCGGCGGCGATCCAGTACGATCGAGTGAATCACCTCGGCAATCGCCAGACCCACGGCAAAACCTGCGCCGCCTTTTTTCTTGATCGCCTCGGCGCCCGATGTCTTGGTGCGAGTGAAGATCTCCCCGGCTATTTGCAGGTTCCAAGCCGGGTGTTTTTCCAAGGGCAATCCTGCCACAGTCGCTCCGGACCAGATAGGCACCATGCTGTCGCCGTGCTCGCCCAGTATCAAGGCCGACACCTGCGTGGCGGGGGCCGATAGTTTCTCGGCAATCAGGCTCCGCAGCCGGATCGTATCCAAAAGCGTGCCCAAGCCGATCACCCGGCAGGGCGGCAATCCCAGGCGCTTGGCCGCCGCGAACGTAAGAATATCGACGGGATTGGATACTACAAGAATCAGGGCGTCCTTGCGCAGGCCCGCTTTTTGAATTTCTTCGAGAATGCCGTTGAACAACGCCACGTTGCGGTTGATCAAATCCAACCGGCTCTCGTCGGGCTTGCGCCTCAGCCCGGCGGTGATGCAAATGCAATCGCTGTCGGCAACCTGTTCGTAACCGCCGGCGTGAATTACCTGGTCGGCCGTGACCGACGCGCCGTGCATCAGATCGAGCGCCTGTCCTTCGGCCATTTCGGCGTTTACGTCCAACAAGGCGATTTCCCGGACCAGCTTGCCAGTTTGCAAGGCAAACGCCGCACAAGAGCCGACCAATCCGCCGCCGCCAATAATGCAGATTTTCATTGGTAAATTGATGGTTAAAGGTTAATTGTTTTTTTATCTTTTTATTTAGCCCCCGGTGAACACACCGGGGGCATTGGTTGCGATTTTATTCCATGCGAAGTTTCCACATGCAAAATAATAAGCGGTAGATTATAAAATTCAAGCCCATGGGTTGCAACCCATGGGCTTGGCAATGCCGATTCATTGATTTTATTTCTTATCTCTGGCTTAACGTCATCATTACCTTGTCGGTGACGGCCTGGATCAGGGCCTCTTGATCGGCAGTGGCGGTTTGCCCGGCCTGCGCCGAATCGGCGGAAGACGTTTTTTTCCCGTCGAACGCAGGCGGCTGGAAGGTTCTGGGAGCCACGCCCGTGTCTTTCCAGCTTTCGCGGAACACGTCGTTGGAGCAGATATCGCAGTTTTTCATGTCCAAGCGCGGATCGGTAAATCCCCACTTGCCTTTCAGTTCCAGAAGCGCCTTGGCCTCGGGCTCGGTAAAGTAGTTGATGTTGCCCAAGCCCCGGGCAAGCATCAGCATGCGGCAATAGGCGTCGAGAATCTCCGTCCACCAATAGGCCTTTTCCACGGTCTCGCCGAAACTGACCGTGCCGTGATTGGCCAAAATTATGACGTTCGTCTTATGCACGAAGGGCAGGATCGTGTCGGCAAAGTCCTTGCCGCCGGGAATTTCATACTTGGTAATCGGCACGTCGCCGAGGAAAATTTCCACCTCCGGCAATACGCACTGCGGAACCGGCTCGCGGGCGATGCCAAAGGCCGTGGCATGCGGCGGATGACAATGCACGACCGACTTTATCTCCGGCCGTTCTTTCATTATCGCCAGGTGCAGCATGATCTCGCTGGTTCGCTTCCGCTTGCCCGCGACTTGCTTGCCTTCCATGTCCACGATGCACAGGTCGTCGGGCTTCATATAACCCTTGCAGATCATCGTCGGCGTGCAGAGCACCTGGTTTTCGGCGATTCGGTAGGAGATGTTGCCGTCGTTGGCGGCCGCAAACCCCTTTTTATAAAGCCGGTCGCCGATGTCGCAGATTTCTAGTTTGATCTTTTGCAGGTTTATCATGGTTTTCCTCGGTATACAGCTATCAGCTTTCAGCCTTCAGCACAATCTGCTGACTGCTGATAGCTGACTACTGATGGCTAACAGGGCAATTCATAATCCAATGTATCGAGTATGGCCGCGTTGTATGCGTCCAGCGGAATAATAGCGGGATGAAACGGCACGGCGGCCTCGCGGCCTTCGCTCACGCCGATGCGGCTGCCTACGCCGGCGCCCAGTTCGTCCAACACCACGATGTCGTCCAACCGCTCCTCGAAACGGCCGGCCAAATTATCCCAACTTAATGGCGTCGCCAATTTGAACTGCTTGCCGGCCAGGCTTGGGTGCTGGCGATTAAGCGTGATCGTGCCTATTACATCCGCAATTCGCATGTGTTTCTCTTGTAGTCCCCTCTCCCTTTGGGAGAGGGTTAGGGTGAGGGTGTACTATATTTATTCCACCCTCTTAATTCAGGTGTGTTGCACGCACCCTACATTAATCTCTTTCTAAAAACCTCCGGGCAGGGGCGGACGCCGCCGCGGTAAAAATCTCCGGCCATCCGGGCCAATTTGAACAAACTTACGCTTTGCGGATCGGCGACCAACAGGTTCGCTCCCACCGCGCTTAGATCGGATTGCACGTTATTGGCGTTGCTGCCCAACACGGCCCTCACGCCCGCAAGCCGGTTGGCCAAACTCAGCGCGGCGGCAGTGTGCGGCGTCAAGAGCAAGCCCAGGGCGTCGCCTTTTGTCAGTTCGCCGACCAATTGATCGGTCGCAGCCAATATACAGTCGGTTGTGTGGCATTGAACCTCGATGCCTTCGCTCTGCAATGTATTGGCCAGAGGTTTTGGATCCATTTTGGTTCGGGCGGCGACAACCACCAATCGCAGCGGCGCGGCAGATGTGTTTTTCGCCGGCAAAGCGCGGCTGAGCGCGATGTTTCGCTGCCGCAATGCGTCGCGCACCGCCGGGGTAACCACCGCCTGCGGACCGACCACCACCTGGCGGATTCCGCCCAGACGGTCCCCGATTTCCTCCATTGTCACCAACCTCGTCGATAGCACCAGTTCTCCGCTGCAGGAAGGATGGGTGCCACGGTTGGCTTGCCCAACCGTGTTTCCCGCACTGCTGGACAAGCCAGCAGTGGCACTCTTTATTTCCGCGAGCACTTCACGCACAACACGCTCGATATCCAAGGGAATTTGCGTCATCGGTCGGGAATCCCCAGTACAGTCCAGCGAACGGGCGATTTGTCGTTGCCCAGCATTTCCCGGGCGCCGATGCCGTCGCTGGTAATCATCACCATCTCGCCTCGTCCCGCGCCCAGCTTGTCGACCACCAATATCGGATCGCCTTCTATCGTATGCCCGTCGGCCTGCAGCGCCATGACTAACAGCAGCTTCGTTCCTTCCATGGAAGGATGCTTCACCGTCGCAGTCGCGTTGCCCATCACTCGGCCTAAGTACATGACTATTTTACCAAGGTTATTGAATCTCAGATTAATAGCCGGCGGTCAACGACCGCCGGAATAAAATTGATTTCCCACCGGCGGCTGTTAGCCGCCGGCTATTGCGTGTGACATTAATTATCTTGTTTTCAATGAATGATAATATTATTTCCCCAAAATTCTCAAATCGTCGATCATTGCGCAGCGGCGTTCGCGGGTGAACGTAAGCGGCGTGGTAATGCCTTCGCCCGTTGGGCCCGCGATGGAAAAGGAAGCGTATCCTTCGCCGCCCAGTCCCAAGCCCGCCGTGCACGGGCCGTTTTTCACGAAAATTGTCGTATCCATGGCCTTGCCCATCTTGGTCATGTTGTGGACGTTGGTCGAATGGATAATGGCCGTATGGCGGAAGCCATGCTCGCTCACTCGGGCCTTTTCGATGGCGTCGTCCACGTCGCGGCAGCGGACGAACGGCAAAAAAGGCATCATCTGTTCCATTGGCACAAACGGATTCGATTCGTTCGTCTCGCCGAATAGTATTAACATGTCGGCCGGAACCGTCTTGCCGATGGCCCGGGCAAGCACTGCGGCGTCCTGGCCGATAAAATCCTTGTGCGGAACGTCGTGTTTCTTTTCGCCCTCGCCCACCGAGGCAATGGCGGCTTTAGTCAAGGCATCGACTTCGTTTGCCCGAAGACGCACGGCCCCGGCACGTTCCATGGCGGCCATCATGGCGTCGAATACTTTTTCCACTACAAAGACCTGCTTTTCGGCAATGCACAACAAATTGTTGTCGTAAGCGCCTCCTTCGATTATGCAGCGGGCGGCATGATCGAGCTCGGCCGTTTCATCGACCACCACCGGCGGATTGCCCGGGCCGGCCACGATCGCCCGTTTGGCCTGCTGCATGGCCGCCTTGGCCACTGCCGGTCCGCCTGTAACGCATAACAAGTTGACATCTGGATGTTTGAAGATCGCGCCGGCCGTGTCCAGCGTGGGCTCGGTAATGATGCAAATCAGGTTGTCGATGCCCAGGTCTTTGCTGATCGCCTCGTTGTAACGGCGCACACCCTCGGCGGCTATGCGTTTGCCGCTGGGATGCGGATTGAAGACCACCGTGTTTCCGGCGGCAACCATCGAAATGGCGTTGCCCGTGAGCGTGGGCAGCGAATGGGTGACAGGCGTGACGGCCCCGATCACGCCAAACGGGGCGTGCTCGATGACGGCCAGCCCGTGGTCGCCGGAAAAAACCTCGCTGTGCAGAAATTCCACGCCTAGTGCGCGCTCGCCGACGATTTTCATTTTTTCGATTTTGTGTTCCAGCCGGCCGATCTTGGTCTCTTCCATCTCCATGGTGCCCAGTTCAACGCACTGGTCGATGGCGATGCGGCGGATGTGGCCGATAATGCAACCGCGGTCTTCCAGCGATCGGCGCGAAAGCTGCTCAAAGGCCTCTCGAGCCGCGGCGACCGCCTGGTTCACGTCGGTGAACAAACCCAATCGGCCTTGGCGCCCGCCGCCTATATGGGCAGCCGCTCCGTTGGAGCCCAGCCGGGTAATCACCTGTTCCACTACGCTGCGAATGAATTTTTCGTCGACTTGCATGATTAAATCTCGTTTTGGCTGTCAGGAATCAGCTTTCAACTATCAGCAATCGGAATATTCCGCTGACTGCTGAAAGCCGATAGCTCCTGGCTACTTGTCCTTTTGATACACGCACGACTGCCCCACGTGGACCGAATCGATGATGCCGATGATCACCGTATCGACGGGCAGGTTTTTTGTTTCAGGAGTCAGCCGGGCGCTTGATCCCTGGGTAATCATCACGTACTCGCCTTCGCCCGCTCCCACCGTATCGACCGCCACAAGCGACCGGCCGGTGGTCACCAAGGCATCGCGGTTTTGGGGATCGAGGCGATAAGGCTCGACGACCAGCATCTTGTGCCCTTTCATCGACGACACTTTCTGGGTGGCCACGAGCGATCCGGTGACTTTGGCAATAAACATGATTCATCTCCCCGCTAAACATCATTGTTGTGATGACAGTTTAACTGTCATCCCAACAACATTTTTTATTTCATCAACTCCCCGCTAAAAACTCCGCCGCCTGCCGGGCGACGATCAATTCTTCATTAGTGGGCATGACCCAAACTTGGACTTCACTGGTTTCCGCGCTGACTTTCGCCTCGCCTTTGGCCGAATTATTGATTTCCGCATCCAAGACAATGCCAAAGGACTCCAGGTTTTCGAGCACGGACGTACGGATCGTGGGGCGATTTTCGCCGATGCCGCCGGTAAACACGATTACGTCGACTCCGCCCAGTTCGACCATGTACGCACCCAAATAATGCCGCACGCTGGCGGCGAACACGTCTAGGGCCAATTTCGCCCGGTAGTTGCCCGCCTCGGCGGCTTGGGTGATGTCGCGCAGGTCGCTGCTTATGCCGCTTAGGCCCAACAACCCGGCTTGATTCGCCAGCATATCGAGCACTTCTTCCAGCGACTTGCCGGTCTGCTTTACAAGCACCGGCAAAGCGAATGGATCGAAATCGCCCACCCGATTGTTCTGCGGCAAACCGCTTTGCGGGCTGAACCCCATGCTGGCCGCCACGCTTTGCCCGTCGCGGATCGCGCATAGCGAACTCGATCCGCCCAAGTGACAGGATATGACGCGTAAATTCTTGCGTCCCAAAAGTTCGGCAGTTCGTTGGGCTATGTAACGATGGCTGGCGCCGTGAAATCCGTATCGCTTCACCAAAAACTTTTCCGACCATTCATAGGGAATGGCATAATAGCGGTTCCGCTCGGGAATGGTCTCGTGGAAACCCGTATCAAAGACCGCAACCAAAGCGATCTCGGGCAATCGTTCGGCCATTAGACGCATGGCTTTGATGTAAGGCGGATTATGGGCCGGGGCCACGGCGCTGACTTCCTCCATGGCCGCAAGCACATCGTCCGTAACCAGCTTCACTCCGCTTAACCGGCCCCCGTGCACCGCCTTAAAGGCGATGGCCGATACTTCCGAGGCCTCCCGCAGGCATCCGGCGGCGGGATCGGTCAACTGGGCCAGGCATTGCCGCACCGCTTCGGCGTGATCGGGCACGCGGAGCATCTTTTCCTGCCGCTGCGTTCCAATCTCGACCGTGCACTTGCTCTCCGGCGAGCCGATCCGCTCGACGCTGCCGCGCGCAAGCTGAGTATTGCCGTTTATATCGAATAAACGGTACTTGAAACTCGTCGAACCAAGGTTGGCCACAAGGACCTTCATGGCATCCTTTCTACGGGAGGGATTAGGGATTGGGAATTGGGGATTAGTTTTGCGGGTCTAATCCCCAATCCCTGATCCCCAATCCCCTTTCCCATCAGGCCAAATAGGCGGCCATCACGCCTTCAGCCGGGCGGGGAATAATGTGGCTGGCAACCAGTTCGCCGACTTGCGAGGCCGCGCTTGCGCCCGCCTCGACGGCGGCCCGAACGCTCCCCACGTCGCCGCGGACGACCGTGGTCACCAATCCGCCGCCGATCTGAATTCGCTTGAGAATCTGTACGTTGGCCGCCTTGGCCATGGCATCGGTCGCTTCGACCAGCGCGACCAACCCTTTCGTTTCCAACAATCCAATGGCGTCTTGCATTGCAGGTGTAACCTTTCTTCACTAGGATAGTTTGTAATTGTTTTTGTGTTTTCGATTCACGCTAAGGATCTTTTTAAAAGCCCAAGGCCGTGTTCAGTCAAGTATTCAAAAAACTATTTGCAGTAATCTGAACCCTGAACCCCGAACCCTGAACCCTTTTTTAATCGGCCGAGGCTTGCTTGACTCGTGCCGGCAGGACTACTTCCAGGTCTTCGTGCGGACGGGGAATAACCTGTACGCTGACCACTTCGCCGATGCGTCCGCCCGCCGCTGCCCCGGCATCAGTGGCGGCCTTAACGGCGGCCACGTCGCCGGTCACGAAGGCCGTTACCAGCCCGGAGCCCACCTTGTCCCAGCCCACGAATTCCACGTTGGCCGCTTTCAACATCGCGTCGCTGGCTTCAACCAGGGTCACAAAACCCTTGGTCTCGATCATGCCCAACGCTTCCATTACTTTTCTTGCCATGATTGATATACTCCTGGGGGAAATTGGGTAAATGTTTTCAATTTGCCATCAGCTTTCAGCTATCAGCTTTCAGTAGTCGGTTTAACCTCTGCTTGTGGTTTCTTAATGCTTATCATTGTTTCCAGATTAAAGCACTTCCAATAAAAACTGATATCTGACAACTGATAGCTGACAGCTATTTGAATAATTCCACTTTCGTCGCGTGATCGATGTCGCAGGCGTTGCCTTCGTCGGTGTCGATGTGCACTTCCAGCTTGATCTTCTTGCCCACGCGAACCAATAAATTCTCGAATACCGCCGGGCAGGAGGAAAATACCCGCAGCGACATGAGATCGTTGTTTTTCACGCCGTAGTGTTCGGCGTCGGTCGGCCCCATGTGTACGTGCCGCTCCGCGCGGATCACGCCTTTTTTCAATTCCACCACGCCCTTGGGCCCGACCATCACGCAGCCCGGCGTGCCTTCGATGCTGCCGCTGGGCCGAACCGGAATATCCAGGCCCAGCGAAATGCTGTCGGTAAACGCCAGTTCCACCTGGCTCTCGGGGCGCGTGGGCCCCAGCACCCGCACGGTCGGCAACATCCTCCGCTTCGGACCGACGATCATCACCGTCTCTTCGGCGGCGTAATAACCGTCCTGGTACAGATCCTTCATCACCGTAAGCTTGCGCCCGGGACCGAACAGGGTTTCCACGTGCTCGTCGGTCAGATGCGCGTGGCGCGCCGAAACGCTCACCACCAGGTTCGCTTTGCCCGGTGGACCGCCGACCTGGGCCAACACGATCTCCCGGACGATCCGCTCCACGAAACTTCGATCAATAGGCGGTGCGGCAATGCTCATGGTTTTAAGTTGTAAGTTTTCAGTTATCAGTTGTCGGTTATCGGTTTTCAATTGTTGGGGCGGCAGTTAAACTGCCGCCCCAACAGATTCGGTTTCAGTATTCACTGTACAATCACCGCCACGTGCAACTTCACTCCTGCCGCCGCGATTTTTTCCTTCCACTCGGGGCCGATCCGGTCGTCCACGACTATGTGATCGACTTCCGCCAATGGGCACAAATGGGTCAAACTCTGGCGGCCGAACTTCGAACTGTCGGCCACCACGATCACCTCGTCGGCGGCCTGCATCATCTGCCGTTCGGCCTCCACGATCAGCAAGTTGTTGTTAAAAAAGCCCTCTTCGTTGATTCCGGCAACGCTCAGGATGGTCTTGCGGACCCGAACCTTAGAAAGCATTTCCACGGCATAAGGTCCCCGGGCCACGCCCGTGCGCGGACATATATTGCCGCCTACCAATACTAGGTCGCTGCTGGTATCCGAGGCGAACAAATTGGCCACCGGCAGCGAGGTGGTTACCACGTGAATCGGCCGGCCAACCAGCAATCTTGCCAACTCATAGGTGGTGCTGCCACCATCCAAGAGTATGGTATCGCCGTCCTCGACCAACTCGACGGCCAGTGCGGCAATGGCCTTTTTCTGCTCCCATTGCATGTTCTGCCGGGCGTCGAAATGCGGCAGCATGGGCGAGGTTCCGGTATAAAGCGCCCCGCCGTGAATCCGCCTGGCGCAGCCCTGGTTTTCCAAATACTCCAGGTCGCGCCGCACGGTCGATTCCGAGACTTCCAGCCTATCTGCCAGTTCCGGCAACGAGGCGAATCGCCCCATGCGTACAAGCTCCAACAATCGGCTGCGACGTTCTTCCACGAGCATGATTTATCCACCCTCAATAACAGATCAGAATGGGCCTATTTCACATTATGCCATTTATTTAGAATATATCAAGCAAAATCCGTCATTTTTATGAAAGAATTCTTCCATTTCTTGCCAAACCGTGTCTGTAAACATGAGGTTTGGATTAAATAAACCGTGTTTTGGATTAAAAAGGATGATAATCTGCCCCGGAGGGGCTTTGTCGTATAGCCGGCGGCGTTAGCCGCCGGGAAATAGGATGCGAATACAAAAGCCCTGAAAGGGCGACATTGACGTGGAAATCGCCTATCAATGCCGCCCTTTCAGGGCTTGATTTGCCGTTTTGCCTCGCACCAGGGACTCACGTCCCTGGCTACACAACTACGCCCCTCCGGGACAAATAAGATGCTCAATACTCCGGGGCAAATTAGAGGCTCAAACGGAAAAAATGAACCCTGGCTAAACCGAACGTCTAGAGTTTCTCTAGGAAGTCCTTCAAGGCATCGAAGAATTGATCGGGCGGCATGTCGTTGTGATCGTGGCGGGGAAAAACCAGCAACTGCTTCGGCTCGTTGGCCGCATCGAATAAGCGGCGTCCTAATTTAAACGGCACAATATTGTCGATCTCTCCGTGCATCTGCAAAAGCGGCCCTTTAAAGTTTGCGATCTGCCCCACCGCATCCAGTCGCGTGCGCATCAGCAGGCGGACGGGAAAAATTGGATAATGATACGCCGCCACGTCTGGAGCGCTGCTAAATGTGCTGATAAGCACCAGTCCTTTTGCCCCGTCCTTGGCCGCCAGATCGACCGCCACTGCGCCGCCCAGCGATTCGCCCATTACTACGATGTCTTGTTCCGGAATTTTTTCGCGCTTAGCCAGCCATGCCCGGGCGGCCCGGGCGTCGGATAGAATTCCGGCTTCATTGGGCTTGCCTTCGCTGCGTCCATAGCCGCGGTAGTCGAAGATCAGGACCGAAGCGCCCGCAGTGTTGTGTAATTTCTCCAAGATGTCCGCACGATTGGTAATGTTTCC
>JBEKZY010000449.1:0-2713 GCA_049509395.1 Thermoguttaceae bacterium | reverse complement strand
AGATCGAACTCGCGGATAAGGTCCACGACTTCCGCGCGGCCGGTGAATTCGCTCGTGGCCCGGCGGTCGAAAAGAATGTTATCGGCCAGTTGCGTGCCGCGGGTGGTGGTGGGCGTGCCGGAGATGGCGGCGGTAATGCCCAAGATGCCGCTCAATCCGCCCAGGTGATTTTCGTCAGTCTCGAAATCGCCGAGCATGATGATGTCGTCTTCATCCGGCATTTTTTTGCGCACGGCGCGAATAACGTCGGCCAACAGATCGAGTTCCGCCTCCGGTTTGTCGGGATTGGTGTCGACGGCAATCAATATGAAGGTGAAAGCCAAGGCCGGATCGAGTCCGCGCACGCGGAACGCGCCTACCAGCGGTTTATGGCGGAATCGTCCCAGCGGGTCCTCGACGAAATGCACCGTCGAGTGATCAACCTCCAACGCGGTGCGATCGAACACGAATGCGCTGTAATGTTCGATGCCGTCGCGGCGCTGGGTGGGGCAGGTGGCGAAGTTGTACTGCCGCCCGCTTGCGGCATTTATCTGTTCGACCAGCCGGATGAGCACGCCTTGATTTTTTCCCCGTATTCCTTCCAGGGCGATGATTTCAAACCGCGGCAGCAAACGCACCAACACGTCGCTAATGCGCAGGCTGGCCAGTTTGTTCTCGTCCAGTCCGCCCAGGTTGAACGAGGCGATGCGGAAAGTCGGACGAAGCGCCCGGGGAGCCGGTTCGGTTGGAGATATTTCAAGCCCTGATGCATCCGGCCGGCCGGCGCGAGGCGTGATTTTAAACCACGAGGCTTTTCCGTTTTCGTACTGCGTTTCGAACTGGTAATTTAGGGCAAAGTATCCGCCGGCGCCTAGCAAGACGATCACTATCACCGCGAGAATAGCTCGACTCATGGGCCGCTCTATAAAAAGGGTTCAGGGTTCGGGATTCAGGGTTCAGGAATAAGGTGGGCGGGCAAACTTCCAAATAAACTTGTACAGGTTTGTACTATAATATCGTCATTTCGCACTACACCTCTTTGGGTGGGGTGCGCTATTTACGGTCATTTATCAGCGGTTGAATAGGTATTTATTTGGTTAAATGTGTAACATCTGCTATTGAAAGAAACTGCACAAAACGGCCTGAAATCTTAGAAAAAAGCCCTGCTGCAGGAATTTAGATTGTGTTAATAAATGGGCCGGGCGTATACTAAAGCAAATAGGTCGGAATTGGCAAATTAAGGATTGTCCCGATTTTCCAGGGGCCATGCCGGCATGGCCGGCGAAAATTGGACCATCCCCCTTATGGCCGGAATTTGAAATCGAGGAAATCGCCTGTGGGCCGTCATCTTTTACGCTGGTTAATACTGGTGTTCGTGCTGAATGCGGGTTTTACCTGCCGGGCCGAAGTATTCGTGCTGGCCAATGGCGGGCGCATTTCGGGCGAACTTTTGAATCGCCAGGAAAATCCGCGAAAGCAATACCTCGTAAAAGTGCCCGGCGAAGGGCAAATCACCCTGGCTGCCTCGCAAGTCGAACAAGTGCTCAAGCGCCGACCCGAGGAGGAAGAATACGAAAGGATTCGGCCCGCCTACCCGGACACCATCGAAGGCCAATGGTCCCTGGCCGAATGGTGCCGCCAAAAACACCTGCCCCTGGAGCGCGAAATACATTTGAAACGAATGATCGAATTGGACCCCAACCAAATCGACGCCCGCCGCGCACTGGGTTACGTTCAGGTCGACGGCCAATGGACCACCCAAGAAGACCTTATGATCGAGCGCGGCTACAAACTCTATAAGGGACACTTGATGCTGCCGCAGGCAATCGAGTTGCTCGAAAGCAAAGCCAAGCTGGAAAACGCCCGGCAGGAATGGTTCCAAAATATCAAGCGTTGGCGGGGATGGCTGGGCACCGATCGCGACGGGCAGGCTCGGGAAAATTTCGGCAACATCACCGATCCCATGGCCGTCAAAGCCCTATTGCTGGGCTTGCGCGATGACGGCGCCATCCCGGCCCGGCTGATTTATGTCGAGGCCCTGGCAAAAATCAATTCTCCGGATGCCGCCATGGGCCTGGCTGTCGCCGCCATTGAAGACCGTGCCGAAGAGGTCCGCCAAACCTGTCTCGACCGCCTGCAAACCGAAAAACGCCCGGACGTGGTGACATATTTTGTCAGCAAATTGCGGGCGAAAGACAATCCTACCGTGAATCTGGCCGGAATCGCCCTGGGACGGATGAAAGATCCTTCGTCCGTCGGCCCGCTGATAGACGCCCTGGTGACGACCCATAAATTCAAAATCCCCAAGGCCGGCGGCGACCAGAGCATGTCCACCACCTTCGGCAACGGCCCTGGCGGCAAAGGCGGCGGAATGACCATGGGCGGCGGACCAACTATCATCTCCAGGCAGTTCTCCAATCAGGCCGTGCTCGACGCCCTGGCCGCAATCACCGGAGTGAATTTCACTTTCGACCAGCTCGCCTGGCGGCGCTGGTACTCCGCGCAGAAAAAAACCGAAACAATCGACCCCCGGCGGGATTGAGATCTGGCGTTAAGTTCCCTCTCCCGACCAACCTTCGGTCAGTACCCGGAGAGGGCTAGGGTGAGGGCTTTGTATCCGTTTCAAATTCAAGAAGCCGGAGCAATTCCTTTTCTTCCTGATCGGACATTGCATGGAACCTGTCCCATTGGTTTATAATGCCGCCGTTTACCAAGCGCATTTGATATAAGCGGC
>JBEKZY010000448.1:0-2779 GCA_049509395.1 Thermoguttaceae bacterium | reverse complement strand
CGGAAGTCGGACGGCGAGCCAGGTTGGATTACGATCTGGCGCGGATGGCAGAAACTGTACTTGCTAGTTCGCGGTGCAGAACTCGCAAAGGATGTTATAAAATGTGGGTAAGGACAAGACGTAAACGTCGGGCCTATTACCGCTGCGCGGAAACGCCCGTAAACGGGCGTGACGCCATGCTTTACGCTAATATTGAAGGTTACTCGTTTACAGTTTGAGTTGATAATTAACCCGACGTGAATACAGGGCGGGTTAAAAACAACGCGCAGCCCCCGGTGTATTCACCGGGGGCTAAATATGCCTTTTTAATGTTTAATTCAGGATATCCTCAATAGAAAACTCCACATGTACGAAACGTTTGAGCATACCGCCGATTTGGGACTGCGGATTCGCGCGGACGATTTGAATACTCTGTTTGCCGAGGCCGGCCGGGCTTTATTCTCGGTTATTGTGGAAAACCCGCAAGATATCCGTGCCGTCGAGGAAATACCATTTACCATCAAAGGCAACGAGGCGGAAGAACTGTTGCACGATTGGTTGACCGAACTGCTTTTCACCTTTCACGTCCACCGGCGGGTTCTGGCAAAGTTCGATGTAAATATTCAATCCACCGAAATGACGGCCGTCGCACGGGGCGAAAAGATCGATCCTGCGCGTCACGAAATAAATCTCGAAATCAAGGCCATAACATGGCACGGCCTGAAAATCGTGCAATGCCCAGACGGCTGGATGGCCGAAGTGATTGTGGACATATAGGATAAAGGATGAAGGACGAAGGACGAATAAAAAACATTAACCACTATTCATAATTCAATATAAATATGTCCAAAACGGGTTACAGCGGACCGCTGGAACAGATTGACCAGTACACCTGGCGGATTCCGAAGAGTTATAAGATTGGGATGCGCGTGGAAGGGCGGGTCTTTGCCGACGATAAACTGATCGAACAGATCCGACATGACGAGGCTCCGGAGCAAGTGGCTAACGTGGCTTTTTTGCCGGGCATCCAGATTGCCAGCCTGGCCATGCCCGATATTCATTGGGGCTACGGGTTTTGCATCGGCGGGGTGTCGGCCACCGATCCGGAGGAAGGCGGAGTGGTTTCACCGGGCGGCGTGGGATATGACATCAACTGCGGCGTGCGACTGGTGCGGACCAATCTGACCGCCGCCGACGTGATGCCCCGCATCGGGCAACTCATGGAATCGCTTTTCCGCCGCATTCCGGCGGGGGTGGGGGAGGGCGGAATATATCTGTTCGATCACAAGGAACTCCGCCGGATATTGGCCGAGGGTTCGGCATACCTGGCCACGCGAGGCTGGGCCAGCGAAAGCGATCTGGAAAACACCGAGGCGGGCGGCTGCATTCCCGGGGCCCGGCCTGATTTTGTGAGTCAAAAAGCACTAGCCCGGGGCGGCGATCAATGCGGCACTTTAGGCTCGGGCAACCATTTTCTGGAAGTCCAGGTGGTTGACGAAATCATCGACCAAACGGCCGCCCGTGCAATGGGTCTGGAAAAGGACCTTGTCTGCGTGATGATTCATTCCGGCTCGCGCGGGCTGGGCTACCAGGTTTGCGACGACGCCTTGGCTATGCTCCGCAAGGCGCCAGCCAAGTACGGCATCGAACTTCCCGACCGGCAACTGGCCTGCGCACCGGTGCACAGTCCAGAGGGCCAGGAATATTTGGGCGCGATGCGTTCGGCGGCCAATTTCGCTTGGGCGAATCGGCAGTTGCTGATGTGGCAAACCCGAGAGATTTTCGCCGAGTTCTTTGGGCGGAGTTGGGAATCGCTGCAAATGAACCTGGTGTATGACGTGGCCCACAACATCGCCAAGATGGAGCGGCACAGGGTCGAAGGTAAGGAAAAAATGCTGTGCGTGCATCGCAAAGGGGCGACCCGGGCATTTCCGGCCGGGCATGCGGAAGTGCCTGAAAGATATCGGCGGATCGGTCAGCCGGTGATAATTCCCGGCGACATGGGCCGGGCGAGTTGGGTGCTTGTGGGCCAGCCGGGCAGCATGGAAAAGACCTTTGGCACCACCTGCCACGGCGCAGGCCGCTTGATGAGCCGGACCGCAGCGGTGAAAAACGCCCAAGGCCGGCGGATCGACAAGGAACTTGCCGAGCAGGGGGTGATAGCAAAGTGCCGCCACTGGAAAGGGCTGGCCGAAGAACAGCCCGCAGCTTACAAAGACGTGAGTTTGGTTGTTGATGTTGTACACCGCGCGGGATTGGCAAGCAAGGTGGCGCGGATGCGGCCGATAGGGGTAGTGAAGGGATGACCTACATCGATAAAACTTTTGTTGACAAAAGAATGTGCGATCCGTATAGTAGTTTATTATGGTCACAATCGAACGCCTAATCAGCGCCGAAGAACTTTTTCAAATGCCGAATCTCGGCCGGTGCGAGTTAGTGCGCGGAGTAATTAATATGATGTCGCCGGCAGGGTCTGAACATGGCAGGATCGTCTGGAACGTGACGCTTCTTTTAGGAAATTATATAAAATCTCACAAACTGGGTACTATGAGAGGTGCGGAAACAGGTTTTATCATCCACCACGATCCTGATACCGTTCTTGCACCCGACGCTTCGATTATCCTTGCGGATAGACTCCCTGAGAAACATCCAAAAGGCTACTATGATGGCCCGCCTGATTTAGCAGTAGAAGTGCTTTCACCTAACGATCGGGCAAGTGAAGTGCAAGGGAAAATCCGCGATTGGCTCAACGCCGGTTGTCGCGCAGTTTGGATTGTCGATCCGGAAACTAAATCCGTGA
>JBEKZY010000447.1:0-2842 GCA_049509395.1 Thermoguttaceae bacterium | reverse complement strand
GCCCCAGTTCGCTGAAGAAGTGCTGATTGGTGGTGGTCTGCCGGGCGGACTGCCCAGCATCGGCCGCGGTGTGGCCCTCGGCCTCGTACAAAAACACGATATCCAAATCGCTGTGGTAGTTCATTTCCCTGCCGCCGAACTTGCCCATCCCCAAAATTACCCAATCGCAGGGCTTGCCCGCGCGCCGGCCGGCGGCGATCCGCGGCGTGCCGAACCGCGCAGCCAATCGCTCGTACTCGCTGCCGGCGATTTGTTTCAAACAGGTTTGGGCAATGTTGCTCAGCGTGCCCGTGATGGCCTGCACGTCCTCCTTGCCCAGAATGTCGCGCACACCCACGCAAAGTTGCTGATCGTTTTTGAAGCTGTGCAGGATCGGCTCGATGTCCTCGGCCCCGCGGCAGAGTCTATCCAGTGTATTTTCCAGCCACTGCCGGCTGGGCAGTTTGTCGAGTACAAGGCTGTCCATCAGGCCGTCGATCATGCCCGGGTTGGTGGTGAGAATTCCGGAAAGATAAGGACTATACGCGCACAGTTCCACATATAAAGTCAAACTGGGCGGATTGAAACTGAACAGTTCCCACAACACGCCTTTGCCGCCCAGCGAATCGCTCACTATGCCCAGGTTGACCAGCGTGGAATCGGGATCGGCCGTGGCCGCGATGGCCGAAAGCAGTTGCGGGGCAATGGCCGCCAAAAAATGCCGGGAGCGCCGCGTGGAAAGAAAGCGGATCTTCTCCTCGGCCAAGGCCATCAAGTTGCGATACGCCCCTTTCACGTCGCGGAACGGATATTTTCCCAAAACTTCCAAAATCCTTTCCTCGGGCGGGTCAGGATCGAGCACCAGGTCCACCTCGGCCGCCGTCTTCTCGTCCTCGCTGAAGGCGTCGTGCAGCAGGTGATCCAGAATCTTGCGGTTCAGTTGCGTCTTGCCGCGGTAGTCCGTCATGAACGCCTCCAGAGCCGATTTATCCGGCCCATCGGCATAACCCATGCGCAAGGCCAATTTGCGCAGCTCCGCCTCGTCTTTAGGCAAAAGATGCGTTTGCAAATCCATCATTATCTGCAGGCGGTGTTCGACCTTCCGCAAAAAACTGTAATTTTCTTCCAGCAGCGATCTTTCCAGGTTCGTCAGGCAGCCGACTTGCTCCAGTTGTGCCAGGGCCTCGAGCGTGTTTGCCGTGCGCACCTCGGGCAGGCTGCCGCCGTTTAGCAACTGCAAAAATTGGATCACGAACTCCACGTCGCGGATGCCGCCGTGACCGGTTTTTACCTCCCGATCGTCGGCCCCGGCATGGTGGGTCTGCTGCTCGATCCGCCGCTTAAGGGCCTTGATGCCGGCGATGTCGGCCGCCGTCAAATAGCGCCGGTAAATCCAGGGCGTTAGCCGGTCGAGAAATTCCTTGCCCAATTCCGGCGAACCGGCTACCGGCCGGGCCTTGATAAACGCCTGCCGCTCCCAGGTCCGCCCGCGCAGGTCGTAATAATTCAGCGCGCTTTCCATGCTGACGACAATCGGACCGCGCTCGCCCTCGGGCCGAAGCCGCAAATCCACGCGATACGCCCGCCCCAGTTCCGTGGGCTCGGCCACCAGCCGGACCATCTCCCGGGCAAGCTGATCGAAGAATTCGTGATTGGTTATCGGTCGCTTGCCGTCGGTCTTTCCCTCGAAATCATAAATGAAAATCAGGTCGATGTCGCTGGAGTAATTCAGCTCCATGCCGCCCAGCTTGCCCATGCCCAGCACGGTGAATCGCGCAGGCCGGCCGGCCGGACCCATGGGCGTGCCGCGCAGTGCACCGAGTTTTCGGCCTGCCGCCCGCAATGCCGCCTCCAAAATGGCGTCGGCCAGGAAGGAAATCTGCTTTGTCACGGTCTTAAGGCTCTGCTCGCGGATGATGTCGCCGTAGGCGATCCGCAGAGTTTCGCGGCGCTTGAACCGCCTTAGCGCGCCCAGCACCGCCGCGTCGTGTTCCACGGCCGATACCTCGGCGCAAATGTCCTCGACCAGCGCTTGCCGCGCCACAGGCGCGCCTTCGGTCAATCGCAGCAGATCAAAACCCTCGGGATCGTTGACCAAAAGATCGCTTAAATGCTGGCTGGCCGCGAGAATTTGCAGGAGCGTGGGCAAGGCCTCCGCATCGCGCTCGAAAAACGTGCCCATCGCCAGCGGACTCCGCGCCGAGCGGATAAACCGCTCCAAGTTGTTAAGCGCCATGTCCGGATCGGCACACCCGGACAAGTTATCGCGAAGCTGCCTGCATATCACGGCCAACAGATCGAGCTCAATGCCGGCCTCGGCCATCGCTAAAATATTCCCATGCCCCCGCTTCACGTCCGTAAGCCCCAAGCTGCGAAGCCAAGCCTCGGCCGCCTCCGGATGATCCAGGTATTTGCGAAGGGTGAGAACGTCCATTACATTATATCATTTCGTACTTCATGGTTTCTATTCTTCCTCCCCACTGTGAAATCCGATGCGACGTTTCGGTTCTTCAGGACGTTCCGTCAACTTGCCAATAACTTGGACAATGGTTTTAATCTGTTCATCATGCAATTGAACCGTCTCGGCCAGCCGCGTAAGTTGTTCAACCAGTTCGCCGGGCGTGGCCATTAAGCGGCGTATCCGGACGAAGGCGCGCATGATTTCGATATTAACCCGCACCGCCGTTGGAGATCGCAGCACGCTGGAGAGCATCGCCACGCCGTGTTCGGTGAATGCCCAAGGCCGTTTCCGGCGACCTCCCCGGCTGGTTTTTGATATCACAATTTGTGATATCAAAGACGTAACCTCTTGCTGTGTAAGCTGATAAGCAAAATCCTCTGGGAACCGTTCAGCATTTCGTCG
>JBEKZY010000446.1:0-2857 GCA_049509395.1 Thermoguttaceae bacterium | reverse complement strand
GGTCGTCACATTGCGCGACGGACTGAAAAGCCTGGTCGATGCCCTGGCGGCGCGGCTTCCGGCAGGCTCTGCACGGCTAAACACACCGGTTGTCGGTTTAGTACGCATCAAAAATCGCTGGCGCGTGCTGACGGTCCGCGATTATAGCCCGCCCATTGCAAATGCGCTGTTGGAACGCGTCGGAAACCGTTGGCCTATGCTGAAAGACGACCCTCACCCTAACCCTCTCCCAAAGGGAGAGGGGACAAATAATGATGTCCCACAGGGAGAAGGGACAAATGAATTCGACGCAATCATCATCGCTGCCCCTTCGCCGGTCGCATCAAAATTACTTTCAACGGTCGATGCCACGCTATCATCCGATCTGGCAAAGATCACGCACGAAGGCACGGCCATTGTTTCGCTGGGTTACGACGTCCGGCAAGTCGGCCATCCCCTGGACGGGATGGGCGCGGTGGTGCCGGCCATCGAGCGCAGCCCCATCCTGGCCATTAGTTTTAGCAGCCGTAAATACACCCACCGCGCACAGGAGAGCAAGACATTGCTGCGTGTTTTCGTGGGCGGGGCCAGGCATCCGGAACTGGCCGAAATGCCCGACGACCAACTCCTGCCGCTGGTCCGCCGGCACACGGAAAAACTGCTGCACATACAAGGCGAGCCGGTTTTTTGCGACATCGCCCACTGGCCCGGCACAATGCCGCAGTATCACGTGGGCCACAAAGATCTCGTCGCGCGGATCGAGGCCCGGGCGTCTTCGCTCCCGCATCTGCACCTGGCCGGCAACGCCTATCACGGCGTGGGCATTCCCGACTGCATCCACGGCGGCGAACTGGCGGCGGAAAGAATTTTAGCGGCTATTTAGAAAAAATACCGGGACATCCAATTACGCCTGGAGCTCCCTTCTGATGGTTCTCTTTTATTATTTGTCTGCTGGAGCATCGCGATCCTTGGCCAGCAATTTCAGTTTTTCGAATTGAGGAATTTCAGGCGTATATATGTCATCTTTGGCGAGCCCGGCTTTAAGTGCTTTTTGCATTGTCGAGGCTGCATTGCTCTTTTGACCTGCCAGCAGGAAAGCTTGCGCTTGATGAAACAATCGTAGGGCGCTTGGATTATCGGCGATTGCTTTGTCCGTATCGGCGAGGGCTTTATTTGCATCGCCTTTGGCAATATAGACACATGCCCGGGTATCCAGCAACGATCCCAACGGTCCGGCTATTTCCAATGCTTTGTTGATAATAGTCAAAGCTTCATCGAGTTTTTCGCCACGGAGAGAGAGGAGTACGGCGAGGTTATTCATTGCCGCGTAGTAGTCGGCGTTTTTCTTCAAAGCTTCTCGGTAGAAAGATTCCGCCTCAGACAAGCGGTTTTGTGCGGAACATAAATCGCCGAGGGCCACGAGGATTGCAGGATGGTCTTTGAATTTCGGAGACGTTCGCACCTCGTTAAGGACTCTTTCCACCGTTTCAACGATATCCTTGCCGCCTCTTCCATTGTGCGCGATGGCCAGGCTAACCTGGGCGATGCTCCAGGGATCGCTATTTATCCAATTCTGTTCGAGCGCGTTTATAGCCTTCTCGGTTTTGCCTTGCCGATTGAGAAAGGCGGCAAGTTCCAGCGACTTGCCGGGAGATTCGGCGATGTACTGACTATATAACGTTTCGGCGGTTCGTATATAGCGATCGGCCATTGATTTCTGGTCCGGATCCTTCAACCGCGCGGCCAATTGCTCTATCTCTTCAGCCATCATACGCAAGCGTTTGGAACGTTCGGGCGGAACAGCGTTTTTCTGGTCGATAAATTTTTTTAATAAAAGCAGCGCCTCTTCATGCTGATTGCGCTGGAATAGCAGATCGGCTTGGAGAACTATAGTGGCGGCAGTACTGGAATAATCCTTAACCAGCCTATTTACGTACAATTCCGCGCCGGATATATCTCCATGATCCAGCAGGGCTTTGGCATAAGTCGCCATGTAACGGGGATCGTTGCTTTGAGAAGACTCCAGCCGCTGAAATAATTTATTGGCGTTGTTCCAGTCATCGGAGTCTCGATGACCGGGATTTGCAGCGGACTGGGATGTTTCCTGGGATTGTTTTTCCTTGGACAGGTAAAGCATCGCCAGGTTAAAGATGTCGTCGGGCGCGGCTTGTTGTCCTTCAACTATTTTCGTCAAAGCGAGGATTGCTTCGTCATTGCAGCCGCGGTTGGCGCTAAGCGAGAGAATTTGCGTTTTAATTCGCAAATCATCGACCGAATTACCGGCTGAAGCCAGGTTCTGTTCGATCAAATTTCGGGCAATTTCCGTGTTTTTGGGACCGCCTTTGGCCAGGATATTCTTCGCCAGTAGCCGGCGAGCCTGATTCAAATCGGCTTCACCCGCCTTTATCTTCCCATCGACGATCCGGTTCAATATCTCCTCGGCTTCGGCCGTTTTGCCGATCTTTTGATAGAATTCGGCTACGGAATTGTTCACGCGCGGATCGTCCGGTTTGGCGCCCAGCGCGCTTTTATATTGCTCTTGGGCTCTGTCATTCCTTCCGATTACTTCATAACATTTGGCTAAGATAAGCGGAGCCTGTTCGGCGGGAATTGTGCGACCCGCTCGATCCAAGGCCGCTTCGGCATCGCCGGTTCTATTGGAAAGGCTGAGCAATTCCACCAAAGCGGTCCAGGTCTCCGGAACGTCGCCTTTCAATTCCACGGCACGGCGAAGGGTTTTTTCCGCCTCGGCCGAGAGGTCCGAAAAATCCTTGTCGCGTTTTTGGGCTTTTGCGCGCCGGGCCGCGATTCCCAAAATCTGGCCCAGCCATAGCTGCTCTTTGTAATCGTCCGATTTTTCGGAGACCACCTGGCGGGC
>JBEKZY010000445.1:0-2896 GCA_049509395.1 Thermoguttaceae bacterium | reverse complement strand
GCATCGCCTCGGGCGATGCCGAAATGTGGTCGCAGATATTCGCTCTTAACCGCGACAACGTGCTTAGCGCTCTGGATCAGTTTTCCGCCATTTTGTCCGCCCTGCAATCGGCGGTGCGCGACGGCAACCACGACGAAATTATCCGATTACTTACTCTAGCCAAGAAAAACCGCGATGCTTTGGGAAGTTGACATCCATCCGTCCGAGGGGCAGCCCGATTTAACCGCTCATCAAGTAGCCGCTGCGGCGGCTGAATTGGGCATCGCCCAGGATCTGGCCGTCACATCGGCCCGGGGGTTTTTGATCCAAGGTGATCTGAACCAGGAGCAAATCGCCCGCCTGGCCGACCAGTTGTTGGCCGACCGCGTAGTCGAATGCCCGTTGATCGCTCCGGTCGGCGATGATTCGCTCCTGTGTCTCTCGCCCCTAGCCCCCGGGCACCATGTCAGTGGTCGCTCGCCCTTAGCCCATTATGTCATCCACGTCCTGCCCAAGCCGGGCGTCATGGATCCGGTGGCCATGAGCACGCAAGCGGCCATCGCCGATTTCGGCATGACGGCCGACGCCGTGAGGACATTGAAAAAATACTGGATCGCAAATCTGCCCCAAGACCGGCTGCCACTTTTGTGCACTAAGGTACTAGCCAACGACGCCATCGAACAAGTAATAATCGGACCGCTGACATTCGATCGTCTGGAAGTCGGCTCGCCCTACGATTTCCGCCTGATTACCGTGCCCATCCGCATGATGGACGACGATTCCTTGGAGAGATTGAGCAAGGAGGGGCAATTGTTCCTGTCGCTTACCGAGATGCAAACCATCCGCGATCATTTCAACGCGCTGGGTCGCGATCCGACCGATGTAGAGCTGGAAACCATCGCCCAAACCTGGAGCGAACATTGCAGCCACAAAACTCTGGCCGGGAAAATTCATTATTGCGACGATAAAGTCGAGCGGCATTTCCAAAACATGCTCAAGGAAACCATATTCGCCGCCACGCAAAAAATCCGCAAAAACCTGGGCCGGGACGATTGGTGCGTGAGCGTGTTTTCCGACAACGCCGGCGTGATCCGCTTCGACGAGCAATACAACGTGGTTTTCAAGGTCGAAACCCATAACCATCCCTCCGCATTGGAGCCATACGGCGGGGCGAATACCGGTATCGGCGGAGTGATCCGCGATCCGATGGGCACGGGCATGGGTGCAAAGCCGATCTGCAACACCGACGTCTTTTGTTTTGCCCCGCCTGACACGCCCGTGGAAGATCTTCCGCCCGGCGTGCTGCATCCCCGCCGGGTGATCAAAGGCGTGGTGGCGGGAGTGCGCGACTACGGCAACCGCATGGGTATACCCACCGTCAACGGGGCAATCTATTTCGATCCTCGATATCTGGGCAATCCGCTGGTTTATTGCGGAAACATCGGCATCATACCCCGCGATAAATCCTTCAAACAACCAAAGCCCGGCGATTATATCGTGGCCATGGGCGGGCGGACCGGCCGGGACGGCATCCACGGGGCAACATTCAGCTCCGCCGAATTGACCAGCCACAGCGAAACCCTTTCCGGCGGGGCGGTCCAGATCGGCAACGCCATTACCGAAAAAATGCTCCTCGACGTGCTCTTGGTCGCCCGCGATCGGGGACTGTATAACGCCGTGACCGATTGCGGGGCGGGCGGTTTTTCCAGCGCGGTGGGCGAAATGGGCAAGGATATCGGCGCGGAAGTCCAACTCGAACACATTCCCCTGAAATACGAGGGCCTTTCCTATACCGAAATCTGGATCTCCGAGGCCCAGGAGCGCATGACACTTTCCGTGCCGTCGGAAAAATGGGAAGAACTTTTCGCGCTCTGCGCATCGGAAGGCGTTGAGGCGACAATCATAGGAAAATTCGTGCCCACGGGCCGACTTGTGCTGAAATACGACGATCATCAAGTTGCCGACCTGACCATGAATTTTCTCCACGACGGCCAGCCGCCGGTGGTCCGCGACGCGGTTTACGATCCACCCTTGCCATGCCCTCTATCCCCTAAAGCCCACGGGTTGCAACCCGTGGGCTTGGGCAAAGTTGAAAATAAAACGGCGTGTGCCACTGGATCAGCCAGTACCACCAAAGACTTTACAAATATCCTCCACAAAATCCTCGGCTCATTAAATGTGTGCAGCAAGCAGTGGGTAATCCGGCAGTACGATCACGAGGTGCAAGGAGGCAGCGTAATAAAGCCGCTTGTCGGTTTGGCAAACGACGGACCAAGTGATGCAGCCGTGCTTCGGCCAGTGCTCACAAGCCGCCGCGGAATAGTCGTCGCCTGCGGCATGAATCCCTTATACGGCGAGTTCGACACTTACTGGATGGCTGCCAGTGCAATTGACGAGGCCCTGCGCAATTGCGTGGCCGTGGGCGCAAATCCCAGCCGTATCGCGATCCTCGACAATTTCTGCTGGGGAAATACCGATCGGCCGGAAACCCTGGGTTCCCTGGTCCGGGCAGCCCTGGCCTGCCACGACCTGGCTGTCGAGTTGGGCACGCCCTTTATCAGCGGCAAAGACAGCCTGAACAACGAATTCCGGCCTGTGCGTGGAAAAGGGGACAGTCCCCATTTGCCGGAACGGCCCGAAGGGTGCTGCGCACAAATGGGGACTGTCCCCTTTTCCGCAGCGATTTCCATTCCGCCCTCGCTTCTAATCAGCGCGCTGGGCCAGATCGACGACGTCCGCCACTGCGTAACCATGGACCTGAAACGCCCAGGCAATCTTTTATATCAAGTCGGATTGTCAAAGAACGAATTGGGCGGTTCGCATTTTGCCTTGGTCGAAAATCTCACAGGCGGCGAGGCCCCGAAAGTCGATGCGGCAATGGCCAAAAAAACTTTCGCCGCCCTGCACCGGGCGATTT
>JBEKZY010000444.1:0-2913 GCA_049509395.1 Thermoguttaceae bacterium | reverse complement strand
CGGCGGTGGCCATGGAAATAGGCAAATGCACGAATGTGCTGCATTGATATCCTATAAGCACGTCGGTCTTGCCGGCCATGGCGGCGTGCACGGCTTGCCGCCCGAATTGATCGCATAAAATACTGTCGTCGCAATTGGCCGGGCCGGAGCGGATGAAGTAGCTTGGGTCTAAGTATTTCAGATCGATTTTCGGGCCTTGTCGGTCGAAGAAGCGATTGATCTCGTCTTTCAGGAACAATCCGATATCGTGATATTTTACATTGCCCGAGGCGTCGTGTTCCACTTTTTCGCCGGCAAACAGATCTTGTCCGGCGCCTTCGGCCACTACAATCACCGCGTGTTTTCGCGATAGAATCCGCTCCCTGAGGACGTTTAAAAATCCCTTTTCACCGTAAAGCGCAAAGGGGGCCTCCGGAATCAAAGCGAAGTTGACGTCCTGGCTGGCCAGCGTGGCGAAAACGGCGATAAATCCGGCGTCGCGGCCCATGACTTTTACCAATCCGATGCCGTTGACCGCGCCTTTCGACTCGACGTGGGCGCAGCCGATCACTTTTTCCGCCTGCTCCACGGCGCTGACCAAACCGAAGGACCGGGCGCAAAATTTGATGTCATTATCGATGGTTTTGGGGATTCCCACAATTGCTATTTTTGCCCCCCGGCGCGAGCACTCCTCGTAGATCTGATGTGCGCCGCGCTGCGTGCCGTCTCCGCCGATGCAGAAAAGGATGTTGATTGCCCGCTTTTCGAGGAAATCGACCATTGCCGCCGTATCTTGCGGGCCGCGCGAAGTGCCGAGAATGGTTCCGCCTGCCCGATGGATATCTTCGACGGTTTCCATGCTTAGGGCAAGGGGCGGTTCGCCGGCTTGCTCGTTGAGGCCGAGATATCCGTGCCGAATTCCCAGGATGCTGTTGACGCCGTAGTTCATGTGCAATTCCAGGAACAAGGAACGTATGACGTCGTTCAGACCGGGGCATAACCCGCCGCAGGTAACAATGGCCGCCCTGGTGTGTTGAGGATCGAAAAAGATTTTTTCCCGGGCCCCGGCCTTCTCGAACCACAATTCCTTTTCGGGCGGTCCATTGGGGGTGATCTCCGACGGATGGCGAACATAACGCTCGGGGGACACGAATTTGGCTTTGCCGTCGCCCGGCCGGCTGGTGCGGCGGAGCGGCGACGGCAATGTAGCCTGGCCTAGGGATGCAGTTTCCACAATCGTGGGATTAGTAGTCATAGGGCGATATCCTAGCCGGGCAGTTTTCCACCCAATAAATTTCCCATTGCCCGGGTAGTATCATAGCGGATCAAGATGATGCGAATAATGGCCGTTATGGGCACGGCCAGGACCATGCCCATGTAGCCCCATAAAAGCCCCCAAAACGCCAGTGATAACAGTATGGTGACGGGGTGCAGTTCCAAACCGCGGCCCAACAATTTCGGCTCGATGGCGTTGCCGATTACTATTTGCAAGGCCCCGGGAATCGCCACCACGGCGATAATGGGCCAAATATTATTGCCGAATTGCGCCAAGGCCAGGGGAAGCGGCAGGAAGGTGGCGATAATCGATCCGATGTTGGGAATGAAGTTCAAGAGGAAGGTCAGCAATCCGAAAACAGAGGCCATCCGCAGTCCCAGCAAGTCCAGTGCCAGCCATACGAGCAAGCCGGATACGGCTGAGATGGCGAATTTCGTGACAATGTAGCGGCGGACCGCGGTTTCGATTTCTTTATGGAGTCCCACGCGGGTATGATGAGATTGCCGCCCGGCCAGCAAAAAAATGACGAAGAAAGTGATTAAAAATCCGTTGGCGATTAAACTGGCAATTAGAACGGTGCCTGTTCCAACGGCTTGAGTGATGATTGCCGGCCCTTGCTCTGCCACGACAGTTAAAATTTTGTCGTAATCGACTTTATCGATCCATTCTTTCAACCATTTTATTTGATCTGTTGAATCCTTGAAATTTTTGGCATATTCTGCCAGCGTATCCTTGAAACTTTTAACGATTTCTGGAGCCGTATTGACGATGGTATCGACCGCCCCGATCAGAAACATGCCGAACAGGCTGAGGAATGCCACGACAAGGACCAGGGCCAGGACCGTGGCCAGCGATTGGGGGATCTTGCAGCGGAGAACTTGAAAATCGACAATGGGCACAACCACTGTGGTCAAGAACACGGCCAGGACAAACGGAACCAACACCACCTTTGTATATACCAATCCGGCGGCCAAGGCCACGACCGCTATGATCATCAACGATCCCACGGCCAGCCAAATCTGCTCGTTGCGGCGTGTCGATTCCACAGTTATATCCTTCCTCAATCTCAACTCGGCGAAACAACGGGGTTTATGTTAAAGGAAAACGTTATGAATGCACGTTAGGGCGGTCCTCAACCCTATTGCATACGGTTTGCGGCATGATATAAGGGCGGTTACGGTCGCAACGAAAAGGACTGAAAATCGGTAAAAAGCGATAATGTTGCCGGCCGTGGGTTTTATGCCTTACCCGCCTGTCTTTTCAAGGTACCTTTGCATAGAATTTTTGGGAAAACTAAAATCCAGCACGTTTCATACTTTCGAGGCCTATATGAGTATTATTCGCCGCTGTTCAGTGGGCTTCCTGGCCGTCATGACATTGGCCGCCGCGGGATGCGGAAGTAAACCGCCCACCCTGGTCGAATTGCCGCCGCCGGAAGTCACGGTCTGCAAACCAATTGTCAAGGAAGTGATCGACTACTTTCCGCAGTTCAGCGGCCGGACCGAGGCCACGGAAGAGGTCGAAGTTCGCGCACAGGTGAGCGGCTACATCGTAAAGATTAATTTCACGGACGGGCAGGAAGTCAAAAAAGACGATCTGTTGGTGGAAATCGATCCCCGGCCCTACCAGGCGGCATTGGACAAGGCCAAAGCCGAGGT
>JBEKZY010000443.1:0-2922 GCA_049509395.1 Thermoguttaceae bacterium | reverse complement strand
CATATTGGCGCCGATCGTGATTTTCGGCCTGATGTATTTATTTACCCACAATCCCTGGAAAGGTCATTAGAAGACCTGTTTTCCCGAAATGATATGCACATCGCTCGAACATTTTCCCCGGCTAACCATCACATCCATCCACTGCAAGTTGACATTAATAAAATGACGAGAGTTAATTGATTTCGTTAATCTATTGCAGACATTCGCCAACAGAAATGTCTTTTGATGCACATATAGCGCGCATTAAATGCCCTATCAACGCGCATTTCACTGTAGATTTATATTTAATAAACTACAATACTACTCATATTTTGTTCTACCCTCAACTTGAAATAATCAGCTTAACTCCTTTGCCACATTTAAGTTGTAACAAATAATTTTGACTCGGCAGTGAATTTGTCAAAAAATAAGACAGCACTGAAGTTAGAAAAATTGGCATGTCCTTTGCTTTTTTCTATTAACCCGCCTTCCTCATACCAAAAGAGATCATGATGGTTATGTGGACCAAAAAGTGTTTCAGATTTTCAATGCTATTTATCGCTCTGTTTGACTTATTCGCGGTAAATACAACAACCTGGGCGGCAAATCCAGAACATGTTTTGAAGCCGGACATATCCACTGCCGTAGCATCTCCGCCAACTACGCCATCTTATTTCTCCGGGACAAATACGGTTCCGTCAAAACCCATCTGGCCTGATCCAACCGGCCATTCCGCCGGAGTCCTGGCCAATCCCTCTGGACGAGGCAACGGAGATATGCCCGGCGCTTTCAGTATCAGCGACCTGTACGATCGCATGGCCCATAATTTGTTCTCAATCAATATCGTTTGGGTATTAATCGCAGGTTTTTTCGTGATGTTTATGCATACCGGTTTTGCATTGATGGAAACCGGATTGTGCCGTTCGAAAAATGCCGCTCATACAATCAGTATGAATCTAATGATTTATGCCTTGGGTTGCCTGGGATTTTGGGCATACGGTTTCGCGATAGGTTGGGGAAACTGGATCAACGGACCGGTTGCACCGGGTTGGTTTTCAACCCTTGGACCGGGAACATCCGTGCTTAACTCCGGCATCGGGATCGGACCCGCCGTCGATGCCTCCGGCGCCGCTACCGGCGGATATTCTTACGGCCTATTAGGCGCCAAAGGCTTTTTCCTGGCCGGCGTGGACGATGTAAGCGTCATGGCCTTGTTCTTCTTCATGTTGGTCTTCATGGACACTGCCGCCACAATTCCCACCGGCGCGATGGCCGAACGCTGGAGTTGGAAAAACTTCTGCATCTACGGTCTCTGGGTTGCTTTGCCGTATTGCATCTATGCCAATTGGGTCTGGGGGGGCGGTTGGTTGGCGCAAGGCGGCCTTAATTGGAAATTAGGGCATGGCGCAGTCGATTTCGCCGGTTCGGGTGTTGTTCACGCCATGGGAGGAATTATTGCGCTCGCCGGAGCCATGGTTCTAGGTCCGCGCATCGGAAAATACCGCGACGGCAAGCCGCAGCCCATTCCAGGACATCACATACCCATGGTGGCCGTCGGCACATTCATTCTCGTATTCGGGTGGTTCGGATTTAATGCCGGTTCAACCCTTGCCGGCGCCGATCTGCGCATCAGCGCCATTGTGGTAAACACCATGTTGGCAAGTATTGCCGGCGCCCTGGCCGCAATGATGACTCTACAACTCAAGGCAATGAAACCCGATCCTTCGATGATGTGCAACGGCATGTTGGCCGGCCTGGTGGCGATAACGGCCCCTTGTGCGTTCGTCGATTCCTGGGCGGCATTCCTGATAGGCGCCATTGCCGGTGTGATCGTAGTTTTCAGCGTATTTTTGTGGGAACGCCTCAAAGTCGACGACCCTGTCGGCGCAATTTCTGTCCACGGCGTTAGCGGCCTCTGGGGCCTTATATCACTTGGCCTGTTCGCCAACGGTAAATATGGAGCCGGCTGGAACGGAGTGGTCCGCGACGAATTTGTGCAAAAATACGGCTACGACGGCGTGCGAGGACTGTTCTTCGGCGATCCGTCGCAATTAGTAATGCAAATTATCGACGCCGCCGTTGTGGCGGTCTTCGGCTTTGCCATGGCTTACGCGTGGTTCAAGCTGAGCAACCATATTACGCCGATCCGCGTCAGCGCCGAAACAGAAATGCAAGGCCTTGACGGCCCGGAGATGGGCGCCATGGGCTATCCCGATTTCACCGTCGCCCGCAGCGGCACTTGACGCCAACCCTTAATCGAATCTCCGTCCACGAAAAACAACAAACTATTCCGAAAGTATTTAAACATGAAAAAAATCGAAGCCTTTGTCAGGCATTATAAACTGGATGATATAAAAACAGCCTTAGACGAAAAGGGAATTCAAGGCATGACCGTTACCGAGGTCCGCGGATTCGGCCGGCAGCGCGGCCATACCGAAATGTTCCGCGGCGCCGAATATACGGTAGACTTCGTGCCCAAGATTAAAATTGAGATCGTGGTCTCCGACGACGACGCTCCCGAGGTCACAAACACTATCTCCCGGACGGCCCGAACCGGGCAGGTCGGCGACGGCAAAATCTTTGTCACCGATCTGAACGAAGCCGTTCGCATCCGCACCGGCGAAACCGGCGAGCATGCACTCTAATCCCATATTTCACTCTAATCCCGCACTTCATACTATATTGCCGATTTCACTTTTAATCGTCATTATTACCAGTTGAATCCCGGCCGTAAAAATGTAAAGCAATTCAAACTGTAAACGAGTAACCTTCAATATTGGCGTAAATCATGGCTTCACGCCCGTTTACGGGCGTTTCCGCGCAGCGGTAATAGGCCCGACGTTTACGTCTTGTCCTTACCCATATTTACGTAGTGGAAGTCGGAGGAGTTCAACATTAAGCGGCATGAACATAAGTATAATAGCAAAGACGCATTGCATCAAC
>JBEKZY010000442.1:0-2945 GCA_049509395.1 Thermoguttaceae bacterium | reverse complement strand
AAATTCAAGCCCGCGGCCATGAGACACACCGCGGTTACGCCCAGTACGGGAATCAGCAATGTGCTCACCAACAGGGCGCCCAGGGCGGCGCCGATGTAATCGGCCGTGTACAGTCGGGCGGCAGTGGCTGTAACCTCTTGAAACCCGACCTTGCCCGCCAATGGAAATTCCAGGCCGACAAGCACCGCCAGCAGCAAAGTCATAACCGGGATGGCGGCCCACGAGGCCCAAGCGGCGGCCGGCGATTCGCTTTGACCCAGGGCCATTAAGATATAAGGCACGCACGCGGAATATATCGCGATAGCCAATGCAAGTGCGACCAGATGCCTTCGCCCGCAACGCGGCAGGAGCCTGTTCATGGCCAGCGAGCCGATGCCCAGCCCCAGCATGAACATGGTTATGATCAGGCCGACTTGATGATAAACGCAGCCGTAAAGGATCTGGAATCCCAGCAGTAGAACGACCTCCAGTGCCGTGGCGGCGAATCCGCCTGCGAATATCGCCAGCGGCGCCGGGCGCAATCGCACCAGGTACACCAGCATCAGGACCGCCAAAACGCCTTCCAAGAGTCCGAAGCGGAAAGTGAATTGACTGATCCAATAGCGGAGATGATAAAAATACAGAATGGGATTGAAATCTTCGTTTATCGGCGCGTCGGGCGAGAGCACGCGGCGGATGTCGGCCATGCGGTCGGGCGTGAGCATGGCATCGCAATAGCTGCGGTTTACCAGCCGGGTGGGAACGCCCGCCTCCTCGATGCGCTCGGCCACGGCCGGGGTCAATCGGCCGTCGGAAGCCAGGAAGAAATTCCGCGTGCCCGGCAGGATCAGCACATTTTTAAAAGTTTGCGCCAAGGTGCGATCGGCCACGGCGATCAGCCTGGCCAGTTCCTTGCTGATATAGCCTTCGTAACCGCTCAGCGAGAACGACAATACGCCGTCCGGGGCGAGGATGCGGTGCACCTGGTCGAAAAACTCCCGGGTATACAGGCGATTGATCTGCGATGTGGACGGGTCCGGGACATCGACGATCACGACGTCGTAGCCCTCACCCTGGCCCTCTCCCAAAGGGAGAGGGGATAGAATTTTTTCACCCAAATGGAGAGGGGACTTTTGTGAGAATTGTTTGACGTACTGCCGGCCATCGGCGTTGATTACACTGATTCGAGGATCGTTTAATTCTTCGGGCAGGAAGCGGCGGGCGACTTCGAGCACCAGCGGATCGAGTTCCACGTAATCCACTTCGGCCTGGGGATACTTCAATATCTCCCGAGCCGTGCCCGATGCCCCGCCGGAAATCAACAGCACTCGCCTGGCATCGGGCCGCTGGGCCATGGCGTAGTGCACGGTTTCTTCCACCTGCTCGGTATTGTGAGTGGAAAACAGCGGCACGCCGTTTTCAATGAAATTGTATTGGCCGGCGTCTTCGGTCACTACCAGCATTCCGTATGGCGATGCGCCGTGATAAACGACTTTTTGGCCCTTGAACTGAAGATTATTGGAGATGTCGTCCAGATTATAAACGGCAATTGCGGCGATCAGGCCGGCGGCGAGTAGCGCCGCCGAAAAAGCCAGGAATCTTTGCCGGGCGTAGATGGCGACCATCGCGGCCAAGAGCAGGTTCAAAACGGCCGGGAAATAGAGGATGCCGAAATGGCTGAAAAGACGGATCAACACGAAAGTCAGTAGAATTCCGCCCAGTACCCCGCCGAGGTTATCGAAGAAATACACTCGTCCTATGCTCTCTTGTCCCCTCTCCCCTTGGGAGAGGGTTAGGGTGAGGGCGGTGCTAGTGCCGACGTTATTGCCGTCACCCCCGGCCCCTCTCCGGGCACCAACCGAAGGTTGGTCGGGCGAGGGGAGATTTTCCGCCGCGGCCATGCAGGCCAGGGTCAAGAGATATCCGGTGGCCAGGCAATAAGGGGCCAGAAGCACAAAGCAGGCGGCCACGGTTTCGCTCAGGCCCACTTCAGCGCCGCGAATAAACACGACATTTCGCAATGTTCTTAGCAGATACACATCGGCTATCGGCACTAGCGCAATGAGAATTTCGAGCCCCGCCAGGACGGCGATGGGCGATTTTAGCCGGGAGGCGGTTTTGCCCAGGGCCGAACCGATGCCCGTTAGCAGCATCCAATTTCCCAGCACGATTCCGAAGATCAATTCGTTGCCCGAAAATGCGGCGAGCAATTCGCGCATTAGCGTGAGTTGGGTCATAAAGGCCGAAACGCCGAATGCGGACACGGCCAAGAACAGGATCGGCCGGGGAATCAGCGGGCAAGTGCCTTCACATGGGGCCGGTTGCATAGAGAGGGTTCAGAGGGCAGGGTTCAGGGTTCAGAATTTGAAATTGTTGTTTGTAGTTTGGGGATAGTTTATCGAGAGTGGATAAATTATTGTCAATTAAGGTAGCCGGCGGCTAACAGCCGCCGGTGAAATTTCGCGAACTTTCCGGCGGTCGTTGACCGCCGGCTTTTGACATTACTCAAATGAGACCGAATACATTTAGGCAATGCATCCCGCCTATTTCATTTCCGATTCTTTGAAGGCCTCGACTTGGTAGATCAGCACGGAAGTGCCTTCCTGCTGCCAGGCCGAGGCATTTGCGCCGGCTTTTTGCGCAAGGTGATTGAGAAAATCGTTTTTATCGGGAATTTGTTCCCAGACCTGGGGCAAGAAGGTTGCTTGGCGGCTTCCCATTATCAGCACGACCCCGTCAACGTTTGGGCGGAGCTTTTGCACCAAATCGTCGGGCGATTTAAAATCCAGGCGGCGGGGGATCGTAAGCACGCTGATTTCGATCTGGATGTCTTTTAATTCCTCGCTTCGGACTGGCGGAAACCGAGGATCTTCCAACGCGGCCGCCCGGGCGCGGCTGGGTACGGCTTGATATAGCGGTTCTTCGGGCAAGATGCTGCCAATACAGCCGCGAAGATCGTTGTTTTT
>JBEKZY010000441.1:0-2963 GCA_049509395.1 Thermoguttaceae bacterium | reverse complement strand
CCCGCCTCTTGGAAAAGTACGTGAATACGCTTTCCGGCTGATAAGACGCTGCACTGAGTCGGCCTTTCGGCCTTCTCAACTCTCAGGCTGACGCACTCGCGTCTTGCCTCTACATTGAAACCTATGTCGGATTCCGAGAATGTCAAATCCGGAAGTTTAATTAATCTCTAACGGCTGGGACGATTTATTGCAACCTTGTGCCGGATATGACGCTTATCGCAATTGTAATGGGAATAGGGATCGGCAATTAGCGATTACACATCGGATAAGGCCAAAGAAAGAATGCAAAATGGCTGAATGTGGAAACAAAAAATAACCTCTGCGATTTCACGCGGGCTGCCGCCCAACGTCCATTGTGCATTGGGCCTGACCGGCACTTTCATCTATATGCCAACCTCATCCCCGATCCCTATTCTACACTTGAATACCCCTTAGGGATTTAAATTGAGCTAATGGCCTCGCAACATTATAAACCTTCGATTCCGGCATACCACTGCGAACGGAACCTGTTCGCCTGGTCGCTTTTGTCGGGATTGATCCTTTTTGCCGCATTGGCCGGGCCGTTCTTTGCGGGAAGAATTTATTCCCGAGACGATCTGGGCGCCTTCCACTTGCCTATCCGCGCCTTTTATGCACAACAACTCGCCCGGGGCGAGGCCTTCGATTGGATGCCGCAGCTTTTTTCCGGCTTTTACCTTACCGGCGAAGGGCAGGCCGGGATGTACCATCCCCTTCACCAGTTGCTTTATCGTTCGCTTCCCTTGCAAAGGGCCATCGATTGCGAATACCTGCTGAATTATCCGTTCATGCTTGCCGGAACGTGGCTTCTGCTGCGACGGCGAATCCCCAGCCGAAGCGCCGCCATGCTCGGCAGCGTTATTTTTACCTTCTCCGGTTATAACCTCTTGCATTTTATCCATCCCAATGCCGTGGCGATCGTCGCCCACATTCCTTGGCTTTTATGGACCATCGACATAGTGCTTACCGATTCCCGGCGCTTAAAGGTGTATTCCGCGCTGGCCGCAATGGCCCTTTTAACCGGCTCGCAACTTTTGTTGGGATACCCGCAATTCGTATGGTTCTCGCTGCTGACCGAAATCGCATATGCCGTTTATGTATTAATCGACCGGCGTAATGATCCTCGCGGGCTTTGCCATCCGGGCCCGTTCTGCCGGGAGTGTGTCGGCTGTTGCGCTTGTACTTGGCCCGATTTGGTGCTGGCTAAATTCATCGGTCTGTTTCTCGGCGGCGCGCAATTGCTGCCTACCATCGATGCCTTGATCCACAGTTCGCGCCAAGCCGCCGATGCCGCTTTTGCCTCAGCCGGTTCGCTCCACCCCTTGAATCTTTTGCAGTTGGCGGCCCCCTATCTATTTGTCAATCGCGTGGTCGGACTGAACACGCATGAATTGGGGCTGTACCTGGGTGCGGTGCCCTTGATGCTCATCGTCTGGCTGATTATTCGCGGCCGCGACCTGGGAAATTTGCGATCCTTGGCCGCGGCAGCCGGCCTGTTCGGCGCATTGGCTTTGCTGCTGGCTTTCGGCGAATACGGGCGAATTTATCAATTGCTGGCATATCTGCCGCCGCTGCAATATTTTCGATTCCCTGCCCGTTACCTGGTCATTTTTCAATTGGCGGCCGCCGTGTTGGCGGCATTGGGGTTCCTTTTACTCGTGCGTATAAACCGCGACGAGCGCCGCCGAAAACACGCAGCTCGGGCCTTCCCCGACGTCGAATATGCGCCGCTAATGTCCTGGCGCCATTGCCTGCCGCTCTGGATATTGGCAACCATCAGCGCCGCCGCCGCGCTGGGTATCGCCCTGGGCAACCAGCCTTACATCGCTCCGCTTCCCTTGGTGCTTGTCGGGCCCGCGCTTTTCATTACTGCCGTTTTCCTGATTTATTGGGCGGCACGCGGCAGTTTTGCCGCCTTGGTCGGCCTGATTCTCCTGACCGCCATCGATCTGGGCGCATACGGGCTGAGTTATTCGGTTTACCCTTATTGCCCTAAAATGGATGATTACATCGCCAAGATCGGCACGCCGCCTCAGCCTGGCAACGGCCGCATGCTGGCCTCGTTGTACGGTTACGACGAGCCGGGGCTCAGGACGGGCGATCAAATCGTGTTGCGCGGCTGGAGCCGGGCCGATGGCTATGCCGGCCTGGAACCCCAACGCTCGCTGGACTACAAAATTATTCCCGCCTTGCGCGTCGCCGGGGTTCGCTGGGTCCGGCGCGGACCAACAACCAACGACATCCGCGGGCTTATTCCCGGCGATGACAATTGGTCAGAAGTCCCTGATCCGCTTGCCCGCGTCCGCTTGGTTAATCGAATAATCGCAAGCAGCGATCCAGCCGCGGATATCGCCAGGATTGACGTCGATTCCGAGGCGCTCAGCGACGTCTCGCTTGTATTGCCGCCAGCAGGGCCCGGCAGCGCCTCGCTTATCGAAGACCTTCCCGGCCGCCTGAGCGTTCGCACAAACGCCCCGTCCCCGCAATTGCTGGTGGTTGCCGAAAGTTATCATCCCGGATGGAAAGCGACTGTAAACGGCTCGCCGGCCCAGGTATTCCGTATCAACGGCGACTTCATGGGCTGCCTGGTCGGACCGGGGACGCAATTGATAATGCTTCAATTCCAGCCGGCCAGTTTACACACCGGCCGGTTGATTTCCTATTTAGGGCTCGGCTTTTTGCCCTTTTGTTTTCTAGGCATTTGGCTGAAGCCGGTTATTTCCAAACCTGAGGAGCCGCGTAAATGAACGATGGAAAAACATCCTGCCGCCCCTGTCCCGCCGAATTGCTGATAAGCGTGGTGTTGCCGGTGTATAACGAAGACAGCATCCTGCCGCTCTTGGCCGCGCAGCTTACGCGCCTGCTGCAACTGAGGGAATATGAATACGAAATCATCTTTGTAAACGACGGTTCGCAAGACCAAAGCGGCACGGTTCTCGATCAAT
>JBEKZY010000440.1:0-2982 GCA_049509395.1 Thermoguttaceae bacterium | reverse complement strand
CGTCTTGACTTGACAGGACCAGCTTAGTGTGCGGCGTTTTAGCGCCAGCGCGAATGGGAGATTGGTCAAGTCCCACGATTCTAACCACTTGCAACCCTTGACACGGCTCACTTCATGGGAGTAAAGCATGACAAACAAAATCAGATTGCTCATCGCCGACGACCACGAAGTAGTCCGCAGCGGGCTCAAAACGTTGGTGGCCGGCACTGAGGTAAAAGTAGTGGGCGAGGTAGCCACCGGCGCCGAGGCGGTCAAGTTCGCCTTGGAAAATGAAGTGGATGTCGTCCTTTTGGACATCCGCATGCCCGACGGCGACGGGCTGACGGCTTTGGGGCGAATCAAGCTCGACAAACCCGACATGCCCGTGCTCATCCTTTCCACATTTGATAACCCCACCTATGTCGCCCGCGCTGTGGCGCTGGGGGCAAGCGGTTACGTGTTGAAAGGCTGCACTCGCGAGCAATTGTTGGCAGCCATCCGTACGGCTGCGACAGGCGAGAGCGCTTGGACGCGCGAGGAACTCCGCCGGGTTACCGGTGCATTGGCCACCCCCCGTTTGACCGCCGATGTCGAGGTTCCCTTGACTCAGCGGGAAAGCGAAGTTCTGCGTCAACTGGCCTATGGCCTGACCAACAAGGAAATCGCCCAAACGCTGCACATCAGCTATGAGACGGTCAAAGAGCACGTGCAGCATATCTTGCGTAAAATCGGGGTCACCGACCGCACCCAAGCCGCCGTTTGGGCCGTACGCAAGGAATTGGTCTAAAGACCAGCCGGAATAGATACACGCGCACGCCGATGCCGAGGTTTTTATTTTCTCGGCATTGGCGTGCGTTTGCGCTTAGAAACATGTTTTTTTAACTAGCCGCGCCGGCCTTGCAGCAATAAAATGTGGTTATCATCGGTTTCGAGGATCAATAGTCGGATTGTCGGCGCTTTTAGCACATGCTTTATTACTTAAGACACCTAACGATTTTTGCGGCGTTATTCCTGATCCTCGCTTTGAATTCTTCTCGATGCGAAGCCGGGGTGGCGATATTGGCGAACGACACCAACGCACCCGTGCGATTTTCGATTTTTAATGCGGATGGCAAACAGCAGCAATATACGCTGGATCGCGCCGACGTCATTCCCGTTCCGATCGTTGACAAGATAGGGGTTGCTTTCGAATCGGAGGGAAAACCGCGGCGATATTTGCTTCAGGCCAGCGCGATTTTTCATTTTGTAATGACTGATAAAACGCTGGATTTGCGGACTTTTCCCATACCTTCCCCGCCGGATGAAGACCCGAATTTGCCCCCACCCAAGGCCCGCGATATCGCCCATGACACGTATACCATTGCCGTGAAAATTCTCGTCGACGACGATCAGCCCGTGGTGCAGAAAATTTGGGAAAAAGAACTTCGCGAGAGAATAGAGGCCGCCTCGGAGATATTTGAGCGACATTGCGGCGTTCGTTTTGAGGTAAAAGCCGTGGATACTTGGATTTCGGATAACGCCATCACCGATTTTGAGAAGACAATGCAGGAGTTCGAAAGCAAGGTAAATCCTGCGCCCGCGCAGTTGGCCATAGGATTCACCAGTCAATACATGATTCCTCACGGAGTGATGCACTTGGGCGGGACTCACGGGCCGCTATGTCCTTACATCCTCATCCGCGAGTTGGGGTCGCAACACGTCTCAAAAAGCGAACGATTGGAGATCTTGGTTCACGAGATGGGACATTATCTTGGCGCTTCGCACACAGCCAATATGGATTCTGTCATGCGCCCCATGTTGGGCGATCAGCGATCGCATTCGCTTAGCTTCCGCATCGGGTTTGATCCCTTAAACACGTTGGCCATGAATTTGGTAAGCGATGAATTGCGGGCGCGGATGTATCACGGTTTCCCGTTTATGCCCCTGGACACGCGGCGTGAATTGCAGCGTATTTATTTGGCATTGGGCAAAGAATTGCCCGATGATCCCGCGGCGGAGGAATATATCGCGATGTTGAACCTGCCCAGGCCGGCATCCGCCTTGCCGCCCCCCAAACCCCCGGAATTGGTCGTAGCCACGCAAGCGGTGGTTCAGGCCGTAGTCAATGCGGCCCAGGTAAATGGCAGGGCGGCCACGGAACTCAAAGCCGACGTTATGACGGAGTATTTTTTCAGCCGAGCCGCGGCCGCGGCCGTCAAACAACCTCCAGCCGTGGCCGCCAGAGCGTTTCTATTGGGAATTGGCATCGCCCTGGATGACGAGAAACTATGGCGCGATTTCCCCATGCTGGGCGCGCTTAACCGGGAGGTGGAGTCCGACTATGACCGGCAAAATCGCATGTCGGTGCTGGGAAGGGCGACGATCTTCGGCCGGCACGATCTGGCGGAACATTTCATCTTATCTTGCGCGCTTACCGTGCAACTGGGGCCCTTGGCCGCCGAACAGCTAGGAATTGCCAAGGAAATAAAAGACGCCCACGGCGAAAGCGGATTCAGCTTTGTCGACCTTTCGGCCGACATGGCGGGCGTAGCCTTTGCCACACATGTTCTTGACGGCAAAATCCCCCTGGATAAATTGGCCGATTCGTTCAATATTCGCGACTTCATGCCGGATATCAAAGACCTCCCGGAAGGCATTTCTTTGAAGAATTTTGCCAATGATTACGGCTCCTTATCCGATAATCGCTACCAAAAAATCCGCGATGAAATCCAAAAACGGATTTTGGAACTACCTTGTTATAAAAAAAATGATTTGAAAACTCTAAAAAAACATTCATGAAAAGATAATTGTTTGGCAATAGTTATAACTTGACAATGTCAATTTGCCCTCACCCTAACCCTCTCCCAAAGGGAGAGGGGAGGTGTTGTTTCCATAGAGAGTAATTAATGAAGATCCATCAAATCAAAATTCTCTGCGCATTGGGCATGCTTGCATTACTAGGACATGCAATCGCGTCCGCTGCCGACCCTTTGAGTATAAAAACTCTCGAAATCGGCCAATGGG
>JBEKZY010000044.1:0-33892 GCA_049509395.1 Thermoguttaceae bacterium | reverse complement strand
ATGGAACTGAAACAACGCAAGATGGAACCAATTCTTCCTGCAAACACCTTTCAAACTCCGCTCCGGTCCGCCATCCGTCAGCGGGCCGCCAGGGTGCGAAAAAAGCCCACAAACAAGCGGTTCTGAATCAAATAAAATATGGTGATGATTCTAGTGCAGCAGCCTGCCGCAGCGATTCGCACGTCTCCGCAAGAAATGACATAAGCCATTGTGAAGCAACGGCTTATGCGAGTGCTTGCGATTTCTTGCCAATGCCTGCAAAATACATTAGCGGAGAGGACAGGATTCGAACCTGCGGACCAGTTTCCCGGTCATCGGTTTAGCAAACCGACGCTTTCGACCACTCAGCCACCTCTCCTAACTTCTTATTTACTAACCAGTTATATTGATCTATCTGGGGGCAATAAAGTTCGCTTTATATAAGTTTTTTGCCTCAATCTTCTTATGATAATCAGAGCATGTCGTGAAGGGTAGGCCGTGTAAACAAAATGGTGGCAGGCACCCCCACGTAGCGCTTATTTTAGGCGATTTCGTGGAAATGCCGGGAGCTATTCACTATTGTGCGTTGATTCCAGCTATTCTTGTTTAGCATAAAACGGCTCATCGATCAAATTTGGCGGTTTTTAGGCTTGGATAAGTGTTCTCGAACGATACGAGCCAGAAACAGCGGATTGCCCAACAGATATCGATGCATTTTATCGCGGGGCTGCTGATAAAGCCGCCAGATCCACTCATGTCCTATACTACGGAGCCATTGCGGGGCGCGGCTGACATTGCCGGCCCAATAATCGAACAGGCCGCCGATGCCCATGCATACCGGCACTTGAAGCCGCGATAGATTCTGGCAAATCCAGCGCTCCTGGAGCGGGTTGCCCATGCCTACCAGCAGCACGTCGGGCCTGGCCGCATTTATTTTTTCGATCACTGACAATGTCATATCCAGGGTCTTTAGGTATCCGTGATGGTACCCGGAAAGGACCCAACCGGGAAACATTTTCTGAGCGTACTGAGCAGCCGAGAAGGTTGTTTGCTCATCGCCGCCCAGCATAAAGTAGGAATATCCTCGATTGGCGGTCGATTGCAGGAGTAGAGGCGTAAAATCGGTGCCTACAAGGTTGTCGCAGTGGCGGACCCCCTGCAATTTGGCCGCCCAGCGGACGCCGGTTCCGTCGCCGAAGACGAAATCGCCCGAGTTAAGAATCGCTCGATATTGCGGATCGCCCGCGGCAAGATTCAACGTATGGGCGTTTACGAAAAATACACTTCGGGCTTTTTCATCGCGATTGCGGATGAGGTTTTCCAATAACTCGATGGCCCGATGTTTCGTTACATTGAGAATTCTTACGCCGAGGATGGAGAAATGTTGTTCTTGGGCTTCTTGCGAAGGATTGGGCTGGACATCGTGTCGCGTGCTCATCGGGTTACCTCGTGGAGTCGCCGCAAGGGGTTTTGTCGCGCTGGGTGCGTACCCAGGAATTTTGGGGACGCATAATAAAACTAATATATATCGGTAATTTACGAAGTATGTAAAGCGGCGCGGTCAATAAAGCCGAAAACGGAATTTGCCGCCGGCAGTGGATAAACCACGCACTGCTAAATGCCAAGGATGTAATTATACCACCAACTGACAGAATCGCGGCAGGCCACCACGACGCACCGGCAAGTCCGGCCGCCAGGCTCAGTATTATAGTAGCCGACCACAATACAGCCAACAAGGCAAGGGGTGGAATACTCAGATCCCAGGCCAGGCAAAACAAGCGGAAATCGCGGCGCAGCAGCGATCTTGCCAGCAAGAGCGGCACTTTAGCGATTATGGTCCGCAGGTGACCGTGTTCCCAGCGTCTGCGCTGGCTGACGAAGGCCCGATCTTGCAGGGGCAAAGCGCTTGTAACTTGCGCATCCGGGCAGAATAGCGACCAGTATCCGGCCAGGGCAAGATCAATGCCCCATTGCATGTCTTCAACCAGATTATCGCCGACAAACGGCACCTTTTCCAAAAGCGGCCAAGGCATGGCCAGGCCGGTGCCCATCAAGCGGCAGGGCAGCCCGACTCTTAATAATCCCAAAGGGCGGATCAGATTGGTAAATCGATTGGCCAGCATCGCCAAAACCTGCCGCGATGCCGTGGGGGGCAGGCGGTCGGTAAGATTTAAAGCCTGCACCTGCCGGCCGCTTTGCAGCGCCTGTTGAGCGAGGATATTAATTGTAACGGCCGACACCAGACAATCGGCGTCGAGGATCACGGCCACCTCGGGCGGGCTTTGACGGAGATATTGCACCGCGAAATCCAGGGCATATCCTTTGCCTCGCCGCGCCGGATCCTGCCTGAGGAGAACTTCCGCACCGGCGGCCCGGGCAACTTCAGCCGTCCGATCGTCGCAATTATCGGCTATAACCAACACGCGGTCGCCTGCCGATAAGGTTGGAATTAGGACTTGCAGCGTTTGTTCGAGGACGAGTTCTTCGTTATGGGCAGGCATCAAGACGACGGTGCGCGGATGGCGGCCTGTTGCTACGGCCGGCCGTAAGCGCCGGGGCCAAATCGCCAAGATACATTCCAAAGCAAACGCCGCCATGGGTGCGATTACCGCAACACTAATTGCAATCAGGATAATATTAACGGCGAGAATCATATTCTTCCCATAAATGTTATTTTAATTTGTTGGTTTCAATTATCCTGCGGACAAAACGTCCCGGCGTCAAAAGCGGATTGCGCAGGGGCGTGTTGCGGAGCCAATGAAACGCACGATGCCAATGGCGGCGCATGATTCGACCCAGCGGGCGGGTGTCGACCGAGCCTTCGGCCACCGCAATCGAGTCGGACATTAAATGTTTCTTGTAGTCTTCCGGTCCTTTGCCCAGGTCGATGCGGCCGATCCCCCATTTTTCGGCGACCTTGGCCAACTCAAACCACATTATTAATCCCGGCGAGAATTGCGCGAACTGGGGACCATGAGCCGAAAACCAGCCGTGCAGGACGCCGAACGATTTCATGCTCAGCAAAACGGCAGCCAAAATGTTATCTATGTACAGAGCCGATAAAATGCCGGAAAAAGGTTCTTCTTTGCAGGTCAAAATGCGTTGCAACAGGGCAACCGTCCAATCAATCGCCAGGATATCGGTGACTCCGGTGGTTTGATATTGCTTGCGTTTCCACTCGATCAATGAGGAAAATACTTTATTGTCTGAGGCATGGACCTCGAGCCGAATTTCGCCTGCCTCGCATTCCACTTGCCGTATTTTTCTGCACATGCGCTTGAAAGAGCTTTTATGTTCGGCGAGTTGACTTTTCTCGTAGTCATGCCATCCGCCGGAAAGATCCATATAGGGCGAGCCCGCGGCGCTCCAATGATAGGGTTGGAATGATTCTTGCCCGGCGAGAAGATGATCGAAGTGCCAGGCGGATAGTTTGCAAGCCTTAATGATTTCTTGGGGATTGAAATTGACGCCTTGGCGGGCAATCAGACCATGAAAATCGGACATTTTTCCGCCCACCGGAAGCCCCACGTTCCCTTTTCCCCGCTGGAACGGGAAAAAGCCGACTATATCGTTGCCGTCTTCCAGGATACCTGTCTCCACGCCTCTGCGTACTGCCGCCACGGCTTGGGTGAATTCCGGCCGGAAATACGGACTATCCAAAGCCGCGTCGGCGCGCTGAAATTGCGACCAAAGCGAAAATTGATCGGCTGTCAGTTCTACGGCGGGTATGGCTTCAATTCGCATAAGGTATTTAGAGAGAAAAGAACATAAGTAATCTAAACCCACGGGTTGCAACCCGTGGGCTTGGCAACTCTAGGGTTTAAGTCTAACGGAGTTGACGAATAAGAATCGTTTCCGCCCGTGGAAACGGGCGCTATATGTGAATCGCGTTCCGATTTTAGAGATGCAAGTTGGATTATGCCGCAACCGGCCAAAAGCGTTGCAAAATTCTCGCCGACC
Organism: Thermoguttaceae bacterium; assembly: GCA_049509395.1. Taxonomy (GTDB): domain Bacteria; phylum Planctomycetota; class Planctomycetia; order Pirellulales; family Thermoguttaceae; genus JBEKIK01. The sequence continues at coordinate 29,953 of JBEKZY010000044.1, read as the reverse complement.
ATGCCGGATTCTAAAAAAGCGTCGACCAAACCGAATATCAACATTCCCAGAGTCAGACAATAGCATATATGGTTGTTTTTTCGAAATTGTACCGCCGCATTAAATATTCCTATTAGTACGATCAGAAATAAACACGAAGCGCCCACGAGTCCCGCGCTTAGAACGGCGTCGATGTAGCCGGAATGGGCCTGGCGAAAGCGCCATTCCATCGCCTCCGAAAGGTCTTCGATATTCTCCGCCGTCCAGAACGATTCATAACCGTAACCGGTCAAGGGGCGGCGGTCCACGTAATGCATTAGCTCAGTCCAGATGGGCAATCGGCCAGTCAATTCTTCGGCTTTTTCTTGCCGTCCCAGCATTAGGGCGTTTGACAAGGAGTCTTTTTCATTAAAGCCCAATAGCGAACAAATCAACAGCGCCGCACAAAAAGAAAAAGAGACGCCCGCAAGGGATAATATTCTGTTGAATGTGCTGGTTTGCAGAAACCAGAGAATGGACATTACCAACACAAATCCGGCCAAAGACGTCCGTGATTTGGTGAGCAAGAGAAAGACAAAACCCAAGGCAAACAGGGCTATCAGCCACTTTCGCCGACCGGCGCCGGGATTAGCCTGGGCGAGAAGAAACGCAGCCAGGCATAAGATCATCAGGTGCAATCCTTGTGTATTGGGATGGAGGGTTCCGCTGAAACGATAATCGGCGGCCCAGGGACGAAACGTTCCCAGAGCCAGTTCGGCGGCCACGCCCACGGCAAGATAAACGGTGGTGATTACCAGCGCGGCAACGGCCAGATCGCGGTCGGATAGCTGCCTGGCGATACCCAGTGCGCCAATAAAATAAAAACACAACACGGCCACGCGGCGCGCAGTCAGGGGCGGGTCAATCGACCAGGTGATGCTTATGGCGGCCCAAACAACGAAAAAAAACATCAAAGCGGGGGTTATTCCGCGGAGATGTAATTTGCGCCCTTCTTTATCCATAAGAAAATAAAGGCCCAAAAGTCCAATCAAGGACAGGGCGGCGCCTTTGACGGCGTTTCCGCCGGAGGCGATAATTTCGTCGGAATTTGCCCAGGGCGCAAACTGGGGATAACGCGAGATGCCCAAGTCGTGGTCGACAAAGAAAAATACGCCTCCGAGGACCAGAATCGTCAGCCACAGCCGCCACGCGGTCTTGGAAGCAGTTGTTGAAGCGGAATTAGGGGTGAAATCATGCATATTCATACAGCGATCAGGCGACATCTGCCTGGCAGCGGGACGTGTCCATCAATCCCCACAGCGTGATCCAGCGGAGCAAGGCCCCGGCGGATCGGCCGAGGACCATCGCAATCGCGATTCCCAGGGGTCCCAAGGGAAATACGAACCACAAGGCCATGCCCAGGGTAACAACCAGTTGAGCGATATCGGCGGGAAAATTGGCGGCCGGGCGATCGATAGCCCACAGCCCGTTGTTGGCCGTCAGGCCCAGGGCGTCAAGAAGCGTCGCCATCGACAAAACGGCGATGATCGGTCCTGCGCCATGATATTTCGCGCCATACACGATAAGGGCAAGATAGTTGCCTAAGAAAGCCGCAATCAAACAGAACAATCCCAGCGAAGTGATAAAAACAATAGTTGCCTTGCGCAAAACACGGCACAATCCTTCGCTCCCTTCGCGGGCGAAAGCTTGGGCCGATTTGGGCGTGAGGAAATTACATAACCCTATTACAAATAAATTGGCCAAACCCACCAGCGTATTGCTGGCGGCAAACATTCCGGTATCGGCCTCGCCATGGGTCATAGTGAGCAACCAGGGTAGAATATAGAAGGCAAGTCCGGTCAATTGCCCGGCAAAGGCCCATTTGCCGAATTTCCAATTATCCCGCCAATCGATGGCAAAACGATGGGGCTGGAAGCAGATCGGCTGGCGATTCGTCAAAAGCCATATCGCCAAGGCCAAAACGCTTGCCCCGCCCATGACCGTATAAACAACCGGCACCGTGAGCAAGTTGTAATAACCCAGCAGCAATAAACTTGCCAATTGAGCGCAGGAAACGCTCACGTCCATGACAACGGCGGCTGTAAGTTTCAGGTGAGCGAACAGGAACCGCCGCGAATATTCGCGCATGAGAATAAAAGGCGCGGCGCCGATCAGCACCCAACCCACCGAACGCATGGCTTGCGGGCCGTATCCCAAGGAAAAGAAAATTGTCATTGCCAAGAGGCAGAACATCGCCAAGGCCGAGGTAAAAAGTTGATGCACGAGCATGCTTCCCGAATAAGAAGCCAGCGACGATCCTTCACGGCGGCGGCAGTATATCGTATAGGGGACCGAAATGAGGTTCCCTTGCGCAGCCACGATAAATAAGACCAGGGTCCAGGCCAGATAGTAAATGCCGACATCGGCTTTTGTGCAGAGCCGGGCAATGATCAGCGTGGTGGCGAAATTGGTGGCGCTTACCACCGCCTGATCGAAGATCGAGGCCATCCCCAAGCGCACTCCGGCGCCGACAAATGACAACCGTCCCGGCGCGGCGCCTTGGGTTATGGAAAGCGGCGCATCGTAGGATTTGGAATAATCCATCATTGTATTGGGCTGTGTTTTCATTATGGATATAATCAAGGCATGACGGGGGCGTCAGCCGCTTTTCATTGATGAATCATTTCGTGGCACATGGGTGTATTCGTGCGGTTTCCATTTATGGCCATTCCACCGGCCGACGTATCATGATGAAATCGCCACAAACCGCGTAATAAATTGTTAATTGCACCGTACCAGCCGCTGAGTTTAGCCGCCAGCGTGGCCGCCGTATCGTATTGTTCCGCAATCAGCCGACCCCAAGTGAAAAGATCGGTTTGCGGTTTGATTAATTCTTTGTTGGCGGTCAAACCGCAGATCATTCCGCTTGTTTTCACGATCGCCGCCAGTTCCGGATCCGCAAAACCATAAGGATATGCGAAGGGGATCTCCCTCTCGCCAAACCATTTTTGCATGGCTTGAATCGATGTGGTTAAATCGCTGCGGAACGCCTCGGGCCGGTTGCGATAATCTTCATGCCAATGAGTATGCGAGCCCAAGTCGATCAATCCATCGGCCAGGAATTCCCGGCAGTGTCGTATTGAAATGGACCGCCAGGCTGAAGCGGGTACCAGATGCGATCCGGCGGCCTGCCAATCCTCGGATGGCATGGGAGCGTTGCTATCCAACAAGCCCGTGACGACAAACACCGTCGCCGGAATCCGCAATTCTTTTAAAATCGGCCAGGCGTTGCCGTAAACGCATTCATAACCGTCGTCAAAGGTCACAACAAAGGCGTTTCGCGGTATCGGCAGGCCCTTGTTGTGGTAATCGATGGCTTTGCGCAACGGCCAAGGTTTAAATCCTTTGGCAAGCAGTCCTTGCATTTGAATACGAAACCTGTCGGGCGTTACGTTCCACGTGGGAGCGGGAACTCCCGGCGTATGCGGGGCTATGCGATGATACATCAATATGCCCAAAGTGTTTCGGTATCGATTGCCAAAAACAAAATGCATCGGCACGGCGACGCGATCGGCAAACCGCCGTGGAATAGCTCGCAGCCAGAAAGAACTCGAAAAAACCCCGGAGCCCCCGCCCGGCGCTTTTTTCCACGGCAGATGGAACAAGAGTTCCTTAATGGTTTTTATGTTTTCGTTCATGATGTATCGTCTAAGCGGTTCGATCACGCATGTTCGATCGATCATTATTTGCCGAATGTGTCGCCGGTTGCAGGCCGGTCCAATGAGGCGGAGCCGTTTCATTTTCCGCATAGGCGGGGGAGGATAAATCGTCCCGGCCGCCATCGGAACATACGCCCAACGCCTGCCAATACATCGAGGCCATTTTTTCTCCTTGACCGGCCCAGAGAAAGTCTCGGGCGCGCTGGACCGCTCCCCGGCTCAGCCGCTGGTACTCGGCCGGATCGCGCGCCAGGCGGACAAACGCCTCGCGCAATCCGCCGATGACTTTGCGCGGCGTGGCGACCGGAATTTTTATTCCGCAATCTTCCGTAACCACGTCGTGCGCGCCTTGATGATCCAAACAAACGACCGGCAGGCCGGCCGCCAATGCCTCGGCGATGACGGTGCCGGTTGTGTCGCGCAGGCTGGTGAACGCGAAGACGTCGGCCCAGGCGTATTGCCGCAGGGCTTGGTCGTGCGGCTGCCATCCCAGCCATTCGATGCGCCGATCAATGCCTCTCCGCCGCGCCAGCCGCCTCCAGGAATTGAGATATTTGCCTTCCCCCAATACGCGCAAACAATAAGGCGCGTCGTCAGGCATCTGTGCCAAGGCGTCGATCAGCAAGGGAAGGGCCTTGCGGAGTTGCATGACTCCCGACCATAAGATCCGCAGCGGCTCTTGTGCCGATCGGAGCGGGCGGGAGATATCCGTGATCCGCGTGATGCCGACGTCGGAAATTACGCTTGGGGTCACCCCTAGAAATCGCGAGAAATCGCGGCGCACGGTGGAAGTCGCCGCCACAACGGCGGCGGCCTTGCGAGCGGCCAGGTTTATCCGGCGGCTGAAGCGTAATTGGTATAGATTGAGAATGTTTCGTCCGGCCTCGCGGGCCGCGCCGCCGAGCCCCGCCCGCGTAATGAACCTCCAGGGATAATTTTGCGTGCCGCCAACGGGTCCCCAAACGAACGGCACATCCAATTTCCACAAATAACCCGGCTCGCGATAACCGCAAAAAGTAAGCTGATGCACGAGATCAAAGCCGATTTCTTCATGCAACCGCCGGGCAACGGCATAGGCCCGGCGCTGCCACAGGTTCAGCATCATGTACCACACTGTGCCGTGTACTTGCCCGAGCGACCACTGTCGGCGAGGCATGGGTACGAACACGAAGCTCAAGCCGGGAACATCGCCGTTGTCTTTCAGATACCGGATGATATCGGGTTTGAATTCGCGCTCTTCGCAGATTACCCAGGTATCGAAGTGTTTGGCGGCTTGCACCGCCCGATTCCAGCCGACGGCGGACTCCGAACCGCGCATCGGACTGCAGGCGTAAGCCATCATGAGCAATCGCGGCCGTCGGGAGCGTTGTGCGGTAAACATGGCGTTACAAACCAATCATAATATTATTACAGTCTACAACGCTCGAGCCAGCCATTCGGGTACGGGTTGCCGGAATTTGTTCAGCACGACTCCCAACGGGCGTGCGCCGAAGCGCGTCAATAGTTCGCATGCCCGGCGAACATCGTCGCGATGTCTCAATTCCGCCTCAACTACCAACACCACGCCGTCGAGCAATGCCGCCAAACGCGCCGCATTGTTGGAACTTTCCATCGGCGGCAAATCAAAGACCGCCAGATCGAATCCGTCAGTAAGTTCCTTTACCAGTACCGGCGATCCAAGGGTAATGCCGGCGGATGTGTTTTGCTCGTCCGGTATTCCCGCGGCCAGCACCGACAGGTTGAAAATCGACGTAGGCTGGATAAGTTTGGCTAAATCATCACCGTCCTTGTGGATATTCGCCCAGCCGGGATAAAGCGGAACGTCGAAGCATTCGTGGGCCGAAGGCTTGGCGACGTTCGCATCCGCCAACAAAATCCGGTAATCGCCGTACGATGCCGCGGCGGCCGCCAACGAAGCGGCGATCGTGCTTACGCCTTCGCCCTGCCGGCAACTGGTTATGCCCAGCGTGCGCGGCGCATTGACCGCTCTTTCGCCGGGCCACCGCAAGCGGTGAAGCAGCGATTGGCAATACTCTTGAATATGGCCGCGGCGATCGTGCCCGTTCCGCAAGGCGCCGTTGCCGGGCTTCGCAATTGATTGTGCAGTTTGTTGAATCATGTTTTACCTTTTCCCATTGAATGCCAATTGCTTGGATTTTAATCGCGGGACGGCGGCCAAAATCGGCAAAGACAAGGTTTTTTCCACGTCCTGGGGCGTGCGCAGCGAATTGTTAAAACGATCCCATACAAGGCACAGGCCTATGGCTCCAAACAAACCCGTCGCCAATCCCAAAAGCAAATTCATCTTTGGGCGCGGGCTGACGGGCGTCGCTTCGCAGGTCGCTTCCTCGGCGACGTTTATATTCGACATGTGCTGAAATTCCAAGGCTTGATCGATACGGGCCTGCTCCAACGAGGCTGAATATTTGCGATACTCGCCGTCCAGCATTTCCACCTCCCGCTCCAACTCGGTTACGCGCAGTTCGTTTTCGTTGAAAATCTTCAATTCATCGCGGGCAACGCTCAATTGGGAACGCAATTCACGGGTGCGGGCATTCAACGAAGCCAATACCGGCTCTTCGGCGAGCAACTCCAGTTGGGTTTGCTGGTGCAAGCGGCCGGGTTCCTTCGTCACCTGGGTTCGCGTGCGCTCTTCCCGGGCGAGGGTTTCTTTTGCCTGGCCGATTTGATCGCGGATCTGTTGGAGCTTGGGATGTTCGGCCGTATATTTAGATCCCGCTTCGCCTTCCTTCACGTGCAGGGCATAAAGCTGGTCGCGCATGCGGTCGGTGCCTTCGTTGCCGTAACCCGAAATCTCCTGGGTTACCTGAGTATCGGGCAGTTCGGATAGCTTATTTCGCAGCGAGGTTACTTTGGCCTCGGACACGGCGCGGGCGGTGTCGGACGCGAGCAGATCGTCTTCCAATCGCCCGATCCGCTCGATAATCTGGTGCCTTTGATCGTGAGTAGCCGCCAGACCGGTTTTGTTTTTCAAATCGCGAAGAGCCTGTTCCTTTTTCGCCAGATCGTCGCGCAGCCGGTTGGCTTGTTCGGCGAAAAAGTCGTGGGAACCCTGCGGGCGGTTCAGGCGGACGTGTTCGGCGAGATAGACGTCAATCAAAGCCGCTACCACCGCTTGCGCCGACTTCGGACTGCCGGCAATATAGCTGATTTCGATAACGTTGGATTTCCGCGCAGGCTCGACTTTGAGGTTTTTCGCGATTTGAGCCACCGCCCGATCGTGATCGCTCATCGCCGGCATGCCCAGAAGCGATTTAATTCCATTTTTGAAACTTCCGGCTAATCCACTGGCACTGGATAGAGTGGTATTATTGGCGTCTGCCGCGACAGTTTCCTCTTCTTCCAGCACTACGGCCGGGCTTAATTTATCGACCACTTTTTCTAAAAGGACGCGGCTTTGCACCATTTCGGCGACAGAATTGATTTCGTTTTCGCGCGACTGCGGAATGGCCACGATGGAATTTTCGCCCAAGGTGGCCGTGGGATCTAAAGTTGCATTTTCGCGGCCCAAGCGGAGATAAAGTTTTCCTTCGGAATGAAATTTCCTGGGGACAAAAATCGTAAATAATATTGTTCCGGCCAACACGATTCCAAAGAACAGCGCCGCTTTGCCCTTATGCCGAAAAATGGCAAATATTAAGTTCTTCATCATAGTCACCGAGAATTGAGATATTGAATGGATGGTTTTCCTATCAGGTCAGCCCATTTTGTAGGACTAAGTGTCCATTTGCATGATGTGAGTTTTGCATTACTAACATTTAGACGCTTGCCCTTTTTCCTTGCCGCTCTTTGTGTTTTGGGTATTAACGGTAATTACTATCAAAGGTTATGTAATCCCTGGAAGTTATCATTTATTACTTTTTAATGATTATATGCAGCGAACTGTCTGGAAAACTTTCTTTGACCACAGAACGATTTAGATTGGGGAATTATGAGTATGGGGATTTCCCCTACCTATCAGAATTGAACATGAAAAGAAGTTCACCATAATATCTTGTCATTAAAAGAGTTAAGAATTTATGCCAGCCCATTTATAGGTCAAACAATCGACACTTGGGACTTTTAAACTTCTTTATCCGTCCTTGTCCGGACACCTTTTTATAGCGAAAAATGGACTGTTTGTAGTCCGCGACAATCTTAAAACCGCTGTTAGTACGTTAAGTATTTACTTTGATTCCTTTGAAGACAAAGGGGATACGCCAAAAGTTAGAACAAACAGAAAGATAAGCTTAATATCTATTGTATATAGGCTAAATAATAATTGCAAATAAAGCAGCTAATAGTAAGCCTATACACAAGTTATGTATTTGCCGTCACATACTAAAACTTGGATTTTATTGCGGTTTTAGTTTACAGATGAGGATTTAGGCGATGTCGATTAAGACTATAATACCGCCGATCTACAGCGAGTTTTCTCCTCCTGTCAAAACGATTCCAAATTTTCGTCGGCAGCGGCGGCTTGGGAAATGTTTGCAGAGCTTCCGTTTGGTTATGGACTTACTTCCGGACGCGATTTTTTTAATCGGCTGCAATTCGAAAAAAATCATCGACGCCAATCAGGCAGCCTGCAGCTTGCTGGGTTATTCCAAACAGGAGTTGGCTGGATCCGATTCCACTGGCATCATGCCCAATGTTCCTTGGACAATTTTAAAGACTCGTTCGGGATACAATCAGGATGATTTGGCTTCACCCGTTGTAATATGTACCATCCTGCGCGGAAAGGGCGGCTGTGAAACGCCGATACAGTGGACGGGAATGATTGTGCCCGCGAAAACGGAGCCGCTTTGGATCGTCATTGCCTTGCAGGTTCCATTAGGAGATAGTGGAAAACAGCTTTTTATCGGCGCCGAAGATTGCCGGATAATCACGCTTGGATCTCTCAAGTCGAATGAGGAAACGGTGCCCACCGGCGTCTGGAATCTTTGTAATGCCGGCGACTGGGCCTCTTTATCGTTGACGCCGCCCGGTCACGATTCTTTGACGGGTTTGCCGGACCGCCGTTTTTTTTTCATTCGTCTGGAGCGGGCATTTAAAAGAGCCTTGCGGCAAGAGCATTATGCCTTTGCAGTTTTGTTCATCGATCTGGACCGTTTTAAAAACGTCAACGACAGCTTTGGTCATTTGGCCGGGGATCGCCTTCTTTGTAAAGTTGCCTGGCGGCTGGTCGAATGTATTCGTCCCGGCGATATGGTGGCGCGGCATGGGGGCGATGAATTCACCGTTTTTATCGACCGCCTTCAAGATAAGAGCACGGCGCTTAACGTGGCCCGGCGCATTTCCAACCGATTAAAAACGCCTGTCACATTCGAAGGGAGGGAACTATCGCTTGCCGGAAGTATTGGAATCGCTTTCAGTTGGCAAAATTACACGCGGCCGGAAGACATCCTTAACGACGCCGACCGCGCCATGTATCGGGCCAAAGCCAAAGGCAATTCCAGCTATGAAATTGTTTACGGTCATGATGTCAATTCTCCTCATAAGCCGCATTAGATTGCCCGGACGTTGACTCATGTCATCTCTTTTCTAGCGCATTTGCAGCTCTAAATGTGTGGAAATACGGCTAAAACGGACCTCTACACGTATCATTTCGTTAAGATTACAATGATAAATGGTACGAAACGGATCTGTTCGGTATGGGATATTATCTAACAGGTCTTCTTCTGTGGCATTTGCTTAATCACGTTAATGCATATAAGCACCAGAAAGGATTTTGACTATGCGATCCGATGCAATCAAGCTGGGCGATTCTCGCGCCCCACACCGCAGTTTATTGCGCGCCACCGGCGTAAAAGACGAGGACTTTCGCAAGCCGTTTATCGCCGTTTGCAACAGCCACGTGGACATAATTCCCGGCCACGTGCATCTGGATAAAGTCGGCAACTATATAAAAGAATGCGTGCGCGACGCGGGCGGAGTGCCATTTATATTCAACACCATCGGCGTAGATGACGGCATTGCCATGGGCCACGAAGGCATGAAGTACTCGCTGCCCAGCCGGGAGCTGATCGCCGACTCGGTGGAGACGATGCTATCGGCCCATTGCTTCGACGGAGTTATTTGTATTCCCAATTGCGATAAAATCGTGCCCGGCATGTTGATGGGCGTGATGCGTGCGAACATTCCCGCCATTTTCACAAGCGGCGGACCCATGGAAGCCGGCAAAACGCCCGACGGCAAGGCGGTAGACCTGATCGACGTTTTTATCGGCGCCGCGGCCAAAAAGGACGGCAAACTCTCCGCCCAGAAGTTGCTCGAATTGGAAAAGTTCAGTTGTCCCACTTGCGGCTCATGCTCGGGAATGTTCACGGCCAATAGCATGAACTGCCTGTGCGAGGCCCTGGGCATGGCCTTGCCCATGAACGGCACGCTTTTGGCAACCAGCGAAGAGCGCAAAAAACTCTTCCAACATGCCGCCCGGCGGATTGTCGAAATGGTCTTGGAATATGACAAAAAAGGCGAGGGGAACGGCCTGCTGCCCCGGGAAATTTGCACCACCGAATCGTTCGACAATGCCATGATCCTGGATATGGCCATGGGCGGAAGCACCAATACCGTGCTCCACGTCCTGGCGATTGCCCGTGAAGCCGGCGTGGAATACGACATCCAGCGGATTAACCAACTCAGTCACCGCACGCCGAACATCTGCAAAGTCGCACCCAGCAGCAATTATCACGTGGAAGACTGCCACAACGCCGGGGGAATACACACCATCCTGGGCAGTATCAACCGTGGTTGTCCGGGTTTGCTGAACTTGGATCGTCCCACTGTTACAGGTAAAACGCTAGGCGAAAACATCGCCGAATACGACATCCGGGCCGACTCGGTGCGCGAGGAGACGCTGGAATTGGCCGCGGTCCGCGCTGGCGGCAGTCGGACCAGCGAAGGCATGAGCGTCAAGCGGACCGCGCGATCTATTCGCGATCTTTCCAAGGATGATTTAGGCTTCGATCCATACGATTGCATCCGCGAAGTCGAAAATGCCTACAGCCGCGAAGGCGGGCTGATAATTCTCTATGGCAACCTGGCCCCGAAAGGCGCGGTCGTGAAGGCGGCCGGAGTCAAACCAAATATGCTTAAATTCACCGGCCCGGCGGTTATCTTCGAGTCGGAACCGGAGTCGTACGAAGGTATTGTCAACGGCAAGGTCAAGGCCGGCGACGTGGTGGTTATCCGCTACGAAGGCCCGCGCGGCGGACCGGGCATGCAAGAGATGCTGGCCCCCACCACGGCCATCAAAGGCAAGGGCCTGGACGATAAGGTCGCGCTTATTACCGACGGACGTTTTTCCGGCGGCACTGCCGGAGCCTGCATCGGCCACGTAAGTCCCGAGGCTGCCGCGGGCGGAACGATCGGCCTGCTTCAGCCCGGCGACATCGTCGAAATCGACATCCCCAATCACACCCTGAATGTCCGCCTAAACGAAGCCGAACTTGCCAAACGCTCCAAAACCTGGAAACCCCATCCCCCACGCTATACCAAAGGCTGCCTAGGCAAATACGCCTCGATGGCCACCAGCGCGGATACGGGAGCGATTTTGAAATGGAACCAGAAGGGAGCGTGAAACGCACCAAACTGGTCATATTGACTGTCGAGTCGGCATTAGTTGTAGACTCAGCCTGCCGCGATGCCTTCTAAGTCATGGAAGTACGCGTCAAAGCCGATGATGCAACCGAAGGATTCTATATGAAAAACGTCACGAGGAATACCGGCATTACCCTCGTCGAAGTGCTGGTCATTATTGTCATAATTTGCATTTTGGTCGCGGTGTTGGTGCCGAAGATCCAGGCCGCACGCGAAGGGGCACACCGTGCGGCCTGCATTAATAATTTAAAGCAGCTTGGCTTCGCATTCCACAATTTACACGATGCCAATAAAAGACTGCCTCCATCGGCGACGCTTGTCGGTAAAGACGGGCATTATCGGGCTGGCGGCGTCAGTTTTCTTGTCTACTTGCTTCCCATGATGGAGACTGAGACGATGTACGACGGTCTCAATACCACACTTTTCCTCCAACATCCGCGCTATCGCCGTGCAGACGCCGATCCTCTTCTCATTCTCATTGACACGGACCAGTCGGTGCAGGATATGCGTGATACACTTCATCCTGAATTTGCCTGTCCTAGCAACCCAAACAAGTTGTATGTTGACCCGCCATTATCCGACAAGGCGGGCAAAATCGCACTGACCAACTACAAGGCTGTCGGCGCCACATGCATGGAGAGCCTGGCATTGTGTTTGGACTCCACTTCTACACCGCCTTATGGCAGTGCCAAGGACCATCCCGACGGCACCCTATTCCCGCAGTTTCGAGACAAGGGAATCAGGTATCGCGATGTGACGGATGGCACATCTCGCACGATCATGGTAGTTGAAACCATTGACGATAAAGGCTCATCTTCCGATCCTTCGAGTGTGGGCAGTGCCTGGATTGCCGGGGCATGCGTGACTCTGGTTGGGGTGCCCTTGAAAAATACTTATCCAAATAACACTGTTGTTGCCTTTGATGCTCCGGACAAGGACATGCCTTTTTACCGTCCAACTGGTTTCAACGGGAAATTTGATAAAAACGCTTCGGCCGCGATCAAGGCCCTACGCACTTATCTGGCCTACGATTTTCCCCCCGCACCGGCAAGGATGTCTATCCCGATCCGGCCACAACTACGGTTGTCGGTAATCGGCCGACTTACGGCCCGTCTTCAGGCCATCCCGGCGTTGTGAACCATCTATACGTCGATGGCTCGGTGCATTCATTGAGAAGAGATATCGATTATGCCTTTTACTTCTTTTGCATAACCAGGAAGAACGGCGATGTTGTCGGCGAGAGAACGGAATGAGACGAATCGTAAGCGGGACACGATATCGATGAGATGTGGAATTATTCTGGAGGCTGGATTTGTCCTTTCAGATGTGGGGGTAAAGAATCCCGCAGTTCGGGATGCGCCTCCACGAGCCGGGCGATGTCGGCAAGATCCTTGATCTGCTTGCTTTGTCTTCGCTCGGGCTCGCCATAAGCCTTCATTTTGCCGCGCAGCGTGTCCTCCAGTGAGGCTACACGCATAAGAATGCCATGGACATCGGCCGCAACTGCCCGAGAGGGGAACTCCCGGTAGAACTCCTCCGTGCTGAGTTGAATGAGAACCTTTGAACGTCCGTGGAAGTTTATCGACCACTGGAATCTCTCGGAGCGGAATCCCACGTCTTCGAGAACCGAGACGGCGCGCTCAATGGCGTCGGCGGCAACGACAAAATCAACGTCCTGGGTGACCATGGGTTCTTGAGCCCAATGGTTCACCGCCACGCCGCCGATGGCGCACCAGGCAATATCCGCCCTTTCGAGAGAATCGACCATGCGCATTACATCGTCGGTGCCTCCGGAGGTTTGCCAATCATAGAATTGTTTCGCTGTCATGAGAATAATACTACTTTCTTGACAACAATCCGGCAAGGCTAAAAAAAGCAATTCCCATACCTGACAACTTATTCAGTCAACTTTTGGGGAAAAGTATAATCTGCCCGCACAATGCAATCTGGCTTGCGGAGGCGGCATTAGCCAATCACAATATAATATACTTCAAAACCCTGGAGCCAATGGGTGAACCTGCAATCGTTGTTTTCAAAAAAATGGCTGCTGACAGCGGTAAAACTGCTCGTCATTGTTTTGGTGGCGTGGTTTGTCCGCGAAACGCTGGTTAAGGCGTGGCGGCAAATCGGCGAGCAGACCTGGCATTGGCAGCCCTTTTGGCTGATCTCGGCGGGGGCGATATATCTAATCGGACTTTTGCCAGCGGCGGCATATTGGCATTACGTGTTAAAGGTGCTGGGACAAGATGTGCGATGGGCAAATACGCTCAGGGCCTACTATATCGGGCATCTGGGAAAATACGTGCCGGGCAAGGCGATGGTCGTCATTTTGCGGACCGGGATGGTCCGTGGTCATCGCGTCGATACGGCCGTGGCCGCGGTGAGCGTTTTTTTCGAGACTCTAACCATGATGGCAGTCGGCGCATTCATGGCAGCCGGCATCTTGGCCGTGCGGCTGCGTGAGGAAAGGATGTTGTTTTGGGGTTCGATTGGCCTGATGATTGTTTCCGGATTGCCCGTTTTGCCGCCAATCTTCCAACGTCTTGCCCGTCTTGTCGGGATAGGAAAATCCGATCCCGCGGCCGCCGACGCTTTATCGCGCCTTGGCTGGGGCACCCTTCTGGCGGGTTGGATATGTATGATACTCGTCTGGGGTTTAATGGCCGCCAGCCTTTGGGCCACGTTTCGGGCGATGGGAACAGATATAGGTCTTGTCGAATACGCTCCAGAGCTTATCGCGGCCGTTTCCCTGTCGATGGTGGCCGGATTCCTGTCGTTTATTCCCGCCGGATTGGGAGTCCGCGATCTGGTTTTGGTCGAATTGCTGACAAAAATGTTTGCATCCAGCGGGATCAACGATGCAACGGCCACGGTCGCCGGCGGTCTGCTTAGACTGATATGGCTGGTGTCGGAGTTGATTATTTCTGCTATCCTATATTTGTGGAGGCAGCAACCCAAACCCCCGGTGTATTCACCGGGGGCTAAATAATTAAATTATGAGAATGCAACGCCTTTAAGTTCATCCTTCATTCCTCATCCTTCATCATTAAAAATGCTTTCCATCGTCATCCCAGTTTACAACGAAGCCGAGAGCCTGGAAACTCTGCACCGGGAGTTGATCGAGGTGGCCGACGCGCAGGGCTATGACTTGGACATTGTCTTTGTCGACGATGGTTCGGCCGATCAATCCTGGGCGTTTATCCGGCGATTGGCGGCCGCCGACGCCCGGGTCCGCGGATTGCGATTCCGCCGCAATTTTGGCAAGGCGGCCGCGTTAAGCGCTGGATTCAGCCATGCCCGGGGCGATTTGGTAATGACCCTGGACGCCGATTTGCAGGACGATCCCCGCGAGATCCCCGGCTTTCTGGCGGCGATGCAAAACAACCTGGACGTGGTAAGCGGCTGGAAAAAAGTGCGGCACGATCCCTGGCACAAGGTGTTTCCATCGCGGGTTTTCAACGCCATGGTGAGCAAACTGACCGGGGTGAAATTGCACGATCACAATTGCGGCATGAAGTGTTACCGCCGTGAAATTTTTGACGAAGTGCAACTCTACGGCGAGCTGCATCGCTTTGTACCCGTGCTGGCGGCAAGCCGTGGATTCCGCGTGGGCGAAATCGAAATCAAGCATCGGCCGCGTCAATTCGGCCGTTCCAAGTACGGCATGGGGCGGTTCGTTAAAGGTTTTTTAGACTTGCTCACGGTCAAATTTCTCACCGGCTTCGGGCAGCGGCCGCAACACATCCTCGGTTCGATCGGATTGGGCTCATTCCTCATCGGGGCACTGATAATCATTTATCTCACCGGGTATTGGATCTTATCGCGGTTGGACCTGGGCATAGAGGTAATACATCTATCCGGCCGGCCGCTTTTGCTTTATTCCATAGCCCTGTTGCTCTTGGGCGGGCAGTTCATGTCGATCGGTTTCCTGGCCGAGTTGTTTATCGCCTACCACAGTCCGCATACTAAAACATACTCGATTTGCGAATGCGCCGGAAAGGATGATCCGAAGAAAGAAAAGATGAAAGAAAAGGATGAAGGATGAGAATGAAGGATGAATTTTAAGAGTGCTCAGCTATCAGCAATCAGCAATTGGCTACCAGCGCGAGGACTTATAGCGGCCAACCGCTGATCGCTACAAGCTGATTGCCTAGTATATAATGTAAACTGTGAACAATAAACTATACGTCTCCCGCCATCCGCTGCTTATTCAATCATGAATCTTGCCAACGACGACCCCACGTTCCATCTCCGCCAGGGCATGTACTGGTTGCTGATTTGTCTTAGCGTGGGGGTGATGCTGGGCCGGGTGATGGCCGTGGATGCGGTGGACCGCACGGCCTTGGCAAAAGATCGGCTCAGCCGCATCGCCGGCGAACTCGATCGCCGAAAGGGGCAACTCCGGCAGCAGGGGCTCGAGGGCCAGGCGCTGGAAAAAGAGTTGGCCCGCATCGAGACTCAATTGCTCCGCGAGGCCCAACTCCGCAGGCCGTTTCTCAGCGCCAACGATCGCAGCCGGTGGTGCACGGTTCGGGCGCTGGTCGAGCCGGACATGCGCGTCGATGGCGCGCCTTACGCAATCGACAAAGTAATCCAGGATCCCAACTGGGACACTATCGACATGGTCAAGCACGGCGGGCACTTGTATTCGAGCAAGCCGCCGCTTATGGCCACGCTGATGGCCGGGATATATTGGATTATTTATCACCTTACCGGGATGTCGCTGGCTACTCATCCATTTATCGTCGGGCGGATCATGCTGGTGATAATCAACGTTATTCCGCTGGCAATGAGTTTTATCCTGCTCGCCCGATTGGTTGAACGCTTTGGCACGACCGATTGGGGGCGCTTGTTCGTAATCGGGGCCGCGACGTACGGAACTTTTTTGACGACCTTTGCCGTGGCCATTAATAATCACTTGATCGCGGCACTCTGCTCCATTGTGGCTGTTTATGCCGTAGTGCCGATCTGGCTCGACGGGCAGCGGCGTGTCCGATATTTCGTGCTTGCCGGATTTTTCGGGGCCTTGATGGCCGTGGAGGAATTGCCCGCCTTGGCCTTGTTTGCCGCAATCAGTCTGGCTCTTTTGTGCAAAGCGCCGCGGCAGACGTTGTTGGCTTATGTCCCGGCCGCAATGGTTGTCGCTGCCGCTTTTTTCGCGACCAATTGGATCGCGCACGGATCGCTCACAATTCCCTACATGCATCGCGGCCCGGGCGAAAATTGGTACGACTACACTTACCAGCGCAACGGCAAAGAAATCGAAAGTTACTGGCGTCATCCTTCCGGGATCGACCTGGGCGAGCAATCCCGGGCAGTTTATGCTTTTCACGTGCTTGTGGGACATCATGGAATATTTTCATTGACGCCCATCTGGCTGCTAACCGTGGCGGGAATTTTAATCAGTCTTTGGCCGGGCCAGGACCGCCGGTTGCAAGAATGGGCCGCACTGGTCGGCGGCGTGTCGCTGATATGCATAGCGTTTTATTTGTTCCGGCCGCTGACCGAACGTAATTACGGCGGGATGACCAGCGGTTTCCGTTGGGTGTTTTGGCTTGCGCCGTTATGGCTGTTGTCGATGCTGCCCGCCGTGGATTATCTTTCCAAGCGTCGTTGGACCCGGATTTTGGCTTTGGTGCTTCTTATTATTTCCGTTTTCTCGGCCAGCTATCCCACCTGGAATCCGTGGACTAATCCATGGATAATGGACTACATGAAATTTCTTACAGGATAAATTCGATGAGGCACATTCTTTTTGTTTTGTTCTGTTTTTTGGCCGTGCAACCGTGTATTGTCGGAAATGAACCTATTCTGACAGTGCCTGCAAGCGACACGCCATTGCATTTGTTTGTTCCTTTGCCAAATAGCATTCGCCCGGACGCCCCCGGTCATTGGCAACTGGTCGAAATAGATAACCCGGGAAATACAATTGCCGTACAAATTGTCCCGGCAATGACGGCGGAGGGAATTGCCAGTGAGTCGGCATTCTGTATGATGGCGAACATTCCGCCGCGCAAGGATGCCCCCGCGATGCGAAACTTTTTTCTGTTGCCGACTACACAAGACGCCGTGGCAAACCCCGCCTTTCAAATTCAAGAACTCAACGACAAATCGCTAAAAATTCTCGAAGGCCAATCGCCCGTGTTCGTTTACAATTACGGCGAGATCACAAACGAAAAGGTGCCGGCTAAAGACACACGCCGCACGCGGGCCTGCTATGTGCATCCGGTTTGGGGACTGCAAGGCGAGGTGCTGACCGACGATTTTCCCAAGGATCATTACCATCATCACGGAATATTTTGGGCCTGGCCGCACGTGGGCATCGGCGATAAACAATACGATCTTTGGAAATATACCCACATCAAGCAAGAGTTTGTTCGCTGGATATGCCGCCAGTCGGGGCCTGCGGGCGCGGTGCTGGCCGTGGAAAACGGCTGGTTCGCCGACGGCAAGAAGGTTATGATCGAGCGCTGTTGGCTGAGCGCCTTTTCGGCTGACGAGCAGAGCCGGTCGATAGATTTTCAGTTTGTTTTCATACCGGTTGACAATCCGATCACGCTCCGCGGGGCGGAAGGCAAGAGTTACGGCGGGCTGAATATGCGATTCGCCGTAAAAGACGAAAAAGAGGCCGTAATCACAGTGCCCGATGGCGTGGCCAAAAAAGACCTGCTGGAGACGCCGCTTCCTTGGGCCGACTTGACTTACCCCTTTACATCGCCTTCAACTCCCAGCGGCGCGGCAATGTTCGTTTCGCCGGAGCATCCCGATTATCCGCCGACCTGGGTTACGTATGTTTTGAAAAATAAGGGGGAGTGGAAAAATTAGTGGGCAGTAGGCGGTGGACTGTGGGTAGGGTTTCATTGCTGGACAAACCAATAATAGCACCTTCGTGGAACCATCATCTCCGCGGTCGACTCGTTGGCAGATTCGCTGTGGCAGGCCGCATGCTTGGGAACAGATCGGTGCTTGGCCGAAAGCCCATTCTTCTTATGATTCTTCGGAGAATAAAAGTCTACCTAATGATAAGAAAGCATCTTCCCCCTTCAATTTTTGGGTATTTCTTCACATTTTTAGGGGGGAATTAGCTCCCAAAATATTGACTAATGCGTAATTTTGCTTATATTGAATATTTCTGTACGCGGAACAAACTGTGCCCGTTCTCCGGATTGTAAGTGCGAATGCCAGCAAGCTTTGGAACCCCGGACATTGGAGGATCACATCATGAACAATAGCAGTTTACACCGGTTGATTATTGGCATGGTCGTCGCTTCTTGTTTTTGCATTGCAACCCTGGCGGTAATGCGGCAACCTGCCTTTGCTGCTGTGGTGATGTGGAATGTGGATTCCGATGGCTATTGGCAAGTAGCTTCCAACTGGAGTTCCAATCCAAGCCTGCCCGGGTCAGGAGACGATGTAACTATTGACCGGACTATGGCTGGAATCACAGTTACCCATTCTCTAGGCAGCGACACGATCAATAGTCTGACATGCAACGAAATCCTGGTCCTTTCCGGCGGCTCCTTAACAATTAATAACGCCGTGCAAATAAATAAAGGGCTTACGATTAACGGCGGGACTGTGAATTTCAACGGTGCCAGTATTTCCACAGTGTCGGGTGTGTCAACGTTCAGTGCTGGGACGATTGGCGGCAGCGGCCCAGCGAGTTTCGATAATCTGACGTGGACGGGGGGTGGCTTTATGACAGGGACTGGGAGCACGGAGATTTTAAACGGCCAGAGCATGACGCTCAGCGGTACAGGATACCACTTATTGGCGCGAACAATCGACAACTACGGGAGCACGACGGTAATAGGATCATCCGGGTTGAATCCGTATTCAGGAGGAAGTACGCCGACGTTCAACAACAATGCGGGCGGAATATTTGAATTGCAGAGCACGGGCGGATTGGATCCTTACTCATCGATTCCGGGAGTATTCAACAATGGAGGTACGTTTCGTAAGACAACAAGCACAGGCACGGCAAACGTCGCTAGTTACTGGACATTTAACAATTCCGGCACGGTGCAAGTGCAAAGCGGCACGCTGAACGTAAGCGGAGCGTTCAATAACACCGGCACGGCGGAGGTGCAGGCGGGAAATACGATGAGTCTTTCCGGCGGAGGCACGAGCACCGGAACGTTCAACGTGTTATCCGGGGCCACGCTCAATTTCAGCGGCGGCACTCATAGCTTGGGAGGCGCAACCTTTAACAACTCTGGGACGATCAACTTTAACGGCGCGACGGTAAACTTCAACGGCGGCACGGTTACGACGGTGCCGGGGGCGGTCGTACTGAGTAGTGGAACGCTTGGCGTCTCGCTAACTGGCAGCGCAACGGTTAATTTCGACAACCTGACGTGGACGAACGGCACAATGAGCGGCAGCGGGACAACCACGGTCTCCACCAGTATCACTTTCAGCGGCGGCGGCGATCCGCTGCTTTCCGGCTGTACGCTGAACAACGCGGGCACGGCGACCTTTTCTTCTTTAACTTATCTGCATGGCAGCGGGGCGGTCTTCAACAATCTCGCCGGGGCTATGGTGGACCTGCAAGGCACAAATAATTTTGTCGGAGGAGGAACAGTGAACAATGCCGGCACGTTCCGCAAAAGCGTCTCGACAAGCGCCATTAATATCGGATTTGCCATGAACAACACCGGCACAGTGGCAGTGCAAACGGGAACCCTGAACCTTTCGGCCGGCGGCACGAGCAACGGGGCCTTCAACGTGTCATCCGGAGCCTCGCTCAACTTCAGCGGCGGCACGCATAGCTTGGGCAGTGCAACCTTCAACAACGCGGGGACCATCAGTTTCAATGGCGGCACGGAAGACTTCGGCGCGAGCGCGACTACCACGGTGCCGGGGACGGTCGTGCTGAGCAGTGGAATGCTTGGCAGCAGCGGAGGAACGGTCAATTTCGACAACCTGACGTGGACAAATGGCACAATGTACGGCTACGGCAGCGGGACAACCACTGTTTCCACCGCGATCATTTTCAGCGGCGCCGGCGATCCGATGCTTGACGGCTGTACGCTGAACAACTCCGGCACGGCGACCTTTTCTTCGACAAATTATCTGCATGGCAGTGATGGTGCGGTTTTCAACAATCTGGCCGGGGCGATGGTGGACCTGCAAGGCTCGAATAACTTTGTCAACGGCGGAGGAACTCTGCCGGTAGTGAACAATGCCGGCACGTTCCGCAAAAGCGTCTCGACAGGCAATATTAATATCGGGTTCGCCATGAACAACACCGGCGCCGTGCAGGTGCAAAGCGGCGGGCTTACTTTTCAAAGTACGGTGACGCAGTTGGTCGGAAATACATTAACCGGCGGCACATGGAAGGTACAAGCTAATTCTTCGCTAACTATAACTACTGGCAGCAACATAAACACAAACCAAGGTGATATAACTTTGGATGGCGTTGGATCGACGTTCACCAAGATCAATACACTGGCAAACAACCAAGGAAATTTTAGCATCCTTGACGGGCGGAATTTCACAACGGCGGCAGATTTGGCCAATTCCGGCACTCTGACAGTTGGATCAGGAAGTGATTTAGAGGTTAGCGGCGATTTAACAGGCGGCGGGAATCTCAGCGTCAGTGGCATACTCACCGCAGATTCCATTGTGCAAAACACTCTCACCATCGGCGCAGGCGCAATAGTGACGATCAAGCCGATAAGCGGAGGCCCTTTGGCTGCACAATTTCAGATTTCTCCTGTGCCTGAGCCGGCAACTATCGCCTTATTATTGCTGGCCGGCTTGGGGCTAGGACTGCGGCAGTTGCGAAGAAGAGACGGTGGAATACAGTCTTAAAACCTATAACCTTTCAAAAAACATTAGCGCAAACGCCGCGACTATCAGGGAATGAGAGATCTCGCCGCTGCGGATCAGCGCGGGAATATCTGCCAAGGGGCGGAGCAGGACTTCGATTTGTTCGAAGGCGTCTGGTTGAGTTTCGGCCGCGAGTCGGCAGCCTTCGGCCAGGAAAGTGTGGCTGCGATTGCCTTGGATGGCCGGATTTGGACTGACGAAACCCAGCGGTTTTACCCGGGCCGGGACATAACCGGTTTCCTCGCTCAGTTCGCGCAGGGCCGCGGCCTCGGGCGTTTCGCGGGCTTCGACCACGCCGCCGGGTATTTCCAATGTCACACTCCGAGTGCCGTGGCGATATTGACGAATCAGAACCACCTGGCCGTCATCGGTCAGGGGAATAACGTTTACCCAGTCCGGGCATTCCAAGATTACGAAATCACGTTCCGCGCCGCTGGGTTCGAATCGGTATAGGTCGTGCCGGATGCGGAAGATCCGATGGTCGGAAACGTCGCGGGTGCCAAGAAGTTTCCAGGATTTATGGGGCATTTTTAAGTGGTTAGTGGTCGATAGTTAGTGGTTAGTGCAAAACCGCAAGCAGTCTTATTGATCCTTCATCCTTCATCTCTCATCATTCATCCTTTAGCGGGGCCCCGGACGGTGACGATGGGTATCTTCAGGTCATGGCGGACGGTGGAGATGGTTTGGCCGTAAACGAGGTCGAGCAGGCCGCGGTGGCCGTGCCCGCCCATTACAACCAGGTCCACCCCTTTTTCCTTTGCTATATTGACCAGTTCGGTGGACGGGTCGCCGTAACCCAGCACGGCATCGACGGCCGGCACGTCTTCAGCGTGGAGTTCGGATCGCAGGCGATGGACAAGGGCTTCCAGATATATTTCGTCTTCGCGGCTTTCGGAGTCGCCGGTTTGAATGCCGTACCAGGTTCCGCCCACGCCGTCGACGACGTGCATCAAGAGCAATTCGGCGTGGTGGCTTTTGGCCAGCGAAACGGCCTCGGCCAGCATCGAGGCGTCGGTCGGTTTGGCTTCCAAGGCCACGCCGATGCGTTTGAAGCGGCGCTCGATTTTCGCAGCCTCGGATAATACTTGTTCGGCCGAAACCTAGGGTTCTTCCATTACAGGCCTTTCGCGGCGGAAAGTCATCCAAACCAAGAGTATGGATAGGGCCAATGAAACAGGCACTGCGACCAACACGATTAGCCAATACCAATTGCCGGTTGTTTCCAGCCAGGAATCAAGCGCCTCGTACACCAATTTTCCGTTGAGCAAGGCGATTATTACCGTGACCAGCCAGGCCAGAATTTGCAGCCACCACGGATTGGCGAACGGCCCCATCTTGCGTTTGCTGCTTGTAAAGCGCACCAGCGGCACCACGGCGAATGAGAGTTGCAGGCTTAGAATCACCTGGCTAAGGATGAGGAGTTGATATAAGCCTTTTTCGCCCGCAATATAAATCACTAAAACGGCGGGAACGATGGCCATTGTTCGGGTTATCAAGCGGCGCAGCCAAGGGCGGATGCGAAAATGCAAGAAACCTTCCATGGTAATCTGTCCGGCCAATGTTCCTGTGATGGTTGAACTCTGTCCGGCGCAGAGCAAGGCCAAGGCAAAGGCGATGGGCGCGATTTGAGTGCCAAGGGTTTGTTCCAGGAGTGCGTGGGCTTGTTGAATTTCTGTTACCTCTTTGTTATTAGCCCAAAACGTCGCCGCAGCCACAATTAATATTGCCGCGTTCACGAAAAAAGCCCCGTTCATGGCAATGGATGAGTCGATAAGATTATATTTGCATGCGTCGGCCACCGCCTGCCGGCTGCGTGTTACGTCGCGGCTTTGGACCAGCGCCGAATGTAGATACAAATTATGCGGCATTACCGTGGCGCCTATGATGCCGATGGCGATGTACAACTCCAGGCCGGAAAGCGTGTGAGGCACAAAACCGCGGGCAATGCCGCCGATCGAGGGCTTGCACAGAAATATCTCGATGAGAAAACACAAACCGATGGTAAGCACCAAGGCCAGGATAAACGCTTCGAGTTTGCGGATGCCCGCCTTTTGAATAAATAGCAGCAGCAGCACGTCGAACCCGGTGATCAGAACGCCCCACAGCACGGGAATTTCCAGATTCAAACCCACGGCCTTGCCCAAGGCGGCGGAAAGCAGATTCAAACCGATGGCCGATCCGAGGACTTCGGCCAGATCGCAGGCGGCGATGGCGATCTCGCATAAAACATACAAAATGATGTTGACGGTCCATGGATAATCGTCATGACATGCTTGAGCCAGATCCCGGCCGGTGACCAACCCTAGGCGTGCGCTTAGGGTTTGCAACAGCACGGCCATGACGTTGCTCATCAATAGTACCCAGATGAGCCGGTAACCGAATTGGGACCCGCCCTGGATGTCGGTAGCCCAGTTGCCGGGATCCATGTACCCGACGGAAACCAGATAAGCCGGCCCGGCAAAGGCGAACAATCGCCGCCACCACCGGCTCGGGGGGATTTGTACCGAGCGATGCACCTCTTCCAAAGAGCGGCTTTTTCGCAATCCATCCGCTGTTTTTGCCATGCGGCGTACCTTGGACTGAACAGGCGATTAAAAGACCCAATTATCCCGGACTGGGATATTTTAACCGTTTGGCAACAGCGGGAAAACCCCGTTTGGGCAAGAGATGAGGCTGGAATCTGGAGTCAGTGGAGAGAAGGTCTTGCCGGTAAATGATACGACATTGCGAAACCGCAAGTGGTTTCAAATAAGACATTTGTAGTTAGACATTTGTCGTTTATCCGTCACCCATAATGGATCAACTTTCCTTAGAGCCCTATGCCCAGGGGTTCTTCATCTTCGATTTTCGATTCGTTCTCGGCCGATAATTGCAGGATTCGGGCGCGAACTGCATTGAACTCATCAGCAAAATCGTACCAGAAATCGCTGCTGCGGAATTCGATCGGTTCGACATATTCGCCGCGAGCCAGCGCCCGCATCGAACGCCGCAGGCGCAACATCGGCCCGACAAAACGATTGCTGACGCGAATGATATCCACTATTATCAAGGGCAAAAGCAAAAAAGAGGCGATGGCAGCCGGCCCGTAAAAGAACCACATATCGTCGAAATGCAGGTAGAACATCCGTGCCGGGCCGGTGATAATATCCCAACATAGCAGCATCAGGGCGATGGTTATAAGACATACTACCCAATACATCACGACTCGGGCGATCAGAGCGCCCTGGACTTTGCGGTCGACAAATAAGTGTTTGCGCAGGGTTTTTTTATCGATGTACATGAGAATAGACCTTCTAGCTTGGCCGTCGCCCCTTAAGTTAACTGGTATATAAAAAAATAGCTTATAATCAATATGGAAAAACGCTTCTTGCGAATTTATAGTAACTTGTGTATCTAAAACGAGTTACGGCTTATGAGCTTCGGCGGTAATCGGGGTATGGGAAACATCTCATTGTCAACATTTTGTAAGAACTTATAATAAACAGAAAACAGCCTAATCCCATTGATCGATGGGAGCGGGGAACCCAGCGAATCGGTTTATCCGTTTCAGGGGCGCAGGTCTTCGGATCGAGACCAGGGTACTTTCAAAGCATTGTTACCGATTCTGTATAGTACCCATTAAACGCGAATAATACTGTAATTTACGATGTTTATTCGATGTTCGCCACTTTCTCTTGTTCAGTGTACAATTGTGAAAAAATGGGAGTGGCGGGTGTCAAAGACACCTGTTGTACACCTACTGAACAGGCATAGAAAACCCGGCTTGCCCCGGTCGATCACCATGAGCATCGGGCCTTCCACTTCCGGCCAATATCTCACGGACAAAACGACGAAACCTCAATAATCCCGATGAATAGCAGGGTTTCGTCGTCGAGGTCGATCATCCACTCCCCCTTGCCATACACCCGGCCTAGATTATGCTAACAGCCGACGGGATTCTTTAGGTCGGTTTGCTCCCCCATCCGACAACCGCCCGTTAAATTATTGACCCCATGCCTAAATGATTGGGCGTGGGGGTTTTTGTTTGATCGATCACCACGGCCTGGGAGCCGGAGTTATGAACATCCGTTCCATATTGCAATGCTGCTGGATCAGGATAGGCTAAAAGTGGATGGGCGTTCTACGGCTGGATTCCTACCCATGTCCGGCCAACGCCTCTCAAAACATCGCCCTCATGCCCACCATCTGGACATGGGGGTTTTGTTTTGAGGGTCGATCACCACGGAATAAAGATCGCTCATAGAGAAAACGGCCAAAACGGGTATCGGACCCTAAAAAAACCGTCAGCCAGAAAACGGCCTAATACCAAAAAAGAGGTGTAAATATGCCTGACTTTATAGAGATCAAATCAGCGTCTGAGGGATTACATATTATCAACTTGAATCATGTTATTAGCGTTGCATTTACAACTGATGGTGTAAATGTGAACATGCGCGATAGCAAACAACTCCGACTGAATCATGAGGATTGGGAGCGCATCAAACATCACTTCATGCCCTTGCGGATACCAGGGACTATAGCTGAGTAGTAATGAGGGTTTTGAGGTCAGTCAAAACTGAGACGGCCAGGACGTACACGTCAATCTTGCCCTTGCCCCACGTTGCCGTCGGCGTGCTGTGCACCACGGCGTCAACCCGCCATAAGCGGCCGGCATGCGTTAGATACTCGCCTACATGCGTCAATGCTGGCAACCGCTGCCGCTGGATACCGCTGCCTTGAAAGTGGAGTTCAACGTCAATCATGCTGCACCTCCGGCGTCGGCTGTAGTCTCGCATGAGTGACGTTATCGCTGGGCGTCGAGGTATCGTCTTGCAACCACGGGCAAAGGTCTTCGATGGTTTCCATACTGGCCGTGTCGCCGGATACCACAAGGGCCATTAGGCGGTCATACAGCCGCCTGAACCTTCCACGGCTCCATGGCTCGCATTGCTTGATCTGCTCGGCGTGCTGATTTCAAAATGCTTCCCACGATTCACCACGGGTATGGGCGTTAACGGCGGCGCGCTCGAGGGTTTGGATTGATTGATTCATGGTTTCACCTAAAATGGAATTTCGCCATTTTGTAACATTTCTTCGTGTTCTTTTCTTCGCCGTTCCAACAGTTCTTTTAAGTCGGGTCTTGGTCCCACGCGGAAAATAGTTTGTTCAATTGCAAATGTAAACCTATCGCACCCCGCTTTTTCAACAGCTTTTTTTACCTTCATTAGGTAAAACAATTCTGGTACGTGTTCTTCCGCACATTTATCGCAGACCGGCGAACAAACATTGTATTTATAGCCCCTATCGCTAAATTCTTCATCAAACCAAATACCAAGAACATCGACTGGAGTTTGATCGCCACAAGCAAAACAAGCCATATCCGTTAGTACGTTATTAAACTTGATTACGAATCCCATTTTTCACCTCGAAAAATCCTTAAACTCTTTATGTGGTTGATACAGGTCGCGGGGTATAAATCGCGTCCGCTCTGGTTCCCACGTCAACAGAAAAGCGCCGGTTTCCCCGTTGCGATTTTTGGCGATTAGTAGCTCGGCGTCGCGGTCTTGCTCGCCGTTGTCTCGATAGCTCGATACGTTCCGATGTAGGATTGCAACCACGTCGGCGTCTTGCTCGATTGACCCTGATTCCCGCAGGTGGTGAAGTCCTGGCCGATCTTCTTTTTCTGATGCTCGATTCAATTGGCACAAGCACAAAATGGGTATATTCAGTTCTCGGGCCAGGGCCTTTAAGGCATCGGTCATTTGGCCGATTTGCTCATGTCGCTGGACCTTGCGGTCAAGTGGCGTCAATCGCTGTAGGTAATCGACGATTACAAGCGACAAACCTTGACGATTTAATTGTCGGGATTGGCGTCGAATATCATTGACGGTCATCGCGGCTCGGTCATCTACTGCACAATTAGCATTGCCCAAAGCATTGCCAGTTTTTGCAAGCGGTCCATAATCGCTTTCACTGATTCGGCCACGCCTGATATTCATGGACGAAACACCACTTTCCGAACAAATCATGCGTGTTATCAGTTCAACATCCGACATTTCCAGACTACAGAATAAAACCAGATTTCCACAGCCTGCAACATTCTCGGCAATCTGACAAGCAAGAGCGGTTTTTCCTACGCCTGGTCTTGCCGCCAAGATAAAAAGTTCACCCGGAAATAATCCACCAATACCAGAATCTAAACTTTCAATGCCTGTAAAAAGCCCGACATGGTTTCGGCGTTCGCGGATTTGCTCGATTCGCGTCAATGCTTTAACCACAATTTCCCGCATCATTTTGGGCTTGGCAAAAAATTCGCTAGTTGATATTGTGGCTAGTCTGCTTTCGGCGCTATGAACAATTTCATCCGGTTTAAAAGAAGGATCATAGGCATCGCGGATAATCTTTGTACCGGCATGGATTAAATTGCGGAGTATCGCTTTTTCGCGGACAATCTTCGCGTAATAAACCGCGTTTGCCGCAATGGGTACAGATTGGGCAACCTCTGCTATATAGGCCGCGCCACCCACGGCCTCGAAGTCGCCCGCCTGTTTTAAATGTTCGATCAAAATAATCGAATCCAGTTTTTTGCCGACCGCATGTATGGCCTTGAAATGTCCGAAAAGTTTTCTATTTGCATCGGCGTAGAAATCCTCATCGCGGATAATCACGGCAACGTCATCGAAAAGACTTGAATCCAAAAGCAAACTACCTATCACACCTTTCTCGGCGTCGAGGTTTTGGGGTGGTAATCTGTCTAAAATTTCAGAATTCATTTTTTGCTCGTTTCAAATAACTTGAGTGGAGCCGGGGGCTTGGCGTCGGTTGCGGTTTGGCTGTTGCCGTTTCCTCGATAAGAGTTTTGGTTATTATTTAACCAGTTCGTCAAAAAGCGCTTCATTCCGCCGGCTGTCTTTCGCCTTTTTGAATCAGCCTCGATCCAGGCAAGGCTTTTGCGGCATTCAGTCATAATGTCCAGAGACGGGTATAGCTCTTTAAACCTATCAATGGTCGATTGCGTGAGATTCCAGCTTTTAGGATTCCCGTCAGTTGGAAAAGTTAAAACTGCCGGTTCCGGTGTCGATGACGCCTTTGGCGTCTCGGCACAAGTATTTAGGTTAAGGTATAGGGTAGAATGTTCCCCCTCACGTTCCCCCTTTGTCGGATATTGTAAGGGGGATTGGCTTTCATCCCTTTCCCCATTTGTCGGATATTGGGTTTCATCGCACGGGTTGTCGGCTAGATCGTCTAATTCTGTTGGGATCGTAACCCAATAGCGGCCTGGAAGACGTTGTCCCCGGTTTCCCGGTTCGTAATACAACCACCCGGCTTTCTCTGCTCGCTTCCTTGCGTTGTCTAGCGTTTCCCATTTTGTTACGCCGATCAAAGGCATGAGTTGTTCGTTGTAAAATGTGACCGGTGCTTTATACCGTTTTGCATCCTCTTGATGAGCAATCGTCACACACAACACAAACGCAATGGGTCCTATCTCCTGGGCCGCGCAGGTCTTCGTCAGGAGTCTACAGTAACGGTGTGCAAAATACGATTTACGCTTCGGGTAGCCTTCCGTCATCTAATCCCCCTTTTCCGCCGCTCTCGGCATAGAATAAAGGCAAGGATTTGCACCTGAAGCGCGGGAGAGAGTGAAACAAGGCGGATTGCCGAGAGTAATAGCCAATCAATCCAGTTTTGGCGGGGTGGGCATTGATTTTCGGATTTTTTCGTTGTAGAATCCATTTATCAAACAAATCTTTTTTCGGCCGGGTAGTTTTGCAGCGCCCGGCCGAAAACCTTTCTTGATTAAAAAAACTCGATAATTCCCGATTGTTTAGCATGTCGCCGGGGCATCTTAACAGGCGGGGCTCCCACGGCTCGGCGTAGCTCGAAAAGTTCAATATCCTTTTCGTCGATAAGAAATCGTGGCCGGCCACCTGGGCGTGTGCTGGCATCAATGGCGTGTAGCTCGCCGTTGCGAATCCAGCCCAAAACCTTGTGGGTGTCGATGCCCCAGCGCCGGGCGAGTTCGGGCGGGCTGATTCTAGTGCGGGTGGCAATCATGCCGGAATCCTCCCCACAGGACGATACCAGCCGTGCTTGCGTAATGCGTTGGCGATGGCGGGGAGTAAATCACGATGAATGATTCGCCTTCCGCCAATAACCGGGGCTCGGTCACCGGGCACATCCCGATAGTAGAACACAAGTGTGATATGCCTTGGATTGACGATCCAACCGAGTTGTTTTTCCAACTCCTCTGCTGCCGTCGAGGGTGTTAGATATTCTTCAGCCATAACTTTCCTTTGCGAATGGTGAATATCATCAATACATCATTACAAAGGAAAGCAGTGGTCTAAATATAGAAAAAGACCACCCAAAAACCACTATACGTATAAGCGATATGCAAAAAAGACCGGTCTAATTGGTGGTCTTTTTTGACTAGTCAAGATAAGTATTTAATATAAATTCGGCATGTTCCTCGGTATAATCCCTATTATTTCAACTCGGGGCAGGGTTATCTGCCTTTGTCAGCACCCTCGTGATTCGCTTATGCGGTTTCAGAATGATCCGAGGGCGAAACCCACTTGCTTAAATCCTCAGTAACAGTACAATTCTTTCAATCAACAGTAGTCAATTCAATCAATTACTCAAGGAAACTCCAATGGCAGAAGGCACAATCAAAAGATTGACGGACAGGGGCTTCGGATTTATCACTACGGGGAAAGAAAAAGACCTGTTCTTCCACTCCTCCGCTCTATTGGGCGTCAGTTTCGAGGAACTCCAGGTAGGACAGAAGGTGCCCTACACGGAAGGGCGAGGCCAGAAAGGCCCGTGTGCGGTGGAAGTGAAGCCGATATAGTTTTTCCATA
>JBEKZY010000439.1:0-3010 GCA_049509395.1 Thermoguttaceae bacterium | reverse complement strand
AAGGCATTGGATCCGCACATCTTCGATAAGTTTAGCCGTTCTCTTCCTCTCTTCCTCGTCGAAAATCATCGGGATGCACAAGGTGAATGTGCTGCCTTGCCCCTCGATGCTCCGCAACGTCAGCGTTCCGTCCAACAAAGAGCTATACTTCTTGCAGATCGAAAGTCCCAGGCCGGTCCCCTTCAATGAGCTGCGTATCGTCTCCGGCACCTGATAGAACTTTTCGAACACGTGGTCCAGGTGTTTTTCGGCAATGCCCATCCCCGTGTCTTCGACGCTCAACAAGATAGTCTGGTCGTCGCGCCGCACCCAAAATTTGATCGATCCATGCTCGGTGAATTTGGCCGCGTTGCTGATCAAGTTAATCAGGATTTGCTTGAGCATGTCCCGGTCGGAGACTATGGGCGGCAGGCCTTTTTCCAAGTCGACAAAGTAGCGGACTTGCGGCTTGTTCTTAACGAGTTCTTTGGCCATGCTGCTTATCTCGCCGATGAGCGTTTCCAGGTCGAAGGAAGTGGGATTCACCTGGGTTTTTCCAGCCTCGACTTGGGCGGTATCCAGAATCCTGTTGATCAGGACTAACAGGTGTTGGCCGCTTTTATTGATTTTTGCAAGACGATCCTTTTGGTGATCGTTCAACGGGTGGCGGTCGGCGCGTTCCAGAAGTCCCTCGGAAAATCCAATAATCGCATTCAGCGGCGTGCGCAGCTCGTGGCTCATGTTGGCCAGGAACTCGTCTTTTGCCCGCGCCGCGGCCTCCAGGCCGGTGGTGCGTTCCTGGAGGGCCTGGGTTTTCGCCGCGATAACTGCCCCATATTCCTTCAGTTCGCGATTATTTTGCTCTAGTTGCCTTGTTTTGTCTTGCAGAATTTCTTCGGCGCGCTTCCGCAGCAAAGCCTCCACAAAAGTATCCGACAGGGCTTCGACGGCCCGTTGATCGTCCAAGTTGTATCCGCCCGGCTTATTGGCCAGTGAAAACATACCCGTGATCTTCTCGCCGCGCATAAACGGAACACCCATGAAAGAGGTAATCGGCGGATGCCCTTTAGGGACTCCTACGCAGTCCAGGCAAACTGCCGGATCGTTCATGATTTGCGATTGCATCTTCTTGATGACCGAACCCAAAATACCGCGGATCGGCATATCGTGGAGCATCGCAAGCCCATCGGCTTCCGAAATGCCACAGGCCGACCTGCCGGGATCGCTCACGGCAATGCTATCCAATAGCCCCTCTTTGTTCAATTCGCCGATAAAGCCAAACTTGCTGCCGGTCAATTCCTCGGCCACCAAAAGGCACTGCTTTGCTACCTGCTTGTCGCTATCGCAGGTCAGGGCCTCGCGAAACACCCTGTTGATCGAGTTTAGGATCGCGCGTTCCCGGCTATGCTGCTCGTCTTCCGCAATCAGCACATTGGATTCCCTATCGTACGCCATGGATTCAGCCCCCTTGTTCCGCATCAACTGCTCGCTGTTGAGCGGTTTAGTATTGTAGTCCGAGGCGCCGGCATCACCTTGTATTATTCTCATAGATCATGGATTGTAACGTTCAAATTACAAATGCGAAAAAAGCGAAAATCGCGTCAATATGGCACACTGTCGCAGCGTGCGTGTGTCAATCTGGCACATCGTGCATCGGCCGCGGAAAGGACCACATCCTGGAGAGAATTCGAGTTACGGAGCGCGGGCGTCTGCACGCCCCAGGATATGCAAGCTAGACCCCCGTGCCCAGGGTGCAGAATTGATTGGCTTAGGACATGTAACGAAATAACCTATGCAATTTGTTGTGGCGCAGGAGTCCCGCCTATCCGAGAAATCGCAGGGGGAACGCCTGTACCACAATGACCAAATTGATCAACTTATTCTGTTACGGCTTCTTATTCTCTTGAAGTTACTGTCGAATCGATGGCGGATTTTTCAACATTCTTCGGCCCCATGCCGATATTTTCATAATGAGTAGGACTCTGCTATGGACGCGGGGCACCTCATCAGGTGGGTAAATGTCCATAAGCTGAGGTGCAACCCAATGCCATCTTCCATCCGGGAGGTGATTTGGTTGTGTCTTTAATATTTCCAGGGCAGGTGCGAAATATGTCATTAGCCTACGATACAAGGGCGCCAGATTTTTTGCGGAGATTAGATTTTGGAACTAGCTCGGCCGATCTGCCCGTCGAGTTTGTTGCCAAGAGCCCAGCCATGCGAAAAGTCCTCGACATGGCGGCTAAGTTCGGCCCGACGGATTGTACCGTGTTGATCGAGGGCGAGCCATCCGTGGGAAAGGAGTCGGTTGCCCGCATCATCCATCGGCAAAGCAATCGCGCCGGCGGTCCGTTCGTGCGCGTTCCTTGCGGGGGAATTCCCAAGAACCAGCTTTACAAACAGTTATTCGGCCAAACAGGAAACGGCTCGCCGAAAAAGCATCGCACGGATCGAAGTTTCTTGACGTGCGCCAAGGAAGGCACGCTGTTTCTCGACGGCATTTCTCAACTGCCGTTATGGGCGCAAATCAAATTATACGATATCCTGCACGAAGAACGGCGGAATTATAGTGGCAATGGAGAAATTCCCCCGCCCGCTACACGTCTTATTGCCTCCGCTGCTTGCGACCTTGAAGCCGCCGCGGCTTGCGGCCGCTTCCACTTAAGCCTTTACTTCTACTTGAATATCGCGAAGATTCGCGTGCCTCCGCTGCGCGATCGTCCGGAAGATATTCGCCCCCTGGGCGAGCGTGTCCTGACGTTCGCCAACTCAGCGAAAGGCCTATACTTAGGCGCCACGCCGTATCGGCTCTCTGAAGAGGCTTGGCAGTGCCTCTCGCAATACGATTGGCCCGGAAACATCGCGGAATTGTCCAGCGTTATAATCCGGGCCATAGTCAACGCGAATTCCGAAGTGATCAATCGGGATGATGTAACAGTGCTATTTCGCAAAAATCCCCCCCCTGATCCTTCCAAAGCGATCTCCGTGCCCCTGGGCAGCGATCTGCGAGAGATCGAGCGATACATCCTTAGAG
>JBEKZY010000438.1:0-3023 GCA_049509395.1 Thermoguttaceae bacterium | reverse complement strand
GATAATTCAGTGTGGGTGGGGACGTTCCATCGATTTTGCGCTCGATTGTTGCGAAAATACGCCTCTTTTGTGGGTTTGCAGGAGAATTTTTCGATTTACGACACGGACGATAGCATTCAAGTCTTGCGAAAAGCAATGCGCCAGGCTGGAACAGACGTCTCGCATCTAACGCCGGATGCAATTGCCCGGGCGATCAGTTGGGCCAAAAACAATCTTATTTCTGCGAGCCAATATCAGGCCCAAACCAACCACATAATTGGGAACATGGTTCAAGTAATTTACCCATTTTATCAATCCAACCTACTTTCCTCAAATGCCGCAGATTTCGATGATCTGCTTTTGCACGTGGCAACATTGCTTCGCGAGAATCCCGAAATTCGCCAAAGTCTGGACGAGCGCTACAGTTTTATTCTCGTCGACGAATACCAGGACACTAATCTGGCGCAGTATGCAATCGCCCGGGCGCTGTCGATCGACTATCCTAATCTGGCCGTAACCGGCGACCCGGATCAATCGATCTATGGTTGGCGCGGGGCGAATTTGAACAACATATTGGAGTTCGAGCGCGATTATCCCAATGTGAGAGTAGTTCGCCTGGAGCGCAATTATCGCAGCACCAAGCGGATACTGCGGGTGGCCGCCGATCTGATCGCCCATAACGTGCGGCGCAAGGAAAAAAGTCTGTGGACCGAGAACGGTCCGGGCGTGCCCGTTCGATTGGTGCGCTACGAAACACACAAGGACGAAGCCGAGGAGATTGCCGCCCGCATTGACGCTGAAATTCGTTCCGGGCGGCGCCGGGCGAGGGATTTTGCCGTTTTCTACCGAGTAAACGCCCTGAGCCTGGCCTTCGAGTTTGCCATGCGCGCCCAGGGCATCGCGTTTCAGATGGTCAACGGACTGGAGTTTTTCCAGCGCCGAGAGATAAAGGACCTGCTGGCTTATCTGCAAATGCTTAACAACCCCTTGGATGAAGTGGCGCTGCTGCGGGCGATCAACACGCCGGTGCGGGGCATCGGCAAAAAAACGGTGGAAAAACTTTCCGAGTTCGCTCTGCAAAACGGCATAGGCATGCTCGATGCCGCCCGGTGCGTAAAGCAAATCAAGTCGATAAGTTCGCGGACTGCCGGCAAACTTAGCAAATTCGTCGATATTTTCGACAGGCTTTCGCAACTCGTGGAGCAGCCGCTGGAAGAACTCATCGGCCACCTGCTCAACGAAACCGGGTACCGCGAGCAATACGGATCGGGCGACGAGGAAGATCAGGAACGGTTGGCAAATATCGAGCAGTTGCTTTCGGTTGCCC
Source organism: Thermoguttaceae bacterium (assembly GCA_049509395.1). Taxonomy (GTDB): domain Bacteria; phylum Planctomycetota; class Planctomycetia; order Pirellulales; family Thermoguttaceae; genus JBEKIK01. The sequence goes on along the minus strand of JBEKZY010000438.1, from coordinate 1,717 downwards.
GGGATTTCGACGAACGCCACGGCGGGGGCAGCCGTCAACTCGAAGCATTTTTAGAAGAAACATGTCTCGTGAACGATACCGATGCATGGGAAGATCAGAGCGATCGGGTCACGCTTATGACGTTGCACTCCTCGAAAGGACTGGAATTTCCGGTGGTTTATCTGGTGGCAGCCGAAGAGGGCCTGTTGCCGCACGAGCGGAGCCGCGATACGCCAGATAAAATGGAAGAAGAGCGGCGGTTGATGTTCGTGGGCATTACGCGAGCTCAACAGGAACTGCAGATCAGCCTGGCCCGATACCGGGACTTTCGCGGGCGGCGGATGATGACTATCCCCAGTTGTTTTTTGATGGAATTGCCCAGAGAGGAAATGGAACTGGTGAATTTCGGATCGGGCGAATCGCTTGCTGCTTCCTCATTCGAAGTAGAACCTTATTCAGAGGAGGAACTTTCGGCATTGGATCAATCGCAGGGAGAGTACGCGGAGCCGGTCGCTCGGCAGATCGAACCGGCCGGCACGGTCAAAAGTTCTCCTTTTCCGCAACTGACCACGGCCGCCGAATTGGCCAACCGCGGGAGGCCTTTGCCGCCGGTTTCGCCCGAGGAGTTTATCCAAGGCGGATTGGTGCGCCATCCGCAATACGGTCTGGGGCGCATCATTGCACTCAGCGGATCCGGGCATGAGCGCCGGGCCACTGTTGAATTTCCCCCGCCCGTTGGACAAACAAAACTAATGTTAACCGATAGTCCGCTGCGGCCGGTGAAAACGTAGGGGATGGGGGATAGGGATAAGAAATAGTGTTTTGGGAATAGAATTCCACATTCTTATAAAGCCGCGACCATCGGTCGTGGTTATTTGTTATTTAGGGGGCATTGACGTCCAAACTAAGGGGCACCAAAATGCGCGTGATTGTTACGATGAAAATATACAATAGTTGTGTATGTAAAACTGAAAGGAGATGTTATGAGAAAGGTATTATTTTTTGTAACGTGCCTAGCGGTCATAATGTTCTCAGCGGCGATAGCGCAAAATACTTCGCTATCAAAAGACATCCTAATCGGAAAATGGTCCATCAAGATAGGAAACTATTCGGATACGTGGACATTCAAAGAGGGGGGAGTTGTCACCAGCGACAAGCAACCTAAACTCAAAGGCATCTGGAAAGAAGAAACGAACTGCATCTTGATAGAATGGGACGAAGTTGAGGACGGATGCAAGACTTGGGAAGCCTTTACCCTACCCTTAAAGGAAGAGGGCACGAGAGGTGGGAGCTGGAATGGAGGAAAAGTGCTTGCCAAGAAGTTGAAGTAGTATAATTCCTTGGATAATAACAATGTAAATTAAAGATACCCAATGAACAAAACACAAATTCTGGAATTTATAAACACAAATCCGGTGTGCCACCTTGCGAGCGTTGATGGCGATCAGCCCAGGGTACGAGGGATGATGACGTACAAGGCCGATGATGAGGGAATAATCTTTCATACCGGCGATTTCAAGGATCTATATCAACAATTGCTCAAAAATCCCAAGGTCGAGATCTGTTATAACAGTTCGGACCAGCGCAAGCAGATCAGGATATGCGGCGTTGCGGAATTTTTGGATGATTTAGACCTCAAAAAAGAAATTGTCTCGGCCCGGCCGTTTATTAAACCGCAGATCGACAGGCAAGGCTACAATATGTTGATCGTATTTAGAGTGACGCGTTTAAAGGCCGC
>JBEKZY010000437.1:0-3077 GCA_049509395.1 Thermoguttaceae bacterium | reverse complement strand
GACGGGGTTGTCGATGCCCATATGCAAGGCATCCTCCTTAATGACTTTATTTGCCTTCACCACGGCTCGGCGGATTGCACGGCCATAACTGTCTTTCGTGTAGGCGGTGAGCGGCGGGCGCCGATGTCGGGCCTTACAGCGGTGCTGTTGGGAGGGCTGAACCTTTGACCGCCGCTTAGCCCGCTGTTCAATGTGCCGCTTATCCTCAGATTCCGCTGGCTGGAAGCAATAAGCATCGGCAGAGCGGAGCAGATACGGCCGGAGCACGGCCTGCGCCTGGGGGCCGATATAGATCACCCTCTGCTTACCGTGATGCTCGGTCTTATGACTTGCCGGTCGATACTCCCATATTTCGCCGGATCGGTCCACGTCCTGCGGTCTAATCTGGCAGACTTCCCCCGGGCGTGCCCCTGTAAGGCGTTGTACATGCACCATATCTGCCACGATCGCGGAGAGGTAAGGCAAGGTGGCTTCGATCACCTCCACGGCCACGGGGCCTATAGGGGCCGTTTCCCGGGCCATGCCGCGGCCTTGCGGGATACCCCTGACTGTCAACAATGCCTGATATACAGTGACCGGAACTAGCTGCTTTGATACAGCCCACTTGAACATGCGTTTAATTGTTTCGCAGAACTGATTGACGGTCTTGCGTGATCGATTCTTGGCAATCAGCTTCGCCTGAACCGCCTGCAAAGCCAGGGGGCCAAATTCATCCACGGGCGTACGCGAGTACAGTTCACTTACCTCCTTGGTAGCCTGATGGATAACGCGCACTTGGCTTGTGGGCCTCCCATTTTTGAGATAATAGCCTTTGGCATACTCTCGGTAGTCGGTACACAGTTCGACGATGGTTAGGCCAATGTCGGCTTTGGGGGCAATGGCTTTAGAAGGATACGCCGCCATCTCGGCAATGATCCGGCCATACTCTTGTTTACTCTCGGGCGAATCGTACTCGCCCAAATAGATGAATTTGCCTTGAACCCGCATATAAGCGAGTCCGCGGGCTTTGTGAAGGCAATACTTCGGCAGAGAAACGGTTTTCGGCATTGTGCAGACCCTTTCAAAACTAGGCGTGTACGTGTACACGATTTTGCTTCGTTTTCGGGCCGCACTTCCGACCATCGGAAGGTATCGTATGTTACGATTCGGCAAGCATTTACATCAAGTGGAGGATAGGGGACTTGAACCCCTGACCTGTTCATTGCGAACGAACCGCTCTCCCAACTGAGCTAATCCCCCAAAATATAAGGATGAAGGCGGAAGGATGAATGCAACCACCGCCTGCAATCGATTATTTTAGGCGGTAGAATGAATCATGTCAAAAGGGGTATGCTATTCCAGTCCGAGACTTCGCAAATATGCCGTCCGTTGCTGATCCACACCCTTTTTTTCAGTTATTTCCCGCCAACGTTCAGAGGCTTTTAACAGGGCTTCCGCCGGGGAAAGCTCACCGCGAACGGCCGACTGCACGGCACGGTCCAGGGCGGCGAGATACTCTTCCCGGCCGGGCATATTGAAGCCCAGCCACTGCTCGCTGTGCAAGGTTTTGGCCGATAATTCTGCATATATCGCGGCCGCCGACGGAGTAACGTCCTTTTCGACCCAAAGCCCGGGTTGTTTCAGATGCGAATGTCTAAACAATGTGGCTGCCGGGCTGGCGGGGCAGATTTGCGGACTGTTTTGCTCGCTGGAAAGCCATACAAGCAATTGAAAAGCCGCCTCTTGTTGGGTGGATTCCTTGCCGACCATCCCTGCCCGGCCCGCCAAACTCAAAAACGGCACGCGGGAATTTTCTTCTTCCAAGCGGATTTCCCAAGTTTGATTGTTGATGTTATAGACTTTGTTCGAGCCTGGCAGCTCTAAAAAACCGACGGGAAATGAGGATTGTCCGGCAATGGCGGATTTTTCGCCGGAATGTCGGTCGGCGGCCGAAGGCCAGGCGATTGCCATGCCGCATTTCCCCTGCCAAAATGCCGCGCGTACGGCAACCGGATCGGACTGCAAAGAATCGGGAGCACCAAGTTTTGCCGCCGCTATTAGTTCCTCCAACGCCCGAACCATGGGCGGTCCGGTCAAAAGCGGCTCCATGGTCTTGATATTAAATAATGTTGAATAGTTGTCGCGATGTTTGGCATACGGCGCCGCCCGGGCAAGCAAGACCAATCCGGCCCAACCCGGTCCCAGCGGTTCGGCCGCGCCGAACCAGGGCGACTCGGCGGTCGATTGTTTCATGCCGGCCAACAGTTTAGCCAATTCCTGATATTCGGCCCAGGTTTGCGGTGGCTTGCAATTCAGCTTTTCGATGAGATCAACGCGATAATAAATAACAAACACCGGCGATCCGAACGGCACGGCCGCGACATCGCCGCCCCAGGCGACGTCTTGGTGGCGCACGAGATCGAAAATGTCTGCCCATTGCGGGGTTTTTTGCATGGACGCGGGCACGGGAACAATTCTTTTTTGCTGGGCGAAAAGGGCGATAAAACGCGGATCGCAAATCACGGCATCGGCCGGAAGGTTTTTCGAAACGGACTGGGCAAGATCATTTTCCGTAATTTGTAATACTTGAAATTCCGCCCCGGTTTGGGAATTCCATTCGCCTTGCAATCGGCCGACGGCCGCGGCCATTTCAGGATCGCCGGCCACGGCGAGTTTCAATTGAATTCCCGATAAGGGCAATTTTTCGGCTGTTTTCGGCAAACTTGAGGGAGAATTGGGGCATCCGGTCAAACACAAAAAAAATGCAACGGTCGTGATCCTCAGACAGCAGGTATTCGCCCGGGAGCCAAGGTCCTCAAAGATTGGGCTAATTATCGGCGATCCTTTTTTCAGGTGTTTAAGAAAACATGTATTCATTATTAATTGTTAATTGCCACAAAACCAATGAGAATGAAATCAAAGAGTTTGCACTTTAGGACATTCAGGCCGGTTTCGTCAATGGAGCCTCCTTAACGCCCCGGACTTCTATACATATATTGTTAGGCTTGAGTAATAGTCAATTTAAATACTTGGTGAAGCCCAATCGACAATTACGTAAAACTTGATTATAATGTAAATTTTAGGATATCTATCAAGTT
>JBEKZY010000436.1:0-3086 GCA_049509395.1 Thermoguttaceae bacterium | reverse complement strand
AATCTATTATCATACAAACCTGAAAGATATACCCTCAATCCTATCGAGACGCGCCATCAATCTTTTCAAAATTGGTTTAATGAATCTCGAACTCCAAAGCCAATAACACATGTATATGAGGAATGGGTTGTTGAACGAATTATTTATGCCACTATGATTTTACACGATTCCGTGGAAACTGATCCTGAAATACGCGGTGGTGTTCCGGTGATTAAGGGTACCCGCATTCCTGTATCACAAATACTCGCAGAAGTTGCAGAAGATGAAAAGATTTCGGCTATTGCCGATGATTTCAACCTTGACGTTAATACGTTGATGAAACTCTTTGAAGGAATGGCCATTCACCTTGACCGCCCTTTCCGTAAATGATCACTTACCAAGTAGATGAATGCATTGATTCCAAGAAATTTGTAGATGCCTGTAATGAGCAGGGGTTAGTATCTGTGTGGAGATATCCTCCGAGTTTAAAAAGTAAAAAAGATCCGGAAGTACTTACAGAAATACTCCCCTCCGGTCATACTCTCCTGACAACTGATCGGACTATTCACTTTGAGCATTCTAATTTTATCCCCGATCATCACGCAGGCATTTTGATCATTGCGAACACGACATCTCCGCAAACCATTACTGTTAGCCAAATCATGCGCAGATTAGGGAAATTGAAATCCATGTTTCCCACATGGCATACTGTCTCTATTCAAAACTCGATTGTGGAGGTTTGCGAAACTGGCGTCCAGGTATGGCGAGTTATTGCTGGATATACGCAAAAAATAAAGTTCTTTGAGTTTGATCAAAAAAACTGGCAAAATGACTTAACAAGTCTTCTTTCGAAGATAGCTGCAGCATACCAATTGCCACATCAATAAGAATATGCAGAAACACATCTATTCTTGAGCGATTTGCAATGACTCGGGAAAATCGCATTACTGTCGATCCGGCCGTATTAGTGGGTAAACCGGTGATTAAGGGCATTCGTTTGGCAGTGGAGTTTATCGTCGGACTGCTTGCACAAGGCTGGACCGAAGAAGAAGTGCTACGCAACTATCCGGGCATCGAGCGCGAGGATATTTTGGCTTGTCTGGCGTATGCTCAAGAACAACTTCAATAAGAGCGGGTGTATCCTTTACCGATTTAACAGGACCTCATCGCGGCTCCTCATCCTACAAGTTACCCCTCGGCAATTACCGGCGCGGTTTTTTCCATTGCCGGCGTGCCGATTTCTGTTGCCAGCGCGGTCTTTTCCGCTGCCGGTTCGTTTTTTTCCGTTGCCGGCTCGGTTTTCTCCGCTATTGGTCTTTGGGTTGTTATTATTTTTTGGGCTACTTTGGCCTGCACCTTTAATTGGTCCATCACGCGGCGCACCCCATCGATGCCGCGCACTGCGTGCAGCGCGGCGATCCGCTGATACTCGAACTGGATCGTGCCCGAAAGCGTCACGTCGCCTTTCCGCGCAGCCACGGCAATTCGGCACGGCGACTGCATGCCCCGGTTACTCAACTGCTTAGTGACTTTCTGGATAATGGTTGCGTCCGGCACCTTGTTCATGATCGTTCTCCCGAAAATAGCGTTTTTGAAAACAGCAGGGCGTATCCGGAAGGGGAATCAACCGCGTCGCTGAGAACAGGTCAGTGAGAGTGGAGGCTAGGCCTTCCGCTGTTATTATACCCATGTCTACCGGGAATAGATAGCCCCAAGGTGGCGTATAAATAAAAAATTCGTTTTAGAAGAATAAAGGCTCAAAGAACTGATAAATCACGGCAAAAGATGATTTCAAACCCATTTATACGCGTTTGCGTCTTAAGCGGACACAGGCCCGACAACTGCAACCAATGTAGCAGGCACACTCCGTGTGCCGTTTTGGCATTTTTGTTAACTCTCCCCTCACGCGAACGGCACACGGAGTGTGCCTACTACATTACATTGCCCTATCAGTCCCCACTATCGCTCCGTCTCTTTAAGCAGCTCTTCCAGATACTGTTTCCAGACCGCGGCCCGGGTGTGGGTGCCGTGCCCGCGTGTCTCGTGACTTTCGGGGATCACCACCGCCTTTCCATGCTTCACCCGCTTGATTTCCCGCTCCAAAATTCCCAAATCCGGCGGATTGATCAAATCGTCGGCCGTATTGACCGCCGTAAGCGGCGCTTTGATCGATTCCAAATCCGCTCCGGGATCGTAATCCCGCGAGCTTTCCACCGCAAACAGCACGTCATTGGCATCCATTGTTTTCACGGCCTTTGCCGCATACTCGTCCAGCAGTTTGTCGGCCCGCGGCCCGGTGGGCGCATCCTGATATCGCAACAGCGGATTACTGCTCATAAAAAACAGAATTTCTGCCGCGAATCTCAGGCTCCGCGGTTGCGAGGCGTACTCGCCATCGCGCCACTGGGGATCGGTCCGAATCGCCTCGGAGATCATCTTTCGCCACATCCGATTTCGGCCGGAAATCTGCGCAGGCAAACTGCCCAGCGGCATCAGGGCGTCCATAAAATCCGCATACTTCTCGCCCCAAAGCCAGGTGTGCATTCCGCCCATCGACGTGCCCATCACCAACCGCAAGTGATTCACCTTCAGATCATCGGCCACAAGCCTGTGCTCCGCGTCGATCATGTCCAAATACCCGTATGGCGGAAACTTGGCTTTCAGGCCGTCGCTGGGTTTGCTCGATTGGCCGTGGCCGATGTCGTCGGGCAGAATGATGTAATACCGCTCCGCATCAAGCAGCCCGCCTTTTGTAAATAATTCGCCGGCGAATTCCGCCCGGCCGAACTGATCGCCGCTGCCCGTGGTCCCGTGCATTATCAGCACCGCGTTGCGGACCATACCTTTTTCGTCGCGCACCGGCTTGCCCAGCGTGCGATAGTGAATCTTCAGTTCCGGCAACGTCTGCCCGCAGCGAAAGCGATAGTCGCCAATGACGTAATCGCCCTGAGCCGGTTGAGGAATATCGTCCGCATACGAAATACCCGCGGCGGATATCGATAAAACAACGCAGATTATCGAAATCCGCCGCATCACTGCCTCGCATTTATTAAAAGCCCATTTTTTGCTTTCATTGCATATCGAGCATTACTACGGACTTCGGCGGC
>JBEKZY010000435.1:0-4289 GCA_049509395.1 Thermoguttaceae bacterium | reverse complement strand
CGGGCATGGGCGCCAATGCCAACGCCTCGACGACCGATGATTTCACCATGTTTTTCATCTCATTCGCCAAGGATAATCTGGAAAAGGTAATCGAGTTGGAAAGCGATCGTTTCCAAAACCTGAGTTACTTGATACCGGCGTTCCAGACCGAGGCGGGCGCGGTTTACGGCGAGTATCGCAAGGACGTCACCAATCCATTTTTCCTGCTGGAGGAAAAGCTGGCGGATAGGGCTTACGACGTCCACACCTACAAGCACACCACCATGGGTTTCGAGGCGGACATCAAAGCGATGCCCGAGGATTACGATTACAGCCTGTCTTTTTTCAAGCGTTTTTATCGGCCCGAAAACGCGGTGATTCTGGTTGTCGGCGACGTGGATGCGAAAACCGTTTTCGCCTTGATTCGCAAATACTATGGCGGGTGGAAAAAGGGATACGAACCGGCGAAAATCACGCCTGAACCGCCGCAAACGGCCGAGCGCAGGGTGGAGATCAGTTATCCAGGCAAGACGCTGCCCATTCTTTGCATGGCTTATAAAGGCGCGGCGTTTGAAACCAGTAATCCCGACTTCGCGGCCGCCCGATTGCTTAGCAGTCTGGCGTTCGGCGAGACCAGCGAGCTTTATAAAAAGCTGGTCATTCGCGAACAGAAGGTGGAGATTCTTGAGGCCGAAGTTCCCATGAACCGCGACGCGGCTTTGTTTACGATAGTTGCCATGATAAAGAATGCGGAAGACATCGATTCGGTGCAAAAAGACATCCAAGATACCATAAAAGAATTCCAAACCACGCCTGTAAACCAGCAAAAACTGGCCGACGTGAAGCGCCACGACAAATATGAGTTTTTAGACGGCCTGGATTCGCCGGAGCGGGTGGCCGAGGCGTTGGTCCGCTATATCGCCTTGACCGGCGGAATAGAGGCGGTAGATAAGTTGTATGCCCAGTACGACCGCGTCACGCCCGAGGATATACTCCGCGCCGCCAAGGAATACTATCAGCCGCAGCGATTGACGATCGCCGTGTTGAAAGGAGAGAAATAATGCCGATTATTCGATCCATCATACCTTCACGTTTTCAGGGTTATAATTTGCAATTTACAATTTGCAATTTACAATTTGCAATTATTTTTCTCTGTATTTTCTCCACACCCGCCGTTGCCGCCGATAATGCGCAAAAAATCCCGGCGATACCAATGGATCAAGTGGTGACGCTGCCGGTTGAGAGCGATCCGACGGTCTGTTTCCGGTTGTGGTTCAAGGTCGGCTCGCAAAACGACCCACCGGGCAAGGAAGGCCTGGCCGCCTTGACCTCGCAGATGATTACCGAGGCATCGACCAAGAGCAACTCATACGAGGAGGTGCTGGATCGGCTTTTTCCCATTGCCGGGAGCTATAGCGCCGCGGCCTCGGTGGAAGAGACTGTTATTTACGGCAGGATCCACAAGGATAACCTGGATCAATATTATCAACTTTTAATGCAGGCCGTCATGGAGCCGGCCTTCCATGAAGACGACCTCGATAGGTTGAAAAGCGACGCGCTCAATTATCTGAAAAACACGCTCCGCTATTCCAGCGACGAGGATTTGGGCAAGGCCGTGCTTTATAACACTATTTTCCGGGGCACGCCTTACGGTCATTTGCCGGCCGGCACCATCGACGGCGTGCAAAGCATCACGGTCGAGGACGTGCGCAACTTCTACCGCAAATATTACACGCGCGAGAACGTGGTCATCGGTCTGGGCGGCGGATATGACGAGCGATTGCTGGAAAAGATCCGCACCGACCTGGCCGCGCTTCCGGAGGGCAAACCCGAGCCAGTGCCGGCGCCGTCGCCGCCGAAAATCAACGGTCTGCAAGTGAAAATCGTGGAAAAGGATTGTTTGGCCACGGCGATAAGCATGGGTTTTCCCATCGACCTATTGCGCGGAGAAAAGGATTGGTACGCCTTGGCTGTTGCCAATTCGTGGTTGGGCGAGCATCGCAGTCCGAGCAGTCATCTATATAACGTATTGCGGGAGATTCGCGGATTGAACTACGGCGATTATTCGTACATCGAGTATTTTGCCAACGGCGGCGCTTTGCAGACGCCGCCGCCGAATTACGCCCGGCGGCGGCAGATTTTCGAGATCTGGATTCGTCCGGTGCCCAATGCCGCGCGGCAATTTGCCTTGCGCGGGGCGATAAGTGAATATGAGCATTTAGTGGAGAACGGCCTGACGCAGGGCGAATTCGATCTTACGCGCAAGTTCCTGTATAACTATGTGCTGCACTATGCCATCACAACCATGGACCGGCTGGCATTCGCGCTGGACGACAAATTCTACGGCATCCAGGGCAGCCACCTCGAAATGTTTCGCAAATCGCTGGAGCAGATGACGCTGGCGGAGGTCAACGCGGCCATAAAAAAGTACTGGCAGTATAAAAACATGCAGATCGTGATCGTCACAAAGGACGCCGAGTCGCTTAAACAGGCCTTGGTGACGAACACCCCCAGCCCTTACAAGTATCCCACGCTTAAACCCTTAAACGTGCTTCAGGAAGACAAACAAATCAGCACGTTCAAATTGGATATAAAGCCGGAAAACGTGACGATCGCGCCGGTGGGCGATCTATTTGTGAAGTAAAAAATTTATGCACTTGAAGATAGCAAAGGTGCCAGGAACCATTTTATCCAGTTAATAAAGGTTCCTGGCACCTTTATTTCCTCTTGGCCTTTCTCATTTAATCTTTAGGGGTCCAATGCTTGGCGGAATCGGATACGTCTTGGGCGGATTCCGGTTCTTGCATGGAGATGATCTGGAGGTCCTTGGCGCTGAAATCGATCTTGTTGAGGTCGATCATCTTGAGACGCCGGTTTAGATAGGTGTTAAAATAGTAGCGAAGATGTTTCATGTCCGCCGCGGTGGTCCAATTGGTGAAGTCGGCGATTTGCTTGCCGTTATCGCTGCCGCGAATTGCGCCCAGGGGCAAATCGAACTGGTTCAAGAGATGGAACGCCTGCCACACGCACTCTTGGGCCGAATCGGTGGGCGGCGCGGCTTGGGTAAAGGCCACGGCACGGACGAAACGCGATGCGACTAGTTTTTCGCCTGACATCACCACCGGGGCCGCATTATTCGGGCTGAGATGGATGTAGTTGCGAAGGTTCGTCTGGTGCCAATCAAAGGTTGGGGAATTGGTGATGACGCCCAGGGGATTATCGTAGACATACATTTTACCGTCGACGTACTCGATCACGGCGCAATGACCTTGGGCGTCGTTTACGGCGAAGTGCAAATCCAAAAGGGCATTTAATGGCCCCATGTCGACTGTGCCCACGCGCACGCCATGCAGCGCATTGACTGCCTCGTCGACCGTGGCGCACGTGCCGAGCAGGTAAACGGCCACCTGGATGGAAGTGATTGCACGGTCGGCATTGGTTTTATCGATTTTTTGATAACCGGCGGTTCCGGGGAAGAGGAAATTGCCAACGGCCAGTCCTTTTTCATTTAGCCCGTCGCAAACGTAGGGCATGCCATGGGCGTTTGGCCCGACGAAACCGTATTTTGTGTTCCAGCGGAGTCCGGGCGTATTGAGGGCCGTTTCGCCGACGAACGCCCGGCTGCGGGGAACGATGAGCATATTGGACTCCATGCCTTCGCCGAACTCCAAGGTGCGGGCGTAGATGATCGATCCATCGCGGGCCACAAGGCGGATGCCAGTGCAGGCCGTGGCAGTCGAAGCTAAGATGGCAATCATGCATAGAACCATAACTGCGGCGAACATGCCGGTCGGTGCGGTAGAGAATTCTCTGGTCTTCATTTTAAATACCCCTTTTTTTGAGATTTATAGTTGCGACGCCGCCTGGAAAAAGAAGCGGTATTGCGTCGCATGCTACATGTGCAATTCTAGGTTAAAGAAAATGTGCCGCGTGGCATGCCACGAACGCCAGTGTTGAATCTACAGGCGAATTTCTATAACTCTTTGCGGTTAAAAGGGTTATGTTCTGCCGGCGTATAAAGGCAAACATAAGTTAATTACGAGGAGATTTTGATTTGTGGAATTCAAAGCCTTTCATGTTATAGCCATGGGCATGGAGGGTGTTTTGGAAGTGCTTTTTTTCGAGACGCAGTGAGGCGCGGAGTTTAGCCGGAATTCAAAGGCGTCCTTTTTTTATGCATTTATTTCACTTGGAGAATAATTCTGCCCCTTTTTTCACCCGAGCCCGTGGTACCCGCGCGCAAAGGGGGAACACTGATTAACACTGATTTTCGCTAATCGATTTTTCCACGATTCGCCGGTTGAGGTTCT
>JBEKZY010000434.1:0-3142 GCA_049509395.1 Thermoguttaceae bacterium | reverse complement strand
GAGGCAATGCGGCAAATCGCCGCGCCAAAAAACGCCCACACCGCCAAGGACCACAATCCGCAAAATATCAAACAAATTACACTTTTCAGATGGACCTCTTGTGAGAGTCCCTCACGCAGGGGTTGATTCAAATAATTGAAGGTGTAAGACATTGGATTGCCGGACTGCAACTCCGGGCTTAAGGACGTGGCAAAGCCGCCCTGCATCTCCGGGCTTAAAGACTGCGCTACGTCCGTAATTTGCGTTGCGGTTAAGATAGCCGGTACATCAGGCACAACCGCGATAGTCTTTTCCAAAGGCGATTCGGCATAAGGCTTCAGCCAAGCTGTCGAGGCCGTTGCGTTTTCCGTGACGGAAAATACCGTTCCAAAAAAACTCCAGCCAACCACGGTGATAAAGACGGCCATCGCGCCCATTAACAGCGCGCGAAAACCAATTGCCATCCGAAATGTCCGAAAAATGCCCAGCCAGGGACAAATATCCGACCAAGCAACTGCCCTAATGATACCGCCGTTTCGTTCCAACATGGAAAAATTCCTCCTCTATCGGTGTCCGGAAATACCCATTAACTGGGCATTATACGGAACGCCATTGGTTACGCAAGCATGTAGTTAGATATCTTCAGGATTTAGATTGTCGGTTTTTTCAGGCGATTCATATTCCAAACCGTATCGCTCCTCGAGCCAACGTCCCAAGTCAACCAGCCGGCATCGCTCGCTGCAAAACGGAAGTGCGGCGCTTTGGCTGGAATCGAATTTCCTATCACAGACCGGGCAACAAAGTCTAACCATATACTTCTTAGACAATGCTCTGAAATGTAGAATATATGCCCCCTCCACCATTGAGAGAGGGAAAAATTTCGGGACACGGACTTACTCACAAACTATTACTTACCATATTATACCCGTTGCGGCAAATAGGGGATTTTGGGCAATATATGGTTCGGAAATGACACGATAATTGCTCTTGACCCCTCCATCCGGGTTTGGTATTGAAAACGTCCCTAATTGTATCAGGTCTTTTCCCTGCAAAAAATGCCTGATCCCAGTGTGATGCGATTCCATCTTTTCTCTTTGTAAATCGGGACAAAACGCCCAAAATTCGGGAGTAATATTGTGTCCCTTATTGTCCGATTTCCGTTTTTTCTGTTGATATTGCTGACGCTCCTGTGGTCCGCGCCCGCTACGGCACAGCGTATCCAATTTCCTACGACTATTTCACCACCGGGAACGGGCACAGCCAATTCCAGCCCGAACTTGCTCACGCCACCGTCGGCATCGACCTATCAATCGCCCACTGCAACGTATCCCCCTTCATCTACATTCTCCTCCCCCAATTCGACTAATCAGCCGCTAAACGCTTATGCTCAGCAGGCGCCGAGCTATTCGCAGCCCTCGCCCACTTATGGACAGCCGGCACAGGGTTATTCTCAGCCGGCACAGGGTTATTCTCAGCCGGCACAAACATATCCACAGCAAACGCCGGGAACTATTCAGCCCTCGCCGGGATCTGGATATGGTCAATCCGCCCCTGCATATAGTCAGCCGGCTCCGGCGTACGCGCCGCCGGGAGGCTCTGGTTATACTCCTCCTTCAACTTCAGCCCCGTCGCTGTTGCCTGCGCCTGGAAGCCCATCCGCACCGGGCGTCGTGGGCGGAAGCGCTGCGGCGCCGGGAACGTGGGATCCCTATGCCGCGCCTTGCCCAAGCTCCACACCCACCCCTTTATTGCAGCAAGATCCCTATTTTCAATATGGACAGCCTGCCGTACCGGCCATGGCCATGACCAAGGCCTTGCAGGAAATTCGGCTCGATTATCACTGGTTTGCCGGTCACGGCGTGCAGGAACTGGGCATCAACGACATCGAGCTTAATGCCAAGTTTGCCATCCCTTTCCTATATAATGCCGAGACGCCGCTTTTAATTACCCCCGGATTTGCCGTACATTATTGGGAAGGGCCGGTGACGGTCCCTCCGGCCGATGCCACACTGCCGCCGCGAACTTATGACGCCTATTTGGATACCGCCTGGAATCCGCAACTTTTAACTTGGCTGGGCAGCGAATTGTCCTTCCGCGTCGGCTTATACGATGATTTTGTGAGAAAAATTACTACCGACAGCCTGCGTTTTACCGGTACGGGCCTTGGCGTTGTGTCGCTCTCGCCGAATCTCAAGGTTAAGGCCGGCGTAATGTATCTCGACCGCAACGACATTAAACTCCTTCCTACCGGCGGCGTTGTGTGGACACCCAACCCGGACTGGTATTTCAACATTCTTTTCCCTAATCCCAAGATCGGCAGGCGATTGATCAACTACGGCACCGCGGAATGGTGGGCATATTTCACCGGCGATTACGGCGGCGGAGCTTGGCACATTACCCAGCGTGATCCTGTAACACACTACGACGATTTTGATTACAACGACATACGCTTAGCAGTGGGTTTGGAATTCAAGACCTATCGTAACTTAAACGGCTGGTTCGAGGTGGGCGGCGCGTTCTCGCGCGAACTTGTCTATCGGGATCTTGATCCCCCAACCTATTTTCCAAACAACACGGTCTTTCTCCGCGCTGGGCTGGCATATTAAAAGGATCAAGGATGAGGGATGAAGGATGAATAAACGATTGAAACCGCTTTCGGTTTCGAATTGCCTCCAGCCTAACGTCCACCGCTCACTATCTGTTATTTCCAATTTGCAATTTGCAATTTGCAATTATCAATTTGCAATCTTATTGCTCTTTCTATGGCTAATTTTCGCCATTTCACCGCTTGCCGCTCAGGTAGTGCGATTGCCGGAAGTGATTCCCGAGGAGGAAAAATATCCGGGACAATTGGTCTCGCATCCAGATTCTTCGTCCGAGATACTGCAAGCGCCAGGCGGAACAGCCGCGGATGTGCCGGCCCAGCCGCCCAGCGACGTGCGCCCGGGCATGTTTCAAAAGCTGATCTTCAACGGCACCTGGCTGGCGGGCGGCGCCGACAGCCGCTCTTTCGGTCAAAACGATTTGGAATCAAAGGTCATTTTGGCCCTGCCTTGTCCTACCCGTGATTCGCCGCTGGTGATTACTCCCGGTTTTACGGTTCATTATCTCCAAGGCCCGGAGAATGTCGATCTGCCGCCGCGACTGTTCGAAACCTACATGC
>JBEKZY010000433.1:0-3161 GCA_049509395.1 Thermoguttaceae bacterium | reverse complement strand
CTGCGCATCGCTAATGCCCCTAGCGGTAGATACATCAAATCCACTTGGATTCAAATCCACGGCGCTTGCAGCGGAGCCGCTCCAAAGGAGAGCATGATAATTGCCGCCAGTGGTGGATCCACTTCCATAGCCTGCCTGCTGCACTACATCAGTCCCACCACATATACAGAAATTAAAACCGCTGGGATTCAGATCGATGGCAATATAACTTGTGGCCCAAATTCTTTGATCAACTCCCGTAATCAGAATTATGGATAATAAAGTTGCGAAACACATTTTCCAATTCCGATTCATAAGAATCTCCCTCGAAAAATAATGTTTGTTATAAATATGGGTATTGTTCCAGTTTTGGTGCGGTGGAAATGGAACAATCTCCCCGCCAAAGTACGAAAAAACTCAGCCTATATGAAAGTCTCATATCAGAATGCCGCGCGGTTTCATTGTGCGATTTTTTCAATCACAATGAATAATAAACGCGGGCAAAGTCGCTGCCTCTTAGATAATATCGCGGGGAAAAAAACAATACTTCCTTGTCTATATTCCGATTCTCCATAATTGTCAACTATTTTGTGTAGCTGTTACTTTTTTTCAGCATCCATACTATCAGGTGGGCGCGGGGGGGGAAATACTCATGCATTTCTTGGCAGGATTGCCTTAGATATACGATTTTGGTAGGAAATTCGGCCTGTTGGGTGGATAAAAGCGGAATTCCAATCCACAGGCTTAAACGCTTGGGCTAGTGAAAAATCGTGTGATTTTTCACACTTTCTGCTGTTCCGCCAGTCTTTTCCGCATCGCCGTAACAACATTCCGTGGTAGAAAACGCTCTAATTCCACGTCGTGCGTGACTGCGGCGATTTGCTTGATTAGCGAACTGGAAACGTGGGCCAGTTCGCCGTCGGCGATCATGAACAGGGTTTCGATGTCGGGGGCCAGGCGGCGGTTGGCCATCATCATCGTCAATTCGGCCTGGATGTCGGAGATCGGGCGCACGCCGCGGACCATGATTCGCGAGCCGCAACTTTTGACGAATTCCACGGCCAGCCCTGAAAATGTGCGGATTTCGATATTCCTGAGATGAGCGGTCGATTCGTGGATCAAGGCCTGCCGCTCCTCGGGCGAGAACAGCGTGTTCTTCTCGATGTTTATTCCCACGCCCACGATGAGCTTGTCGAACAGCCGGCTCGCCCGTTCCATGACGTTGAGATGTCCCAGGGTGATGGGATCGAAAGAACCGGGGTAAACAGCGATGTGCAGCGATTGGTTGGCCATCTGGAAATCCTTTGGTTACGTACTTCAGGTTGCCACCCGCAATCATATTCTATTTGATTACAAATTGTAAATTGCAAATTGCAAATTTCAAATTGAACAATAATAAAAATGCCAAGCACGATATGCGGAGTGAAACGGCGAATCTAGTATATCATTCAAGAGTTTTTTTAACGATGGTTGTTCCTCGCGAAGCCGCAAGCGGCTTGTTTGACTATGAAATAACTTACTGGAGGATGTTCCAGCATAATTTTTCTCTCGTTCAATTTGCAATTTTAAATTTGCAATTGTCAATTTGCAATAAGAAGTATTTAGCTAATTGCCCTCACCCTAACCCTCTCCCAAAGGGAGAGGGGACTTCAGTTATGTGTTTTATCCAATCGCCTCTATCAGCCGCTCCACGTCCGATTCGTCGTTGTAGGCGTGCGGGCTGATCCGCAGCCGGCCTGCGCGGCAACCGAGGATCACGCCTTTTTCCAGGCATGCGCGGCGGATGGCCTGGGGGTCGCGGCCGGGCAGTTCAAACAGCAGGATGCCGCTTTTATTATCCTCGTGGCTGCGATCGCTGATAATAACCGCGCCCAGTTCCTGCAAGCGCTTGCATGCCAGGTCGGTTATTTCCAGGACGCGGGCGGCGCGGGCCTCGGCCGGGAATTGACAGAGCAGTTCCAGGCTCGCGCCCAGGGCGATCAGTCCGGCCGCGTTTCGCGACCCGCCTTCATATCGCTCGGCGGTGTCTTTCAGATCATACTCGATGCGGTTGAAATCTTTCGCTCCCTTGACGCTGTTCCAGCCCACGCCCACCGGATGGAGCAGATTCAGGTGTTCGCGGCGGATGTAGAACAGGCCCGCCCCTTCGGGGCTAAGCATCCATTTATGCCCGTCGGCTGAAAGGAAATCGATGCCTGTTTTTTTCACGTCGATGGGGAAGACGCCCAAACCCTGTACGGCATCGACAAACAACAGCGCCCCGCGCCGGTGTGCCACTTCGGCCAGGGCTGCTAAATCGTGCCGCCAACCATGGGAATAGCAAACCCAGCTAATTGTGATGATCCGCGTGCGCTCGTCGCAGACGGCTTGCAGTCGATCGAGGTCGAGTTTTCCGCCCTCGGTTTGGATGCGGCGGGTTTCCACGCCCCGATCGGCCAGGCGCAACCAGGGATATAGATTCGAGGGAAACTCGTCGGCACGAGTGACCACGTTGTCGCCCGGCTGCCAGGGAAATCCTTCGGCAACCAGGTTGATCCCGGCAGTGGTATTCCCGACGAGGGCGATTTCCTCGATATCGGCCCCAACCATGCCGGCCGCTCGCCGGCGGAGGTCTTCGATTTGCTTCATCCAAGCCGGGTAAAAGGCTGCGCCGTTTAACGCGGCATCTTCATTCCAGCGGGCGACGGCCTCTTGCGCATCGCCCGTTAGGGGGGCAACAGACGCATGATCAAAATAAGCCCAGCGTCTAGCCACTGGCATACGGCCGCGGAAATGTGCCCAAGAAATCTCTTGCATGGCATCATTTTTCGGGCTTGCCGAAGAGGTAGTCATCATCCAATCTCCTATTACCCATCTCCTATCCCTTATCCCCTATCACCTATCATATTCTGCCGCCATGAGGTCCGGATGCCAAGGTGGTAGTGGTAGTGTAAAGGCAATCGAATTATACTAGAAGACAGTAGCCGGAATACTAGCGGGGGCCGAAATCCCCCTATTAGCACTTGGCCCTAAGTTGGGGCAACAGTTTAACTGTTGCCCCAACTTAGAACGAATTATTGCCTATTGTTTGTCAGCTAATGTATAAAGATTAAATCCAGACTAAAAAACCGCATCGCTTGTGCCGGGGATCGCTTACATGCCTAAAGCCTTGTGTATTTTCGGATTGGTTGTGGCTGGTTTAT
>JBEKZY010000432.1:0-3164 GCA_049509395.1 Thermoguttaceae bacterium | reverse complement strand
CGCGGCTGTATCAAGCGGATCAGGGAGCGATATGTTGCGAACATGTCACGCTGGGCCGGTACAAATTTTGCGCGGGACCCGGGCCGGACGGGCGAACGCCTGAATTGCTGTTTACCGAGAATGAGACGAATTTTGAAAAATTATTCCATTCCCACAATGCGAAACCATACGTAAAAGACGCTTTTCACGAGTACGTCGTGGGCGGCCGGAGCGAAGCGATCAATCCGGAGTCAAAAGGGACGAAAGCGGCCGCGCACTATGCGTTGGAAATTCCCGCAGGAGGCGAGATAACTCTTAACTTGCGCCTTTACGCCGAAGAAGAGGCTCCGTCGCAGGCATTTGGACCTGAATTCGAGGGCGTTTTTGCGGAACGGATACGCGAAGCGGATGAGTTTTACGAGACCCGCATTTCATCCGGGCGGTCGGAGGAAGATTATCGCATCAGCCGCCAGGCTTATGCCGGCCTTTTGTGGTCGAAGCAGTTCTATCATTACGTGGTGAAAGAGTGGCTGGACGGCGATCCCGAAACGCCGCCTCCGCCGGAAAGCCGAAAGCACGGGCGAAACTCCGATTGGCGTCACCTGTTCAATCGCGACGTGATCTCCATGCCGGACAAGTGGGAGTATCCCTGGTATGCCGAGTGGGACACGGCCTTTCACATGATCCCCTGGGCGCGGATCGACCCCAATTCGGCCAAGGAACAACTTGTGCTCATGCTTCGCGAATGGTACATGCACCCCAGCGGCAGGCTTCCGGCCTATGAATTTTCGTTTGACGACGTAAACCCTCCGCTTATGGCTTGGGCCTGCTGGCGAGTCTACAAGATGACCGGGCCGCGCGGGGGGCGGGACCGGCTATTTTTGGCCCGGGTCTTTCATAAACTGCTAATTAACTTTACATGGTGGGTCAATCGCAAGGACGTGGAGGGCAAGCATCTGTTTTCGGGCGGATTTCTAGGGCTGGACAACATCAGCATATTTGACCGATCGAAAGCGCTGCCCAACGGCACCAGGCTGGAACAGGCCGACGGAACGGCTTGGATGGCTTTTTACTGCGTCACGATGCTGGCCATGTCCCTGGAATTGGCCAAGGAAAATCCGGCATACGAAGACATTGCCTCGAAGTTTTTCGAGCACTTCGTGGCCATTGCCGACGCCATGAACACCATTGGAGGCGAGGGGCTTTGGGACGAAGAGGACGGCTTTTATTACGATCATTTGCACGTCGAGGGAAAATCGGTATTGATGCGGATCCGCTCGATGGTCGGAATCATCCCGCTTTTCGCGGTGGAGATCCTGGACGACAAGGTCATCGGCCGCCTGCATGGATTCCGCAAAAGGATGCAGTGGTTCCTGGACAATCGCAGCGATCTGGCCCGGCAAGTTTCATACTTGGAATGCCAAGGCGGCAACGGGCTGGGGCGGAGGCTGCTGGCGATTCCTTCGCTGGCGCGGCTTAAACGAGTGCTGGGGTATTTACTCGACGAGAACGAGTTTCTCTCACCCTTCGGCATCCGTTCGCTGTCGAAAGTACACAAGGATAAACCGTACTCCTGCTCGGCCGGCGGTGTAAAACAATACGTGACTTATGAACCGGGGGAGTCGGCATCGAATTTGTACGGCGGGAACTCTAATTGGCGCGGACCGGTTTGGTTTCCCTTGAATTATTTGCTCGTCGAGGCTTTGGAACGATATCACCATTTTTACGGCGATGGGCTGCAAGTCGAATGCCCGACCGGTTCCGGCCGGATGATGAATCTCGAGGAAGTAGCCCGGGATTTGGCGGGCCGATTAGTGCGGATTTTCCACCAGGATGATAATGGCTGCCGGCCATGCAACGGATCGGATCGGCGTTTCGCCGAAGACCCGAACTGGCGGAATCTGGTTCTGTTTTATGAATATTTTCACGGCGACACCGGCCTGGGTTTGGGGGCAAGCCATCAGACGGGATGGACCGCGCTGGTGACAAGACTGCTGGAAGATTGCTGCCGGCGAAAGCGGCATGAGGAACGGCGAACGCAAAGCGAAGTTAATGGGCTGGCTCTTTCTTCCGCTGCTCATCAAGCAAATTGAATAGGCTTGAGTTTAAGCCCGACCATTGGGGTCTTTTGAACTATAACATGGTGGGATTTCAGACTGCATAAGCAGATTATTGCATTCTACAAGCAGATATACCGAGAAAGTAAGGCTACAAGCTGTGCAGCTTCTCTTGCACAAAAGAAGAAACGGTTAGCTTCCATGAAATTAGTTTTTGCGTTCGGATTTTTTAAATAAAATTATAGATGCAGGCTGCCAAACACTTGTAACTTTTTCATTTTTGTGCATAGTAGGGTGTATCGGAATAGAGATTTTTATAAAAAGCTTGTTCTGATCACACCGAGATAATCGACTTCTGAGAGGAACTTGAAAAACCGTTTTTTATAGAAGAGTACCCGACAGCGGCACCTTATAGGATTGTCTATTTCGGGAACATGGAGGCGCCAATGTCAGGGGAATCTATAAACACAGGCCGGCTACAAGTAGTAATAACACTCATTGTAGCAGGCATGCTTTTTAACCCGCCATCCTTTGCGGGGGAACCTCAATCTAAAGATGCGTTGATCCAGGCGCAGATCGAGGCCGGCGAGTTTGCACCGGCTTTAGAAACCGCCCTGCATACAATCTCGATAAAAGAGCGTGACACATGGTTGGCTCAGATCGCCATGGGACAAGCCAGGGCAGGGGCTCGTGACGCCGCTTTTAACACTGCGGGAGGAATCGGCAATGATCAGAGCCGGTCTCAGACTTTGTCCGGCGTGTCGGGCTCGACAATGGGCGGACAAGTCGGCGGAGGAACGCAAGCCGACTTCGACAGTCTCATCAATTTGATTACAGCGACCGTGAAACCCAATTCCTGGGACTCGGTTGGCGGGCCGGGCTCGATAAGCCCTTTTCCCACGGGAGTTTACGTCGATCCTCAGGGTGTGCTCCGGCCGCTTTTAAAAGAGACCGGCGCCGGCACGTTGGATGCTTTGCGGGCCGTAAGCGGGCCGGACGGACCAAAGGGGACAGTCCCATTTTCGTTGACACGAAAATCGGGACAGTCCCCAGAATCCTACCAGGAAAACGTGCGGCGAAGTTCGCCTTTACGCAAGATTTCTCTTACGCGCCTGGAAAAATACGTAC
>JBEKZY010000431.1:0-3169 GCA_049509395.1 Thermoguttaceae bacterium | reverse complement strand
AGTTCCTGACTAAAACGGTTGAACTGTTGATGCAATGCGTCTTTGCTATTATACTTATGTTCATGCCGCTTAATGTTGAACTCCTCCGACTTCCACTACGTAAATATGGGTAAGGACAAGGCCTAAAGGGCCAGGCCTAATACCGCGATGCGGAAAAGGACCGTAAACGGCCCTCAAGCAATTTTACTGGGAATTACAACCAAGTTCAGACGAGGCAGGTATGAAATGCCAGCGAAACCGCAAGTGGCTTCAGACAAATTGACGGCGAATCAGCCCTCACCCTAGCCCTCTCCCAAAGGGAGAGGGGACTTATAGAAAAAGCTCTTATTCGAAACCAGGGAGGGTGAGTTGTTGGGGCGGGTTGATGCGTTGTTCGTAGCGGCGCTGGTAGCCTTCGGCAAGGTGGACCATTACTTCCAGGACGAGGAGATCGGCGCGGGTCATGACGTGGCGGGTGCTGCGGGCACCAAGGCCGTGGAGCAGTTCTTCCAATACTTTGAGATGGAGCTGCATGGTCTGCCGGGCGGATAGGCCGGCGTTGACCAACAGTTCGGCCAGGCGTTTTAACTCATCGCCCAGATTGCCGGATCCCATGATCACATAGGTCCGCAACAGTTCGCGGCAGTAGGAGTAGAGTTCGGCGGGCAGGACCGGTTCGACGGCCGTTTCGCAGGAAAAAGGGGACAGGTCCAATTTGTGCGCAGCACCCTTCGGGCCGTTCCGGCAAATTGGACCTGTCCCCTTTTTCTCTCGTAGGGCCTCAAGATCGCCGATCAAGGCCCGTTGTTCTTTCAACAGCCGGTCGGCCTCGTCGTGTTCGCGTTGGAGGCGGGATTGTTCGCTCAGGTTGAGGTGATGATTTTCGCGGAGCAGTTCGTGACGTTGGATCGCCCGGGCGACGACCCAAATCAGGTTTCGCGTGGTGGCGGAGTGTACGCAAAGGTATGCGTCGGCCCCGACTTCGTAGCAGGGGGCGGCCATTTCCTGTTCGGACTGGTCGCCAAGGACCAGGATCGGCTCCTCGGCCCCGCCTGCCCGATAACCCTCGATCAGGTCCAGGGCGTCGAGTTCGCCGGGCAGATGGCTGACCAATACGGCATCGAAGACTTCGTCGCGGAGCCGGGCCAGTCCGGCGGCCGTGCCCAGGGCCTGTTCCAGTTCGACGTGCACGGTGCTGTCGGCCGATAGGGCTTCGATAAGCCATGCGCCCGTCTTCTGGCGGGTGGTGATATACAATATCCTCATTCGTGGGGGTAATTGACGCCAATAATGGGCCGTTGATTTGGGTTCCGAGTTGCGTTTTTTAAGGGTGGCGACCATGGCATCATCCTGCGCAGAGTATCCGGTCAGTGTATTTGCGGGGCGATACTTTAGCGAACAACGCTCCGCGGGTCAATGTCGGCTGGTGCTCTGAATACCGGTCCGAAGCGCAAACTAGGGTCCTCAAACAAGTTATCCTCGCTTGTGCTTCGGGCTGGTGAAACTTCATGAATAATCCAGGCTAGGCACAATCAAAAAATATTGGCGCGCGATCGAGCTTCTATTATGATTTATGGTACGTTTTTACACCCTAAAAACCCGTTATCCCAGTACTATCATGAAAACTTTCAAGATCTTAACCTTGTCTGTCGCAACGGGCGTGTTGATGAGTCTGTTTGCCGCAATCGCGTCGGCGCAGGAAACGGCCCCGGGTGCGGAAAAACTTTCGGCCGCGCTTACGGTGCACGCCGATCGGCCGGGGGCGGTGGTCAGTCGCAATATTTACGGTCATTTTTCCGAGCACCTGGGCCGGTGCATTTACGAGGGCATTTGGGTGGGCGAGGATTCGCCGATCCCCAACACGCGCGGCATCCGCAACGACGTGGTGGCTGCGCTAAAGGCGCTTAACATTCCGGTGCTGCGCTGGCCGGGCGGATGTTTTGCCGACGAGTATCACTGGAAGGACGGCATCGGGCCGCGGGAAAAGCGACCGAAGCTCATCAACACCCACTGGGGCGGAGTAGTGGAGAATAATCACTTTGGCACGCACGAGTTTTTGGACTTTTGCGAGCAGATCGGGGCCGAGCCTTACGTATGCGGGAACGTGGGCTCGGGCAGCGTCGAGGAGATGATGCAGTGGGTGGAATACATGACCTCGGACGCGGATTCGCCGCTGGCCAATCTCCGCCGCCAGAACGGGCGGGAAAAACCATGGAAGCTGAAATATTTCGGCGTGGGCAACGAAAGCTGGGGCTGCGGCGGCAACATGACTCCCGAATTTTACGCCGATCAATTCCGCCGTTATAACACGTTCGTGAAAGATTACCCGGGCAACCCGGCCAAAAACATTTACCGCATCGCCTGCGGCGCCAGCGACGCAAATTTCAACTGGACCGAGGTGTTGATGAACAAGGCTAGCAAACAGATGAACGGCCTTTCGCTGCACTACTACACCATCCCGACAGGCAATTGGCAACAGAAAGGCTCGTCTACTGATTTTGACGAGAAGCGATGGCACGCCACGCTCCGCCGCACCCTGGAAATGGACAACCTCATCGCGAAACATTCCGAAATCATGGACAAGTACGACCCGCAAAAGCGCGTGGGCCTGGTGGTTGACGAATGGGGCACGTGGTACGACGTCGAGCCGGGGGCAAATCCCGGGTTCCTGTACCAGCAGAACACGCTCCGCGACGCGATAGTGGCCGCTCTTAACTTGCACATCTTCCAGCGCCATGCCGACCGCGTGGCAATGGCCAACATCGCGCAGATGATCAACGTCTTGCAGGCGATGATCCTTACGGACAAGGAAAAGATGCTGCTTACGCCCACATACCACGTGTTCGAGATGTTCAAGGCGCATCAAGGCGGCACGCTGCTGCCGGTCGAACTGAAGACGCCCGATTATACGTCCGGATCGAATACGATTCCAGCCGTAAGCGCTTCGGCCACGCGCGACGCGAAATCGTCTGCCGTGCACCTGTCGCTGGTAAACGCCAACCCGCGCGAGCCGGTTGCAATCGCCTGCAAGCTTGCGGGATTTGCGCCTATAGCGGTCGCCGGCCGTGTGCTGACCGCGGCGGAAATGAACGCGCACAACACGTTTGACGCGCCCAACGCGGTGCATCCCGAGGCATTCACCGGGGCCCAGATCGAGGGCGACAGCCTGCGGTTGACTTTGCCGCCGAAG
>JBEKZY010000430.1:0-3174 GCA_049509395.1 Thermoguttaceae bacterium | reverse complement strand
CGGGGCAAACACTGCTGACGATATTCCACAAGACAAGTCGGCCTTAACGCCGTTAACACCTCGGCAAATCGCCTATGCTTGGATGCCTTGGATATTGCTTTCGCTTATGGTATTTCTATGGGGATGGCCCTCGTGGAAGACAATGCTTGACGGCGGGACGGTAGAGCGCCCGAATTGTTTGCAGGGAATCGGCAAACTATCTTTCAACGTGACCGGATTGCACAATCTGATTTATCGCACTGCTCCGGTTGTGGCAATTCCGTCCGGTTTGGATCGTGCGGTTAAACCCGAGGAAGCCAAGTATGATTTTAACTGGCTTTCGACGACTGGGACGGGCATATTTTTCGCGGCTGTGCTAACGGCGGTTTGGTTGCGACTTGGGCTCATGGTTTTTCTGGATGAATTCCTCCGCACATTGTTCCGCGTTCGCTGGGCGCTTTTGACCATTGCGTGCATGCTGGCATTGGCGTTTGTCACGAAATATAGCGGGGCCGACGCCACGCTGGGGCTGGCATTTACTCATACGGGCCGGCTTTATCCCTTTTTTGCCCCGCTTTTGGGCTGGCTAGGCGTGGCGCTGACGGGTTCAGACACCTCGGCCAATGCCCTGTTCGGCAGTTTGCAACGGATCACGGCCGAACAGTTAAAACTCAATTCCATATTGATCGTGGCCTCGAACAGCACTGGCGGAGTGATGGGCAAGATGATCGACGCTCAGAGCATCGTGGTTGCCGCCGTGGCCACAGGTCAGACCGGAGGTGAAGGCCGAATCCTCCGCTTTGTCTTCCTGCATAGCCTGGTGCTGGCCATATTGATCGGACTGCTCACGATAACGCAAGCATATTTGCTGCCCTGGATGATTCCGGCAGGATGATAGCAGTCTAAAGAATTTCTTTTTCTTCATCAGCTATCGGCAATGGTTCCGATGCCGGTCGGACATCCTGGAGCGAGCCGATCGTCAGAATTTGCGGCCAGATCAGGGCGGAGGCGATAACCACGAGGATTGTGCCGATGCCGCCGCCGACCACGGATATCACCGCTCCGAAAAGCCAGGCGGTTACACCCGATTCCACGCCGCCGATGTCGTTAGAGGCCACGATAAATATGTTGTTTACCGCGGAGACCCGTCCGCGCATGGAATCGGGCGTAAGCATTTGCACCAGGGTGTGGCGCACGACCACGCTTATGTTGTCCAAAGCGCCGATAAACAACATCATCAGCATGGAGAGCAAATACCATCGCGAGAATCCGAACACGATCGTGGCTATTCCGAACCCGGTTACAGCCCAGAGCATGGTCGCGCCTGCGCGCCGCATGGGCGGGGCATGAGCAATTACCAGAGCCACGAAAACGGCGCCAGCGGCTTCTGCTGCGCGAAGATAACCCACCCAAGATTCGCTTACTTTCAAAATATCCCTGACGAAGACAGGCAGGAGATAAGTGAACCCGCCCAGCAGCACGGCAAATAGGTCTAAAGTGATAGTGGCTAAAATAAGTTTGGTGTTCCAAACAAAGCGGATGCCGGCTAAAACGTTTTCCAAAGAGATGGTTTCCATGGGTTCGGACTGGGGCCTGTTTCTGATGAAGGCGATGCCCAGCAAAGAAATAATCCGCAGAATCATTACGCATGTGAAGGCCGCAACGGTGGTTTTATCCCAATCGACGATCAATCCACCCACGGCTGGTCCGCTCATCGATGCGATGTGAAAGATGGAACTATTCCAGGTAATGGCGTTGCTGAAGATTTCAGCGCTAACTAGCTGCGGCAATATCGATGATCGCGAAGCGCCGCCCAGCGCGTAGCCTATCGCTCCCAAACCGAGAAATAAATACATCCACCAAATCGGCCATTCCAAAAACGCCGTAACGGTTAACCCGGCGGCCGAAACCACACTCAGCGAATACGTGCACAGTATCACGTAACGACGGTTAAAGCGGTCAGCCAGTTGACCGCCGACTATAGCTAAAAAAATTATCGGCAAAGCCTGGACCAAGCCGACCAAACCCAAATACAAGGCATTTTCGGTGCGATAATAAACGTGGATGCCGACCGCCACGGTCTCCACTTGCTTGGCAAAGACCAGCAAAAACCAACTTACGGCATACAAGCGAAAATTGTGGATGCGCCAGGCGGCGTATGGATCGGGTTTCATCGGGGGTGTGATGTCAGATATGGAAAAACTCGCAAGTCGCCATAATTGTTACTTGCAAGACGCAGTTATGCAAGGGTGTTGCCAGCGATGACAGTACTGGTTAAATTTAGCGGGATGGCATTGACGAGGATAATACTGAAACCCCATAAAGCACGGCCTTTTTACGCACGGCATCCTTGGGTGCTGGATTCGGCCATCGAGCGCATCGAAGGCGAGGCCGCCGACGGCGATGTTGTCGATCTGATGTCGGACAAAGGAAAATTTGTCGCCCGGGGTTTGTATAACAGCCACAGCCGCATCCGCGTAAGGCTTTATACCTGGGACGCTGCGGAATCGCTGGACGATTCTTTCTGGTGCGGGCGGCTGGAAAAGGCCGTGCATTTCCGCCGGCAATTAGGTTATGACGATCCACGGGGTGCGGCTCGATTGGTTTTCAGCGAAGGCGACGGCTTAAGCGGCCTGATCGTTGATCGCTATGCCGACTATCTTGCGGTGCAGGTAAATGCGTTGGCATTGGCAGTTCGACTGCCGCTTATCGTTTCATGCCTTGTTGAACTGACAGGCGCACGCGGGGTCGTGCTGCGGACCGAACGGGGCATCAACCGGGCTGAAGGCCTGGAGCTTCGCGACGGTCCTTACTGCGGACAGGCGCTGGACGGTCCCCTGGAAATCGGGGAAAATGGCTTGCGTTACTCCGTAGATCTGGCCGAAGGGCAAAAAACGGGTTTCTATCTGGATCAGCGGGAAAACCGGAAAATTACGGCCGGATATCTGCACGGATGCCGAGTTTTAGACATGTTCTGCTATAGCGGCGGATTCAGTCTTGCCGCATCCGTGCTGGGCGGTGCAAAAGAAGTGGTTGCCGTTGATTCGAGCGCAAAGGCCTTGGCCCTGGCCGAGGCCAACGCCCGGCTCAACTCCGCAACAAACATCCGTTTCCAATGCGGCGAGGGATTTGAAACCCTGGAGTCCTTGGCCGCGGCTGGCGAGCGTTTTAACGCCGTAATCCTTGATCCGCCCA